>NZ_JBUYWT010000004.1:0-292677 GCF_055264925.1 Bradyrhizobium sp. KZN70725
AGTCGGGCGACAACGCGCGCCCAATCTTTGTTCACAAGCGATTCGTGTGCCATTCCATCTTGGAATCACAAGCGAAGCCAAGGCGCAAATCCTATTTTAGCGCCTATGGGCCTTCGCCGGGACGACGGCGTTGATGCGGCAAGAGCCGGGCTAGAACGCCGTGTACCCGCCGTCGATCACAAAGCAATCCGCCGTATGATAGGACGACGCCTTGCTCATGATGTAGACGGCGATGCCGCCGAAATCGCTTGGCTCGCCGAAGCGGCGCAGGGGGATGCGCGGCATCACATTGGCGACGAACTTGTCGTTGGCCATGATGCCGGCGGTCATGTCGCTCTTGATCCAGCCCGGCAGGATCGCGTTCGCGGTGACGCCGTGGCGCGCGAGTTCGACGCCGAGCGCACGGCACAGCGCATTCAGCGCCGCCTTGGTGCCGGCATAGTGCTCGTTGCGCGCGGTGCCGAACAGCGAGGCGAGGCTCGAGGTCGCGACCAGCCGGCCGAATTTGTCGCCGGCCTCGGCGCGGTCGGTCATGTGGCGTGCCGCAGCCTGGAATACGTGAAACACGCCGTCGAGGTTGGTCGCGAACATCTTGCGCCATTCCTCCTCGGTGCGGTCGATGAAGGCTCTACGTCCGCCGCCGCCGATGCCGGCGTTGGCGAAGCAGCCGTCGACGCGGCCGAAGGTGTCCAGCGTCGCCTTCATCGCGGTCTTGACCGAGCCGGGATCGCTGACGTCGCAGAATTGCGTCGCGACCTTGCCTGGGCCGGCCTTCATCGAGGCCGCGGCGTTGGCATTTTTTTCCGCGTTGCGGCCCCAGATCGAGACGTTGCAGCCGGCGGCGTTCAGCGCCTGCGCGATGCCGAGGCCGATGCCGCCATTGCCGCCGGTGATGACAGCGACGCGGCCGGTGAGATCGAAGATGCCACTCATTGGGGTTTCCATTTGGTTTGGTGCGCGCTAATCACGCGTTCACGGATGGGCTTGCCGCCGACCATGGACAAGCCCGGCACAAAAATCAAATATGGGTCGAAGCATCGACCTACCGCGGTACCCGCCGCCGAAACAAGGTGAAGAGGAAACCATGCAGTTCAAACACGTCACGCTCGACTTCGATGGATCGGTCGCGATCCTGAGGCTCGACCACCAGGAAGTCATGAACGCGGTCTCGATCGACATGCTGGGCGGGCTTGCCGAGGCGCTCGATGCGATCGACGACAAGCGCGACGAGGTGCGCTGCCTGGTGATCACGGGCGCGGGCCGTGCCTTCTGCACCGGCGCCAATCTGCAGGGCCGCAACCAGCAGAAGCCCGGCAAGAGCAATGCCGGCGCGGCGCTGGAGACCGCGTTCCATCCGTTCCTGCGCCGATTGCGTAAGCTGCACTGTCCGATCGTGACGGCGGTGAACGGCCCGGCCGCCGGCGCCGGCATGAGCTTCGCCCTGATGGGCGACCTCATCCTGTGCGCGCGCTCGTCCTATTTCCTGCAGGCGTTCCGCCGCATCGGCCTGGTGCCGGATTGCGGCTCGACCTGGCTGTTGCCGCGGCTGATCGGCAAGGCGCGCTCGGTCGAGCTGTCGCTGCTCGGCGAGCGGCTGCCGGCCGAGAAGGCGCTGGAGTGGGGTCTCGTCAACCGCGTCTATGACGACGCCGCGCTGATGGAAGAAACCATGAAGCTCGCGCACGATCTCGCCAACGGCCCGACGGTGGCGTTGTCGCTGATCCGAAAGCTCTATTGGGACAGCCCGGAAAATACCCTCGAGGATCAGCTCAATCTGGAATTCGAGTCGCAGCGCCTTGCCGGCAGCGCCGAGGATTTCAAGGAAGGTGTCACCGCATTCCTCGAGAAGCGGCCGGCGAAGTTCAAGGGCAAATGATCGAGACCGAACTCACCCGCTGCGTCGCCTCGTTTCATCCCGGCGCGACCGGCGTCACCGGCGCCGCAAAACTCTCCGGCGGCGCCAGCCAGGAGACCTGGTCGTTCGACATCGTGCACCCGAACGGCACTGTCGGCGCGATCCTGCGCCGCGCGCCGCCGGGCTACGGTGCCGCGCCGGGCCGCGCCGCCGGCCTCGATGCCGAGGCGACGCTGATGCAGCTCGCGCATGACGCGGGCCTGCCGTCGCCGAAGGTGATGCATGTCTTGAGGCCGGAGGACGGCCTTGGCCGCGGCTTCATCATGGCGCGGGTCGAAGGCGAGACCATCGCGCGGAAAATTTTGCGCGACGAGGGATTTGCCGGCGCGCGGCCGATTCTCGCCCGCCAGCTCGGCCGCGTCATCGCCGGCATCCATGGCCTGCCGAAGGCCAAGCTGCCGAAGCTGCGCAGCCTGACCGCGACCAGGGAGATCGAGGATCTCTCCCGCGAGTATCACAGCTTCAACTGGCCGCGGCCGGTGTTCGAATTGGCGCTGCGCTGGCTGCGCGATCACGATCCCGGTCCGTCGTCGGAGACGACGCTGGTGCATGGCGATTTCCGCCACGGTAATCTGATCATCGGTCCCGACGGGGTGCGCGCGGTGCTCGACTGGGAGCTCGCGCATACCGGCGATCCGATGGAGGATCTCGGATGGATCTGCGTCAACTCATGGCGCTTCGGCGAGATCGACAAGCCGGTCGGCGGTTTCGGCACGCGCGAAGATTTGTTCGCGGGCTATGAGGAAGCCGGCCGCAGGGCCGACCCCGAGCGCGTGATGTTCTGGGAAGTGATGGGCACGCTGCGCTGGGGCGTGATGTGTTGCGGCATGATGCAGCGCTTCCGAAGCGGCCCGGATCACTCGATGGAGCGCGCGATGATCGGGCGGCGCGCGTCGGAGACCGAGATCGATCTGCTGCGGTTGCTGGCGCCGCGCGCATGATCCCGGAACGTGGAGACCGGTCTTCGGAATCGATCATGCGCAAGAAAGAGAGCAAGTGACATGCAGGACGAACCGACACCCACCGAACTGATCAAGGCCGTCGCCGACTTCCTGCGCAGCGAGATCGCGCCCGCGATCAAGGGGCACCACGGCTTCAAGCTGCGCGTCGGCATCAACGCGCTCGACCTGGTGACGCGGCAGCTCGCGCTCGCCGAGGCCGGCGATGCGACCGAGGCCGCGCGGCTGAAGCAATTGCTGGGCACCGACGGGACGCTGATGGAGCTGAACCGCGTGCTGTCGGAGAAGATCGCAGGTGGCGAGGTCGATCTGAAAACGCCGGGGCTATCGGAGCATCTCTGGCAGACCACGATGGACAAGCTCGCCGTCGACCAGCCGAACTACGCGTCCTACAAGCGGGAGCTCGGAAAGTAGGATGGGTAGAGCGAAGCGAAACCCATCAGGACCACGCGCCAAGCCTCGATGGGTTTCGCTACGCTCTACCCATCCTACGTCGTCATGAGAGGATTGCCGTCATTCCGGGATGGTGCGTCAGCACCAGACCCGGAATGACGAGATTCCGGGTTCGATGCTTCGCATCGCCCCGGAATGACAGAAGGGACGTGCTACCGCCCCAGCCACTTCGGCGGGCGCTTCTCCGAAAACGCCTTCGGGCCCTCGATGTAATCCTGCGAGGCGGCCATCGCCTTCACCGCCGGATAGTCGCGCTGCTCGGCCAGTGCCTGCTCGAGCGAGACTTCGAGACCCTTCTGGATCGCCTGCTTGGAGGCGCGGATCGACATCGGCGAGTTCTTGGTGATGGTCTCGGCCCAGCGCTCGGCGGCTGCCAGCGCCTCGCCCTGCGGCACCACCTCGTTGACGAAGCCGAGTTCGAGGCCTTCCTTGGCGCTGACATGGCGGGCGGTCAGGATCATGCCCATGGCGCGTTTCAGCCCGATCTGGCGCGGCAGCCGGTGCAGGCCGCCGGCCAGCGCAGCGAGGCCGACGCGCGGCTCGGGCAGGGCGAAGGTCGCATTCTCGGAAGCGATGATCAGATCGCAGGCCAATGCGATCTCGAAGCCGCCGCCCATCGCGACGCCGTTGACTGCGGCGATGATCGGCTTGTCGCAGTCGAAGCGGGTGGTCAGGCCGGCGAAGCCGCCCTTGTCCCAGCCGCGCTTGCCTCCGGCAGCCTGCCATTTCAGGTCGTTGCCGGCGCAGAACGCCTTGTCGCCGGCGCCGGTGACGATCGCGACCCACTGCTCGGGATCGGCGGAGAACTCGTCGAACACCTTGTTGAGCTCGAAATGCGCGTCGATATGCAGCGCGTTGTAGACCTCGGGCCGCGACAGCGTCACGATGGTGATGGGACCCCTGCGCGTCACCTTGGAGAATTTCAGATCCATGTTTGCTCCCGTCGATTTTCTGCGGCGAAGAATATTGCTGATATCCTAGCGCCTGCGCGTCGTTCCGTGCCATCCAATTACGCAAGGCGACCGCGCGTGCAAGCCTCGCTCGCCTGCTTGACTTGGCGACAGGCTTCTCACCTTAATCGATCCGAACGCGGATGCGCGACAGCGTCTAGACGCAAAATCAGAATCAACAATATTTCCGGGAGAGACCGCCTTGGATTTCAACTTGCCGGCTGACCTGACAGCCTATCTCGCTGAGCTCGATCGCTTCATCGAACGCGAGATCAAGCCGCTGGAAGAGGCTGACGACAACATCCGCTTCTTCGACCATCGCCGTGAATGGGCGCGCACCGATTTCGACAAGGGCGGCCTGCCGCGCCATGAATGGGAGCTCTTGCTGCGCAAGGCCAAGAACCTGGCCGATGCCGCCGGCCATCTGCGCTTCGCGATCCCGAAGCGCTATGGCGGCAAGGACGGCTCCAACCTGTGGATGGCCGTGATCCGCGAACATTTTGCCTCAAAGGGTCTCGGTTTGCACAACGACCTGCAGAACGAACACTCGATCGTCGGCAATCTGCCGATCGTGACCATGCTCGACCGCTACGGAACCGACGAGCAGAAGGCGATGATCGACGGCTCGATCACCGGCAAGTACCGCATCACGTTCGGTCTGACCGAGCCCGAGCACGGCTCGGACGCCACCCATATGGAAACCAAAGCGGTTCAGGCCACGCGCGACAACGTCAAGGGCTGGATCATCAACGGCGAGAAGATGTGGACGACAGGCATGCATGTCGCCACCCACTGTGCGCTGTTTGCCCGCACCTCGGGCAATGACGGCGACGCGCGCGGCATCAGCTGCTTCCTGGTGCCGGCGAAATCGGCGGGGGTGAAGGTCGAAGAGTATATGTGGACCTTCAACATGCCGACCGACCATCCGCGGGTCAGCTTCACCGATGTGTTCGTGCCGGAGGATGCGCAGTTCGGCGAGGTCGGCCGCGGCCTGTCGCTGGCGCAATGCTTCGTGCACGAGAACCGCATCCGCCAGGCGGCGAGCTCGCTCGGCGCCGCGGTGTACTGCATCAATGAGAGCGTGAAATATGCTCGCGAGCGCAAGCCGTTCGGCAAGGCGCTGGCCGAGAACCAGGCGATCCAGTGGCCGCTGGTCGAGCTCGCGACCCAGGGCGAGATGCTGCGGCTGTTGATCCGCAAGACCGCCTGGGAGATGGATCAACTGACCCAGGCGCAGGTCGAGCACACGCTGTCCGACCGGGTCTCGATGTGCAATTTCTGGGCAAACCGTCTGTGCTGCGAAGCCGCCGACCGCGCGATGCAGGTGCATGGCGGCATGGGCTATTCGCGCCACAAGCCGTTCGAGCACATCTACCGCCATCACCGCCGCTATCGCATCACGGAAGGCAGCGAGGAGATCCAGAAGCGCAAGGTGGCGGGCTTCCTGTTCGGCTACATGGGAGCCGGCAAGCACTAACGCAGAGGAGGCGGCATGAGCATGGAAGGTGGATGCACCTGCAGAAACGTCCGCTACCGCCTGACCGGCAGGCCGCTGATCGTGCACGCCTGCCACTGCACCTGGTGCCAGTGCGAGACCGGCACCGTGCACGCGCTCAACGCGTTGTACGAGGCCGAGCGGGTCGAGCATATCGCGGCCGAGCCCGAGATCGTCGACACGCCCTCGGCGAGCGGCAAGGGACAGAAGATCGCGCGTTGCTCCATCTGCAAGGTCGCGGTGTGGAGCAACTATCCGGGCGCGGGACCGGCGGTACGCTTCGTCCGCGTCGGCACGCTGGATGATCCGAGCCAGTGCCCGCCGGATGCTCACATCTTCACCTCGTCGAAGCAGCCCTGGGTGACGTTCCCGCCGGGCGCGAAAGTGTTCGCCGAGTATTACGATCGGAAAGAGGTCTGGCCGAAAGAGGCGCAGGAGCGGTGGCGCGTCTTGCGGGAGAGGACGGGGAAGAAGTGAAGTGCGACACTCCCTCCACCGTCGTCCCTGCGAAAGCAGGGACCCATAACCACAGTCGGCTATTGGTTGAACGAGATGTGGCCCCAGCGTCGACAGACAATGAACAACGATGGTTATGGGTCCCGGCCTTCGCGGGACGACAGCGAGGGCTAATTCACCTGCCGGTCCTTGCCCGCCCAATACGGTTCACGCAGGCTCCGCCGCAAAATCTTGCCCGACGGGTTGCGCGGCAGCGCCGGGATGAAGTCGACCGATTTCGGTGTCTTGTAGCCGGCGATCCGCTCGCGCGTGAAGTTGATGATGTCGGCCGCGGTCGCAGTCTTTCCCGGCTTCATCACCACCACCGCCTTCACCGCCTCGCCCCATTTGTCGTCGGGGATGCCGATCACGGCGGCTTCCGCCACGTCCGGATGGTCGCACAGCGCGCTCTCGACCTCGGCCGGATAGATGTTCTCGCCGCCGGAGATGATCATGTCCTTGATGCGGTCGTGGATGTAGAGATAGCCGTCCTTGTCCATGTAGCCGGCGTCGCCGGTGCGCAGCCAGCCGTCGCTGTCGATGGTGCGCGCGGTGGCCTCGGGCAGATTCCAGTAGCCGGCCATGTTGGAGCCGGAGCGGGTGGCGATTTCGCCGACTTCGCCCGGCGGCAGCGGCTTGCCGTCCGGATCGAGAATCGCAAGCTCGATGCCGGGCAGCGCCTTGCCGGCGGAGCGCATGCGGTCGAGCCCTTCGATATGGTCTTCCGGCGGCAGCGCGACGATGGTGCCGGTGGTCTCGGTCATGCCGTACATCTGCACGAAGCCGCATTTGAAGACCTCGATGCACTCCTTCAGCAGCGCCGCCGGAATCGGTGAGGCGCCATAGAGCATGTATTTCAGGCGGGAGAAGTCGACCTGCCGCGCGCGCGGCTGCCGCACCACGAACTGCATCGCCGCCGGCACCATGAACAGCTTTGTGATGCCGGACTGCTCGAAGAAGTCGAGCACCTTGGTCGGGTCGAACTCGCGCGCGATTACACCGCGGGCGCCGTGATAGAGGCCCATCACGCCCCAGCCGGAGCCGCCGATGTGGAAGATCGGCATCGCGACCAGCGAGACGTCGTCGGTGGTCCAGCGGTTCCACTCCGGCTTCTCGGCCTCGTTGCCGCTTTGCACGAGGTTGAGGAAATTGGCGTGTGACAGCATCGCGCCTTTCGGCTTGCCCGTCGTGCCCGAGGTGTAGAGCTGGATCGCGATGTCCTTCGGCTCGATCGCAACGCGCGGGTCGTCGCCGCCCTGCGCATCGCGCCAGGCGACGAAGTCGGGCCATTCCGGCGCGCCGCCCTCGGTCGTGATGATGGTGCGAACGCTCGGCAGGTTGTCGCGGATGTTGCGCGCCTGCGTGATGAATTCGGGGCCGACGAACAGGACGGGGGCCTTGCAGTCGTCGACGATGAAGGCGACTTCGGGGCCTGCAAGGCGCCAGTTCACCGGCGCCATCACCACACCGGCCTTCATCGCGCCCATCAACAGCTCGAAATAGAAGTCACTGTTCTTGCCGAGATAGGCGATGCGCTCACCCTTCTCGACGCCCATCGCGATCAGCGCGTTGGCGACGCGGTTGGTCTTGATGTCGAACCCGGCGAAGCTGGTTTGCCGTCCCTCGAATTCATAGGCCAGCGCATCGCCGCGGCTCTTGGCGCGCTCGCGCACCATGTCGGCAAGATTGGTTAGTTTCTGCGCGTCGGACATGTTCCCCCGTGACGTCTTGTTTTGGTTGCACGGAGTGTGGCGGCATCGCGCGGGAAAAACAATACGGAGGAATTGGCCGCGCTGTTTCAACATCGTCGTCCCGGCGAAGGCCGGGACCCATAACCACGAATCTGTATGTGGCGCGACGCTGGGGCCACAACGAGCTCAACAACGCGCAGCGGTGGTTTGGGTCCCTGCTTTCGCAGGGACGACAGTAGTGATTGAGGAGCAAGCGCGGGCCTCAGCCCCGCGCCGCGCGATCCTTCTCGTTCTGCGCCTTGATCGACTCGCGCGCCTTGGTCCAGTCGTCGTCGCTCCAGTCGCGGAGCTGATAGAAATTGCCGCCCATCGCGAGCGCCTGCGCGCCGTCCATGGCGATGGTCTCGCCGTTGATCCAGTCGCAGCCGCCGGAGATCAGGAACACCGCGAGGTTCTGCAATTCCTCCATGGTGCCGACGCGGCCCATCGGGTTCATCGCCTTGGTGCGCGCACCGGCCTCGTCGCCGGGCTTGATGCGCTTGCTCATGCCCTCGGTCGGGATCTCGCCGGGCGCGATGGTGTTCAGGCGGATGCCGTGACGACCCCACTCGATGGCGAGCGACATGGTCATGGCGTGGATCGCCGACTTGCTCATCGCCGATGGCACCACGTAAGGCGAGCCGTTGCGCACCCAGGTCACGGTGATCGACACCACGTTGCCGCGATGCCCTCCGGCGATCCAGCGCCGGCCCACCGCGTGCGTCACGTAGAAGGTGCCGTGCATCACGATGTTGGCGACCGCATCGAAGCCGCGCGGCGACAATTCTTCCGAGCGCGAGATGAAATTGCCGGCGGCGTTGTTGATCAGATCGGTCAGCGGGCCGCTGGTGGTCCAGATCGCCTCGATCATCTCGTCGACCGCCATGGCGTTGCGGATATCGACGCCGTGGCTGACCACGCGCCCGCCATACTCGGCCATCAGCTCGGTCGCGGTTTCGTCGCAGACGCTCTTGCGGCGGCCGCAGATATGCACCTCTGCCCCGAGCTGCAGGAACCGCGAGGCCATGGACTTGCCGAGGCCGGTGCCACCACCGGTTACCAGTATGCGCCGCCCGGCAAGAAGCTGATCAGAGAACATCGTTTCCTCCACGGGGGTTGTCAGTTAATTGGTCGATTGACTAAAAGCGGACAACGGCCTTTGTGTAAAGCGCCAACAAGGAACAGCGGAGGAGATTTCAATGGAAGATCGCGTTTCGATATCGATTTCGGACGGTATCGCCGATGTCCGCCTGGTGCGGGCGGACAAGATGAACGCGCTCGACGCCGCGATGTTCGAGGCATTGGTGGCCGCAACCGACCGGCTTTCCAGGGAAAAAGCCGTTCGGGTGGTGGTGCTGTCCGGCGAGGGCCGGGCGTTCTGCGCCGGGCTCGACATGGGCCGTTTCGCCGCCATGAAGGACGGCGGTAACGGAGTGCCGGGCGGCGAGAAGCGCGATCTCACCGTCCGCACCCACGGCAAGGCCAATTTCCCGCAGCAGGCGGTCTGGGGCTGGCGCCAGCTTCCGGTGCCCGTGATCGCAGCGGTCCACGGTGTCGCGTTCGGCGGCGGCTTCCAGCTCGCGCTCGGCGCCGACATGCGCTTCCTCTCGCAGGATGCGCGGATGTCGATCATGGAAATCAAATGGGGTCTTGTGCCCGACATGGCGGGCACGCCGATTCTGGCGAGCCTCGTGCGCGACGACATCCTGCGCGAGCTCACCTATACCGGCCGCATCTTCTCGGCGCAGGAGGCCCAAAGTTACGGCCTTGCCACCCGCGTCTGCGACGATCCGCGCGCCGCGGCGCTCGAGGTCGCGCGCGAAATCGCCGGCAAGAGCCCGGATGCGATCCGTGCCGCCAAGCGCATGCTCAACAATCTGTCGGTCGACCCGGCGGCCGCGCTGCTCGCGGAATCGGTCGAGCAGCAGAAATTGCTCGGCAGCCCGAACCAGACCGAATCCGTGCGCGCCAATCTGGAGAAGCGCGCGCCAAGGTTTGTGGATGCGGGGTAACGACCGCAGTCATTCCGCAGCGGTGCGCAGCATCGAACCATGGTGCGCAATTGCGCACCGGAGAATCTCGAGATTCCGCGTTCGCGCTCTGCGCGCCCCGGAATGACATTTAACCCGACGAAAGATCGGACAACGACAATGGAAACGTCCCAGCCCTTCCTCGGCATCGTCAGCGGCGGTCGCCGGCGCGATCACGCTGCAGTGGCCGAGCGCGCCGACCGTATTGCCAGCGGCCTCAACGAGCTCGGCGTCAAGCCGGGCGACAGCGTCTGCATGCTGATGCGCAACGACATCGCCTTCATCGAGGCTGCCTATGCCGCGATGCGGCTCGGCGCCTATGGCGTGCCGATCAACTGGCACTTCAAGCCGGAGGAGATCAACTACGTGCTGACGGATTCCGGCACGCGCGTCCTGATCGGTCATGCCGACATGCTGCATCCGCTGCGCGGCGCGATCCCGCCCGGCGTCATCGTGCTCAGCGTGCCGACGCCACCGGAAATCCTCGCCAACTACAAGATCAATCCCGATCATCTGGCGACACCGGATTTCGCGATCGATTTCGAAGCCTGGCTGGCGCAGTTCCCGCGCTATGACGGCCCGGTGGTGCCGCAGCCGCAGAACATGATCTACACCTCGGGCACCACAGGCCATCCCAAGGGCGTGCGCCGCTTCGCGCCGACGCCGGAGCAGACCGCCAATGCGGAAGCAATGCGCGCGATGATCTACGGCCTGAAGCCCGGTGCACGCGCGATCCTGCCCGGACCGCTCTACCATTCCGCGCCGAATTCCTTCGGCTTGCGCTCGGGCAAGCTCGGCGGCGCGCTGGTGCTGATGCCGCGCTTCGACGCGGAGGAGTTTCTGCAGCTGATCGCGCGCGAGCGGATCGACACCATCTTCATGGTGCCGACGATGTTCATCCGCCTGATGAAGCTGCCAGAGGAGGTGCGCTGGAAGTACGACATGTCGTCGCTGCGCCATATCATCCATGCCGCCGCGCCCTGTCCGCCCGATGTCAAGCGCGCCATGATCGAATGGTGGGGGCCGGTGATCTACGAGTTCTACGGCTCGACCGAGTCAGGCGCGGTGACCTTCGCCAATTCCGAGGACGCGCTGAAGAAGCCCGGCACGGTCGGAAAGATCTCGCCCGGTGCCGAGCTTCGCTTCATCGGCGACGACGGCAAGGAGGTGCCGCAGGGCCAGATCGGCGAGATCTATTCGCGGATCAAGGGCAATCCCGATTTCACCTATCACAACAAGGCCGAGAAGCGCGCCGAGATCGACCGGCAGGGATTCATTACCTCGGGCGACGTCGGCTATATCGATGCCGACGGCTACGTCTTCATCTGCGATCGCAAGCGCGACATGGTGATCTCGGGCGGCGTCAACATCTATCCGGCCGAGATCGAGGCGGTGCTGCATGCCGTCACCGGCGTGCACGACTGTGCGGTGTTCGGCATTCCCGATGCCGAGTTCGGCGAGGCGCTGATGGCGGTGGTCGAGCCGCAGCCCGGCGTCGCGCTCGACATCGCCTCCGTCCGCGCCCAGCTGAAGACCGCGCTCGCCGATTACAAGGTGCCCAAGCACATCGAGATCCAGACCAGCCTGCCGCGCGAGGATTCCGGAAAAATCTTCAAGCGCCGGCTGCGCGATCCGTATTGGGAGCGAGCGGGGCGGAGGATCTAGCGCCACAAAACTCGCCGTCGTCCCGGGCAAGCCAACGGGTCGGCGCGAAGCGCCGCCCGATGACAGGCTCCGCGCGACCCGGGACCCATAACCACCAATCTCCGTGTTGCGCGCTGCAGTAGCCCCAGCTTGCTTCGACCGCAGCCGCCGGTGGTTATGGGTCGGCTTTCGCCGGGACGGCGTTGGTGAGTGTGCACCGCCACCAAGTTCATCTTGCGCTGCGGCAAAAAAAGCGCACACTCGGGAGGAGCCGGGCAGCCTCCGGAGTAGCCGAGCCATGTCTCCCCAGGTAATGCCTCCCCAGACCATGCCGTCCGAGACCGAAATCCGCGCCAAGCGTGCCGCAGAGGCCAGCCTTCTGGAAGCGACTGCGCAGGAGGAGGATGCGCGGCTCCGGAACGACATCCGCCTTTTGGGGCGCGTCCTCGGCGACACCGTGCGCGACCAGGAAGGGGCCGACGTATTCGACCTAGTCGAGCGCATCCGCCAGACCTCGGTTCGCTTCCATCGCGACGAGGACAAGCTGGCGCGACGGGAACTGGAGAGCATCCTCGACGGCATGTCGATTGCCGAGACGCTGCAGATCGTCCGCGCCTTCAGCTATTTCTCCCATCTCGCCAACATCGCCGAGGACCAGAACAACATCCGCCAGATGCGCAGCCGCGGGCCGAGCGGGGCGCCGCGGCCGAGCACGCTGGAACAGACGCTGGTGCATGCCCGCCAGGCCGGCATCAGCCCGGCCGATTTGCGCAGCTTCTTCCGGAGCGCGCTGGTCAGCCCGGTATTAACCGCGCATCCGACCGAGGTCCGCCGCAAGAGCACGATGGATCGCGAGATGGAGATCGCGGATCTGCTCGACCGCCGCGAGCGGCTGCAGATGACGCCGGACGAAAGCGAGGCCAGCGACGAGCAGCTTCGCCGCGCCGTGGTGACGCTGTGGCAGACCAATCTGCTGCGCCGGACCAAATTGACCGTCCTCGACGAGGTCGCCAACGGCCTGTCGTTCTACGACTACACCTTCCTGCAGGAGGTGCCGCGGCTGCATTGCGCGCTGGAGGATCGCCTGAACAAGGAGGGTGGCGAGGCCGGTGAACTCGCTTCCTTCCTCAGGATGGGAAGCTGGATCGGCGGCGATCGCGACGGCAATCCCTTTGTCACCGCGGAGGTGATGCGCGGCACGCTGCGCCTGCAGTCGAGCCAGGCGCTCAACTTCTACCTCGAGGAGCTGCATGCGCTTGGCGCCGAATTGTCGCTGGCGGCGCATCTCGCCGACGTCTCGGACGAGCTGCGGAGCCTCGCCGAGCGTTCGCCCGACACCTCACCGCATCGCAGCGGCGAGCCGTATCGTCTGGCCGTTTCGGGCATCTATGCGAGACTTGCGGCGACAGCCTCCCGGCTCGAGGTCGAGACCACGCGGCCGCCGGTCGGCAAGGCCGAGCCCTATGCGCGCGCCAGGGAATTCCAGGCCGATCTCGACGTGCTCAACCGCTCGCTGATTGCGAACAATTCCAGCGTGATCGCGCGCGGCCGGCTGCGGCTGTTGCGGCGGGCGGTGGATTGCTTCGGCTTCCATCTGGCGCGACTCGACATCCGCCAGAACTCGGCGGTGCACGAGCGCACCATCGCCGAACTGTTCGACACCGCCAATCCGGGGATGTCCTATCTGGCGCTCGGCGAGGACGCCCGCGTCAGCCTGCTGCTGGGCGAGCTGCGCAATGCACGGCCGCTAGCCTCGCCCTTCGTGAAATATTCCGGGGAGACCCAGAGCGAGCTCGCCGTGTTCCGAGCCGCGGCCGAGGCGCATGCCAGGTTCGGGCCGGAGGTGATCTCCCAATGCATCATCTCGATGTGCCAGGGCATGTCCGACATGCTCGAGGTCGCGGTGCTGCTGAAGGAGGTCGGGCTCGTCAATCCGTCCGGCCGCAGCGCCGTCAACATCGTGCCGCTGTTCGAAACCATCGAGGATCTGCAGGCCTCCAGCGGCATCATGGACCGCATGCTGGTGCTGCACGATTATCGCAAGCTGGTCGACAGTCTCGGTAGCGTGCAGGAGGTGATGCTCGGCTATTCCGACAGCAACAAGGATGGCGGCTTCGTCACCTCGGGTTGGGAGCTCTACAAGGCAGAGATCGGCCTCGTCGAGGTGTTCGAGCGCCACGGCGTGCGGCTGCGCCTGTTCCACGGCCGCGGCGGTTCGGTCGGCCGCGGCGGTGGCCCGAGCTATGACGCGATCATCGCGCAGCCCGGCGGCGCCGTGAACGGCCAGATACGCATCACGGAGCAGGGCGAGATCATCTCGTCGAAATATTCCAATGCCGAGGTCGGCCGCAGCAATCTGGAAATCCTCGCCGCGGCGACGCTGGAAACCAGTCTGCTGCAGCCTCGGCAGAGCGCGCCGCGCCCCGAATATCTCAAGGCGATGGAGGAGATTTCCGCGCTCGCCTTCAAGGCCTATCGCGGCCTTGTCTATGAGACCGAAGGCTTCGCCGATTATTTCTGGGGCTCGACCGTCATCAACGAGATCGCGACGATGAACATCGGCAGCCGCCCGGCCTCGCGCAAGAAGACCCGCGAGATCGAGGACCTGCGCGCCATTCCGTGGGTGTTCTCCTGGGCGCAATGCCGGCTGATGCTGCCGGGATGGTATGGTTTCGGCAGCGCGGTCGAGAGCTGGATATCAGAGCATCCGGAGCAGGGCATGGCGTTCTTGCAGGAGCTCTATCGGGAATGGCCGTTCTTCCGCACGCTGCTCTCCAACATGGATATGGTGCTGGCGAAGAGCTCGATCGCGATCGCCTCGCGCTATGCCGAGCTGGTGCCTGACGTCGCGTTGCGCGAGAAGATTTTCGGCCAGATCCGCCGCGAATGGCATCTGTCGATCGAGACGCTGCTCGACATCATGGGGCATGACCGGCTGCTGCAGGGCAACCCGCTGCTGGAGCGCGGCATCCGCAACCGCTTCCCGTACATGGATCCGCTCAATCACGTGCAGGTCGAGCTGTTGAAGGAGTATCGCGCACAGAACCCGGACGAGCAGGTGCTGCGCGGGATTCAGATCACGATCAACGGGATTTCGGCGGGGCTGAGGAATAGCGGCTAGCTACGCTGTCGTCCCGGCGAAGGCCGGGACCCATAACCACGACCGGGAGTGTCGTGAACGATGTGGGCCCCAGCTTTCTTCAACAACCAACTGCAGTGGTTATGGGTCCCGGCGCAGGCCGGGACGACGGTTAGATCAACAGTTGTGCGCGCCCTTCGTCTCGACATAGACCGCGTAGAGCGACTGGCTTGCCGTCATGAACAGGCGGTTGCGCTTCTTGCCGCCGAAGGTGAGGTTGGCGCAGGTCTCCGGCAGCAGGATCTGGCCGATCCGCTGGCCGTCGGGCGCAAACACCTGCACGCCGTCGTAGCCCGGTCCGACCCAGCCGGCGCCGACCCAGATATTGCCGTCGACGTCGACACGCAGGCCGTCCGGGAAGCCTGACTTGCCGTCCAGCGTCATGTCGATCAGCGTGCGCGGGTTGGAGAGCTTGTCGCCGTTGAGGTCGTACTGCCAGACGATGTTCTTGGCATTCGGGTAATGCGTGGTGCCGGTATCGCAGACATAGACCTTCTTGTAGTCGTGGCTGAAGGCGATGCCGTTCGGCTTGAACGGCTCGTCCGCGACCTTGGTGATCTGGCCGGTCGCAGCATCGATGCGATAGACGGCTTCCTTCTGGTAGGGCTGCTTCGATCCCGTGTTGGCCAGTTGGCCCTCATAGATCGAGATCGCGCCGTAGCCGGGGTCGGTGAACCAGATCGACTTGTCGTTGGGATGCACGACCATGTCGTTCGGCCCGTTGAGCTGCCTGCCATTGGCCTGCTCCGCCAAGGGCGTGACGGTTCCGTCGTGCTCGTAGCGCACCAGCCGGGTGCGCTCGGCGGTGATCTGGCGGCCCTCGAAATCGAAGGTCGAGCCGTTGGCCTCGTTTGACGGCTTGTGGAATTGCTCGGAGATGTGGCCGTCATCGTCGAGATAGCGCAACTGCCGGTTGGCCGGGATATCGCTCCAGACCAGATACTGGCCCTGCGCGTTCCAGGCCGGGCCTTCCGCCCACAGGCAGCCGGTGTAGAGCCGCTTGATCGCGGTGTTGCCGACCTTGGCCTTAAAGCGCTTGTCGTCGATCACGACGATGTCTGGATCGGGATAGCGCTGCGGCTCCGCGTTGGGGCCGAAGTCGCGCGCTGCGGCATCGGATGCGGCCATCGCGGTTGCAGCAAGCGCGGTTGCACCGCGCAAGATTGTCCGACGGTCGAACGCCTTTGCACCGTCGCCCTCGTGTTTCTGAATGTTGCTTGGATTTGTCACGAAAGTCCTCCCAGGCTTTTTTGTTATCGGGAGGACGATCATACCCCCGCAATTCTGGCACAATGCGGGCACGCCATGATGAAACAACCAAAGAGTGTGTCGCCCCCGCCTAGCGCGCGATTGCGCGCGGAGTTCGCCGAGGCGACGATTTCATAAAACTGTCAGATCGGATCGGAGGATCAGATCAAGTTCAGATCGGATCCCAGGTGAAGACGTCGGCCGAGCGGTCGAGCTTGGCGAACGATCCCTTCAGCGCCGGCATGCCGTGTTCGGCAATGGTCTCGGGCGTCCAGCCTTCGCCGCGATGAACCGAGCGCACCGGACGATGCTGGCCGAACAGGAAGATTTCGTTCATGCGCACGCCGAAGATCTGTCCGGTGACGTCCTTGGCCGCGTCCGAGAGCAGATAGGCGCAGACCGGCGCGATCTTCTCCGGGCCCATCTGCTTGATCTTCTCGACGCGCGCCTTCTCGGCGTCGGTCTCGGTCGGGATGGTGCCGATCATGCGGGTCCAGGCGAACGGCGACACGCAGTTCGAGCGCACGTTGAAGCGGCCCATGTCGAGCGCAATCGATTTCGACAGGCCGACGATGCCGAGCTTGGCGGCGGCGTAGTTGGCCTGGCCGTAATTGCCGATCAGGCCGGAGGTCGAGGTGAAGTGCACGAAGGAGCCCGACTCCTGCTCGCGATAGATCCGCGCCGCGGCGTGGCTGACATAGAACGAGCCCATCAGATGCACCTTGATGACGGCCTCGAACGCTTCCACGCTCATCTTGTGGAAGATCATGTCGCGCAGGATGCCGGCATTGTTGACGACGCCGTCGAGCCGGCCGAAATGATCGGTCGCGGTCTTCACGATCTTGCTGGCGGGAATGGCTTCCGCCACCGACTCGAAATTGGCGACCGCGGTGCCGCCGCGCTTCTTGATCTCCTCGACCACCTCCTCGGCGGGCGCGGCACTCGTGCCGGCGCCATCGGCGGCGCCGCCGGGATCGTTGACCACGACCTTGGCGCCTTCCGCCGCGCAGAGCAGCGCGATTTCGCGGCCGATGCCGCGCCCCGCGCCGGTGACGATGATGACTTTATCCTGCAGTGATTTTGCCATGTCGGTTCTCCTGGTTTGCTCTCCGTCATTCCGGGATGGTGCGAAGCACCAGACCCGGAATCTCGAGGTTCCGGGTTCGCGCTTCTCGCGCCCCGGAACGACGGAGTTGTTACTTCTCGTTCGTAAAGATGATCGTGCCACTTGCGGCGAACATGCCGCCGACGCCGTGGCAGACCGAGATCTTTGCGTTCGGCACCTGCGCCGGCGCGATACCGCGCATCTGCCGCACGCTCTCCTGCAGCGCGTACATGCCGTACATGCCGGAGTGCATGTAGCTAAGGCCGCCGCCATTGGTGTTGAGCGGCAGCTTGCCGCCGGGGCGGGTGTTGCCGTCGGCGATGAACTTGCCGGTCTCCTCATACGGCATGAAGCCGAGGTCGCCGAGGCCGTAGAGCGGCAGATGCGCGAATGCATCGTAGATCATCAGATGATCGACGTCCTTGTGGGTGATGCCGGCCTCCTTGAAGGCCAGCCGCCCTGCCACTTTGAAGGCGCGCGATGAGTCGAACGTCTTCATTTGGCTGACCATCGGCGTTTCCACGCTCTCGCCGGTGCCGAGGATGTAGACCGGCTTGTTCGGGAAATCCTTGGCGCGGTCGGCCGAGGTGAGGATCAGCGCGCCGCCGCCGTCGGTGACGAGGCAGCATTGCAGCAGCCGGAACGGATAGGCGATCATCCGCGAGTTCAGGACGTCGGCGACGGTGATCGGGTCCTTCATGGTCGCGCGCGGGTTCTTCCCCGCCCATTCGCGCTGCACCACCGCGACCATCGCGAGCTGCTCATGCGTGATGCCGTGGGTCTTCATGAACCGCAGCACGGGAATCGGAAACATGCTCGGCGGCCCGTAGACGCCGAACGGCGCCTCGAACTGGCCGTTGAGGCTGTCGGCCGGCGTGAAGCGCGGCTGCTTGCCGATCATCGACTTGCCGCTTTCGGCATGCGTGATCAGAACGGTCTTGCACAGGCCGGCCTCGATCGCCGCAGCGGCGTGGCGAACATGCAGCATGAAGGAGCAGCCGCCGACCGAGGTGCCGTCGACCCAGGTCGGCGTGATGCCGAGATAGTGCGCCATCTGCTGCGGGGTCTCGACCGCAGTAGCGAAGCCGTCGATGTCGCACAGCTTCAGGCCGGCGTCCGCGATCGCATTCAGCGCCGCGTCCGCGTGCAGCTGGATCTGCGACATGTTCGGGATGACGCCGAGTTCGGTGGTTTCGGCCGCACCGACGACGGCAACCTGGTTCCTGCGCATCACATTACCCCTTTGCCGGACGGAACAAGGGAAGCGTGATCTTGTCGTCGAGCGCCTCGAAGGCGACTTCGAGCCGCATGTCGAGCTCGAGCGCTTCCGGCGTCTGCGGACAGTCGATGATGTTGCTCATCATGCGCGGGCCTTCGTCGAGCTCGACCACGGCGATCGCGTAAGGCGGCGTGAAGCCGGGCGCGGCCGGACGGTGGTTGATGACGTAGCTGTAGAGCTTGCCCTTGCCGCTGGCCTTGAAGATCGAGACCTTGCGCGAGGCGCAGGAGGGGCAGAACGGCCGCGGCGGAAAGTAGACATTGGCGCAGGCATCGCAGCGCTGCAGGCGCAGCTCGCCAGCCTTGGTGCCATCCCAGAAATGCTGGGTCTCCGGTGTCGGCTTTGGTTTCGCGCGCGCGGGCTCGGCCATGTCTGATGTCTCCTCCCGAAATCGTTACAGTCTTGATGCGACATTGAACCAAGGCCCGTCAACGGTCCATCCATGCTGCGCGCAGCGGCCTGTGTCCCGCGCATGCCGCATATTCCGCCCCTCGCACAATTGCTAAGGCCGCGATGCTTGTGTCGCTCCGATCCGGCGCGTAGAAGGGCCGCGTCCAAGATACGCCCAAGACACGTTCAAGATAGCCGGGAGGAACATATCATGCTGAGGATCATCGGCGCGGCACTCGCTGCCAGCCTCGCATTCGCCACGCAGGCGATGGCCGCCGACGCACCGTCGGAGATCAAGATCGGCACGCTCTACGCATCCTCGGGGCGCTACGCCTCGATCTCGATGCCGGTCTACAGCTCGCTGAAATTGTGGGTCGAGCAGAAGAACGCCGAGGGCGGCGTCTTCGTGAAGGCGTTCGACAAGAAGATCCCGATCAAGCTCGTCTCCTATGACGACCAGAGCAACACCGCGACCGCCTCGACGCTTTATAATCAGCTCGTCACCCAGGATAAGGTCGATCTCCTGGTCGCCGATTCCGGATCGGTGCTGACGGCGCCCGCGGTTGCGATCGCGCGCGATCACAAGATGTTCCTGTTCGACCAGACCGGCACCGGCGCGAGCTTCTTCTCCAAGGACAATCCCTACATCGCGCTGATGGCCGATCCGGTGTCGACGGTGTGGCCGAAGCCGGTCGCCGACTTCATCAGCCATGACGGCCCTGGCCTCGGCATCAGGAAGGTCGCGATCCTCTATTCGACCAACGAGTTCACCGGCACCCAGGCCAACGCGTTCCGCAAGTTCGTCAAGGAGTCCGGCGCGCCGATCGAGATCGTCTATGACCAGGGCGTTCCGACCGAGACCACCAACTACAACGTCATCATCAACAACATCAGCAACGCCAATCCCGACGCGGTGATCCATTTCGGCTATGCGCCGAACGACATCGCCTTCCTGCGCAACGTCCAGGACGTCGGCACCAAGTTCAAGATGCTGTTCGCGATCTATGCCGGCCTCGAGACCGAGTTGCTCGAGAAGAACGTCGGCGCCAAGGGTCTCGAGCACATCTGGACCTATGTGCCGCCGTCCGAATTGGACTATCCCGTCAATTTCGGGATGAACATGAAGGATTTCCGCGCCGCCTGGACCAAAAAGTACAACGACGGCAAGATGGAGTTCGGCTTCAACGCGGTGGCCGGCTACACCACGGCGCTGGTGATCGAGAAGACGCTGTCGGTAGCGACCAGCCTCGACCAGATGGAACTGCGCCGCGCGGTGTTCTCGCTCAGCGGCCAGCTCAAGACGCTGGACGGCACCTTCGCGCTGGATGAGACCGGCGGCCAGATCGGCGAACTCACGCCGCTCGGCCAGCTCACGGTCGACGAGCACGATCACATCAAGTTCGTCTCGATCTATCCGCACGAGACCGCCACCGGCAAGCCGATCTACCCGGCGCCGTGATGCAGGTGGGTGCGGCAGGCGTAACCGTCGGCGGCGAGCGGTAGCATGACCTATGCGCTCGTTGCCGGCGTGCTGTTCGGGCTGTATTTCAGCCTGGTTGGCATCGGTCTCAATCTCGTGTTCGGCGTCATGCGCATCGTCAACCTTGCGCATGGCGACATCCTGATGCTCGGCGCCTTCATCGCGCTCGGCGTGGTCGGCCTCGCCGGCATCGACCCGCTGTTCGCGGTGCCGCTGGCCTTCGTGGTCTTCGTGCTGGTGGGCGTGCTGCTGTACTGGGTGCTGGTGCCGCGGCTGCAGGGCTCGGCCAATCCGGAAATGCTGTCGATCATCCTGTTCTTCGGTCTGTCGCAGGTGATCGAGGCCGTCACCACGATCTTCGCCGGCACCAGCGAGCGCTCGATCCAGAGCCGGCTGCTCGGCACCGTGTTCACGACCATCAAGGTAAAATGGTTCGGCGGCAAGGCGGGTGGGGCAGGGCCGATCCAGATCTTCGGCCAGGGTTTTCCCGCGCCTTGGGTGATCGCGGCCATCACCAGCCTGATCGCGATCGCGCTGGTCTACCTCTATCTCTACCACACCCGGCTCGGCACCCTGACCCGCGCCGTGATGTCACGGCGCGACGAGGCATTGGCGACCGGCATCGATGTCGATCGCGTCTCGGCGGCGGCGTTCGGTATCGGGCTCGGCATCGCGGCGGTCGCCGGCGTGTTCGCGCCTTTCATGTTCGGCTCGGTGACGCCGGCGTTCGGCGCCGACGCGACGGTGACGTCGTTTGCGATCGTCGTGCTGGGTTCGCTGGGCAATCCGCTCGGTACCGCGATCGGCGGTGTCGTCTACGGTCTCTGCTACATGCTGGTGCAGACCTATCTCAGTTCCTGGGCCGACTTGCTGCCCTATGTGTTGTTGATCGTGATCCTGTTGTTGCGCCCGAGCGGTCTGCTCGGAAGGCGGGTGCGCGTTGCATAACGCCTCGAAGCACCTGCTGTTCATCCTGGCGCCGTTGGTGGTGGTGTTCGCACTGCTGCCCGGCGTCTATCAAAACCATCTGCTGCTGTTCAACTTCGTGATCTTCCTGATCCTCGCGCAAGGCGTGAACATCATCTATGGCTTCACCGGCTATCTGCCGTTCGGGTATGTCGGCTTCTTCGGCGCCGGCGCCTATGGCTTCGCCATCATGGTGATGCATCTGCATACACCGGCGTCGCTCGCCGTGCTGGTCGGCGGCGTCGTGGCGGTTGCGCTCGGCCTGTTGCTGACGCCGCTGCTGCGGCTGTCGGGCGCGTATTTCGCGATCGCCAACCTCGCGGCCTCGCTCGCGGTGCTGCATTTCGTCGCCAACCCCGCGCTGGAGGGGATCACCAAGGGCCCCTACGGCGTGTCGCTCACCGGCACGTTCAACCCGACCCACGCCTACTATGCCGCGGTCGTCGTGATGGCGCTGACGGTCGGCGCCGTGGTCTATCTGAAGAACTCGCCGTTCGGGCTGGCGCTGCAGGCCGTGCGCGAGGATGCGGTGTCGGCCTCGATGGCCGGCGTCAATATCGTGAAGATGCGGGTGATTGCCTGGCTCGCCTCGGCGCTGGTCGCCGGCCTCGCCGGCGGCATCTATGCCTGGTACGTCTCGGTGTTCTATCCGGACAACGTGTTCTCCGGCGAGTTCAGCATCTTCGCGATCGTGTTCGCGCTGTTCGGCGGCGTTGCCACCATCACCGGACCGATCGTCGGCGTGCTGATTCTCTACGGCATCTACAATCTGATCGGCTTCACCACGCCGCAATATTTCCAGCTGATCTATGGTCTCCTGATCATGGGCCTGGTGCTGTTCCTGCCCTCTGGACTGGTGTCGCTGGCAACCCGCAGGGGGTGGCATGTCCCCTGAGAAAACCCCGATCCTCAAGGTCTCGAAGCTGGTGAAGCGCTTTGGCGGCTTCCACGCGCTCGATGGCCTCAGCTTCCACGTCGTGCCCGGCGAGATCCTCGGGCTGGTCGGCCCGAACGGCTCCGGCAAGACCACGGCGATCAATGTGATCTCCGGTCTCTATGCGCCAGACGGCGGCGAGGTCGTGTTCGACAGCGTGTCCGCCGGCGGCGTCGCCTCGCACAAGCTCGTTCACCGCGGCATCAACCGCACCTTCCAGGTGCCGAAGCCGTTCCTGTCGCTCACGGTACGCGAGAACATCCAGGTGGCGCTGGCCTATGGCGGCGCGACCGGTGCGCCGTCGATTGCCGAACTGCTTGAGGATTTCAGGCTGAAGGAGGTCGCCGACCGTCCGGCCGCCGATCTCAACAGCGCGCAGCAGAAGATGCTCGATCTGACCCGTGCGCTCGCCACGCGGCCGCGGCTGCTGCTGCTCGACGAACTCGCGGCCGGCCTCAACCCGGCGGAGCTCGACTGGATCGCCGGCCGCATCAAGGCCTTGGCCGCGACCGGCATGGCGATCATCGTGGTCGAGCATCTGATGGGCTTCATCGAACAGATCACCGACCGCGTCATCGTGCTCAATGCGGGCAAGGAGATCTTCGAGGGCACGCTGGCGACCGCGGTACGCGAGCCGCAGGTGATCGAGGTATTTTTGGGAGGCGAGCATGCCCACTGATGCGGTGTCGCTTCTGGACACGAGGGGCGTCGATGCCGGCTACGGCACCATGCAGGTGCTGTGGGGCGTCGATCTCGACGTCCGCCCCGGCGAGACCGTGCTGCTGCTCGGCGCCAACGGCGCGGGCAAGACCACGTTCCTGAAGTCGCTGGTCGGCCTGATCGAGGCCCGCAGCGGCCACATCAAGCTCGGCGGTGAGGACATCACCAGGATGCGCTCGTCGGACCGCATGAAGCGTGGCATGACCTACATGTCGGAGCTTGCGGTGTTTCCCGACCTGTCGATCGAGGAAAATATCCGCGTCGGCGCGCAGGCGCTGGGCCATGCCAATCCGGGGGCGCGGGTCGACGAACTGTACGGCCTGTTCCCGGTGCTGCGCGACAAGCGCCGCGATCCCGCGTCCAGCCTGTCCGGCGGTCAGCGAAAGATGCTCGGCATCGCCAAGGCGCTGTCGGCCGAGCCGAAGCTGCTGGTGATGGATGAGCCCTCGGCCGGGCTGTCGCCGCTGTTCGTCAAGGAGGTGCTGCGCGCCTTGTCGAGCCTGCAGGGCCGCGGACTGGCACTCTTGATCGCGGAGCAAAATATCGGTTTTCTCGAGATTGCCACCCGCGTATTCGTGCTGGAAGGCGGGCGGATCCGCTTCTCCGGCACGGTTGCCGAGATGAGCGGCAATGAAGAGCTGCACCGCGCCTATTTCGGGCTGAAGTGATGCGAGGTGAGGCGCCGGCGGGCTGGAAATCGGCCTCGGTTCGCGCGACAATCAACTGCAAGCCATGAAGTGCAAGCCGTGAAGTGAAAGCCATGCCCAAGAATCCGACACTCGCCTCCCTGGCCGCCGATCTCGCCGGCGGCGCGACCTCTGCCCGCAAGCTCGTCGAGCAGTGCATCGCCAAAATCGCTGATCCCTCAGGCGAGGGCCAACGCACCTTCATCCATGTCGACCGCGACGCCGCGCTGGAGGCCGCCGACGCCATGGACCGGCTGCGCAAGGCCAATACCGCGCCGTCGCCATTTGCCGGCATTCCGGTTTCGATCAAGGACCTGTTCGACATCAAGGGGCAGGTGACGCGGGCGGGCTCGCGCGCGCTGGAGGATTCCGCGCCGGCGGATGCCGATGCACCTGTCGTGGCGCGGCTCAAGCGCGCCGGCTTCATCGTGATCGGCCGCACCAACATGACCGAGTTCGCCTATTCCGGCATCGGCATCAATCCGCATTACGGCACGCCGAAGAGCGCCTGGAACCGGAGCGCCGGCCACGTGCCGGGCGGCTCGTCCTCGGGGGCGGCGGTCTCGATCGCGGACGGCATGGCGTTCGGCGCGCTCGGTACCGATACCGGCGGCTCCTGCCGGATTCCCGCCGCCTTCAACGGCATCGTCGGCTACAAGCCGACGCAACGCCGGATTCCGCTCGATGGCGGCGTGCCGCTGTCGTTCACGCTCGACAGCTACGGCCCGCTGGCCAATTCGGTGGCCTGCTGCGCCGCGCTCGACGCGGTGCTGGCGGATCAGCCGGTGACGCCGGTCTCGCCGCGCCCGGTGAAAGGCATGCGGCTCGCGGTGCCGACCACGGTCGCTCTCGACGACCTCGACGAGGCCGTCGCGAAAACCTTCGAGCGCGCGCTCGCGGCGTTGTCGCGCGCAGGCGCCTTGATCGAGCGGATCGAGGTGCCCGAATTGCTCGATGTCGGCGTCATGAACGCCAAGGGCGGCTTTGCCGCCGCCGAAAGCTATGCCTGGCATCGCTTCCTGCTGGCCAGCAAGGGCGACATCTACGATCCGCGCGTCGCCGTGCGCATCCAGCGCGGCGAGGGCTTTCCGGCCGCCGACTACATCGATCTGCTCAACGCACGCCGCTCCTTCATCGCCCGTACCGAGAAGCGGATCGCGCCCTATGATGCGATGGTGCTGCCGACCACGGCGAACCTGCCGCCTACGATCGCCAGCCTCGCCGACGACAAGGCGTTCGCCACCGAGAATTTGCGCGCGTTGCGCAATTGCACGCTGATCAATGTGCTCGACGGCTGCGCGATCTCGCTGCCCGCGCATCACGAGGGCGAGGCGCCGGTCGGCCTGATGCTCGCCGCCGCGGGCGGTTCGGATCGGCGCATTTTCGAGCTCGCTGCCGGAATGGAGACCGTGATCCGTGTTTGATCTCACCTTCAATGTCGACGACAAGGGCGTCGCCACTCCGCTCACACTGGAAATCAGGCAGGCCGTGATCGCCGGCTGGACCGGCCGCGATCCGGTGGCGCGCGACAAGCACATCGCCGAGCTCGAGGCGCTCGGCATCGCGCGGCCCGCGACCACGCCGATCTACTACCGCTGCTCGGCGCGCCGGCTCACCTTCGCCGATGCCATCGAAGTCTGCGGCGAGGACTCGAGCGGCGAGGTCGAGTTCGTGCTGATCGGCTGGCAGGGCCGCATCTTCGTCGGCTGCGGCTCCGACCACACCGACCGCAAGGTCGAGAGCTACAGCGTCACGGTGTCGAAGCAGATGTGCGACAAGCCGATGGCATCGGAGCTGTGGGAACTCGAGGACGTGATCGGCCACTGGGACCAGCTGGTGCTGCGTTCCTGGGCCGTGATCGGCGGCCAGCGCGTGCTCTACCAGGAAGGCACGCTCGATCACATGCTGCCGGTGAAGGACCTGATCGCGCGCGGCTTCGACCAGGGTGCGCTGCCCGACGGCTGCGCCATGTTCGGCGGCACCTTCGCGGCCAAGGGCGGCATCCGCCCGGCCAGCCGGTTCGAGTTCGAGCTGGAAGACCCGGTGCTGAAGCGGAAGATCAGCCACGGCTACGATGTGGTGACGCTGCCGGTGAGGGGCTGATTGCTCGCCGCGTTGTTGTTGTGAGGGAGATGACCGACGCTTTCTCCACGTGCGTCGTCCCGGCGAAAGCCGGGACCCATAACCACAGAGTGTTGTGGTTGGCACGCTGTGGCCCCACCGATCTCAACAACTGACGACGGTGGCTATGGGTCCCGGCTTTCGCCGGGACGACACCGTAATTGTGGTGACGTTCTCTGCATCTTTCGATCGGAAATCGGGTGGCGCGGGCCGCAATCAGGGGCCAGATTCCGTCCCATGACAGCAACAGCCAAAACCATTACCCGCCCATCCACCGGCATCCCGGCGCGCGTCGACGGGCTCGACTGGGACCAGATCAAGACCGACCTCGACGATCAGGGATGCGCCGTCCTCAACGGCCTGCTGACGCCTGAGGAATGCGATGCCATCGCCGCGCTGTATCCCGACGACAGCCAGTTCCGCAGCCGGATCGTGATGGGCCGTCACGGCTTCGGCCGCGGCGAGTACAAGTATTTCTCCTATCCGCTGCCGGACCTGATCGCGGAGCTGCGGCCGGCGCTCTATACGCGGCTGACCGCGGCAGCCAATCGTTGGAACGAGACGATGGGGATCGATATCCGATATCCTGCGTCGCATGCGGCGTTCCTGAAGCGCTGCCATGACGCCGAACAGACGCGGCCGACGCCGCTGCTGCTGCAATATGGCGAGGGCGACTACAACTGCCTGCACCAGGATCTCTATGGCGAGCATGTGTTCCCGATCCAGGTCGCGATCCTGCTGTCGCAGCCCGGGCGCGATTTTACGGGTGGCGAATTCGTGCTGACCGAGCAGCGGCCGCGGATGCAGTCGCGGCCCGAGGTGGTGCCGCTCACCAAGGGCGATGCGGTGGCCTTTGCCGTGCATCATCGCCCGGTGCAGGGGACGCGCGGACCGTATCGTGTCAATCTGCGCCACGGCGTCAGCAGGATTCGCTCCGGCCATCGCCACACCGTTGGTGTGATCTTCCACGACGCGAAGTGAGTGCGAGAGAGGCGTGGCCACCGATCTGTTCGAGACCATTGGCGATGCCCGGCCATCGCGCGAGACGATCGCGGATGGCGCGGTGCTGTTGCGCGGCTTTGTCCGGCCGTTCGAGGCCGAGCTGATCCCGGCCTTGCGTGCCATCGTCAAGCAGGCGCCGTTCCGGCATCTGATCACGCCGGGCGGCCACCGCATGTCGGTCGCGATGACCAATTGCGGCAGCGTCGGCTGGGTCTCCGATCCCAGCGGCTATCGCTATGATCCGATCGATCCCGTCTCGGGACAACCCTGGCCTGAAATGCCGGAGGTGTTGCGCAGGCTCGCCGCCGACGCCGCTGATGAAGCCGGCTTCAACGGCTTCGCGCCTGAGGCCTGCCTGATCAATCGCTACGTCCCCGGCGCAAAACTGTCGCTGCATCAGGACAAGGACGAGCTCGACTACCGCGCACCGATCGTGTCGATCTCGCTCGGGCTGCCGGCGATCTTCCTGTTCGGCGGCCTGCAGCGCAGCGACACGCCGCGCCGCTATCGACTCGAACATGGCGACGTTGCGGTGTGGGGCGGCTCGTCACGGCTATTTTATCACGGCGTGGCACCGCTCGCAGATGGCGAGCACAGCGTGCTCGGCCGCCAGCGCATCAATTTGACCTTCCGCAAGGTGCGCTGAACCGCCGGGTGGTCTAGACTTGGCGGATGACCACCAAGGCCGACCGCGCCGTCAACCGCACCGGCGTCTATCTCGCCGTGCTGCAGCTCGTCTTCACGCTGGGCTGGACCACTTATCTGATCTATCTGCCGAAGCTGTGCGCCGATGTCGGCATCGCGCCGTCGACCGTGATCCTGATCCTGATGATGGATCAAGGCATCTTCACCGTCACCGACACGGCGATGGGCATCGCCGCCGACAGGATCTCGAGCCTGGTCGGCCGCCTTGGCTTGTTTGTCGGTATCCTTGCCGCGATCTCCTGCGCCGCCTTCGTCGCATTGCCTTACGTCGCCGGCACCGGGCCGGGTGCAAAGGTCTGGCTGATCGTGCTGATCGTGATCTGGGCCGTGACGTCGTCGGCCTTGCGGGCGCCGCCGCTGACGCTGCTCGGCAAGTATCGCGCGCAACCCTCGGTGCCGTTCCTCGCGGCGCTGGCGATGCTGGGTTATGGCATCGCGGGCGCGGTCTCGCCCTATCTTGGCGTCGTGCTGCGCAACCAGGATGCACGGCTGCCGTTCGTGCTGTCAGGCGCGGTGCTGCTACTGACCGCGCTCGCCTTCTCAGGCGTCGAGCGCCGCATCGCGGCAGAGGCGCAGCCGGCGCGGCTGGCGCCCCCGGCGAAGCGGCTCGGGGCGGTGCCGATGTTCCTGATCGGATCGATAGTGCTGCTGTCGCTCGGCTACCAGCTGCACTTCAACATCAACAGCGCGCCGTTCTATTTGCGCTTTGCCAAGGCGGACGAGCTGCAATGGCTGATGCCGGTATTCTGGATCGGCTTCAACATCGCGATGTTTCCGGCAAGCATCGTCGTCAAGCATCGCGGCGGCCTGATCGTGATGGGCGCGGCGGGACTGCTCGGTGCCTTTGCGATCATCGCCGCCGAGATCGCCGGCAGTCTCAACGTCCTGATCGTGGCGCAATTCATGGCGGGGGCCGCTTGGGGCTGCATGCTGATGAGCGCGGTGTCCGCGGCGCTCGCGATCGGGGAGACCGGCGCGGAAGGCAAGGTCACCGGCCTCGTGTTCTCGGCGCTGGCGCTTGCGACCTTTGCGCGGATGGCGGCGGTCGCGGGCGGCCTGCAGAAGATGCCGGACTATGCGCCGCTGGTGCATTGGGCGCCGGTCGCCTGCTGGTCGGTCGCCGGCGCCGGCCTGCTCGTGATCGCCGCGTCACGGCTGCAACACGGGGTGAAGAGCGCTTAGCGTCGTCATTCCCGTGGCGCGAAACGAACCCGGAATCTCGAGATTCCGGGTTCGATGCTGCGCATCGCCCCGGAATGACGAGCGTTTGGCTTAGTTATTCCGCGCCGGATGGATGAACGCCCAGGGCGAGACTTCCGAATCCGTCGGCACTTCCACCGAGATCACGTAAGGCCCGCCGTCGGCCAGCGCCTTCTCCAGCACGGGGCGGAAGTGATCCGGCGAGGTGACCCGCGCGGCGCCGACGCCGAAGGATTCTGCAAGCTTCACGAAATCCGGATTCACCAGGTCGGAGGCGACGACGCGGCCGTCGAAGCGCTCGCGCTGGTCGCGGCGGACATTGCCATAGGCGTTGTTGTTGAACACCAGCGTCACCACGGCGATCTTGAACTGCACGGCGGTGGCAAGCTCCTGCACGCCGAACATGAAGCCGCCGTCGCCAGTGATCGCGACCACCGGCTTGTCCGGATTGGCGACCTTGGCGCCAAGCGCGGTCGGGAAACCCGAGCCGAGCGTGCCCTGATAGCCCGAGGTGACGAAGGTCCGCGGCTCGTAGATCGGAAAGCCGTACCAGGAGGCGAAACCGACCTGCGACAGCTCGTCGGTGACAATGGCGTTCGCCGGCAGCACCTCGCGCAGGATCTTCAGATAGGCCATCTGCGGCTGGATGCGCTGGATCTCCTGCTCGGTCGCGGCCGTCGCCTCGCGGATCGCGGCGCGGCGGCCGGAGGTCCTGCGGTAGCCCACCTTGCGCACAGCGGCGGCGAGATCGGCGGTGCCGGCCTTGGCGTCCGCGATCACGCCGGCATCGGCCGGCCAGCGCCGCAGCTCGACCGGATCGATGTCGATGCGCACGCATTTCAGTCCGGCGGGCTGGTAGGGCCAGCGCGACATCGTCGGCAGCTCGAGGCGCGTGCCGATGCCGATCATCAGGTCGGTCTTCGGCCAGAGCTTGTAGGCCGAAGCCATGGTGAGCCCGAGTTCATGCGCGTTGGAGACGATGCCGCGGCCGCTGCGGAAGGCGACGACAGGCGCGTCGATCATCTCGGCCAATTCGAGGATCTCCTCGCGCGCCTCGATGGCGCCGCTGCCGACGAAGATCATTGGCGCCTTGCTGCCGGCGATCAGGTCGGCGGCGGCCTTGATGCGGTCCGCATCGGGCTGCGGCGCCGGCAACGGATCGAACGGCTTGACGGCTGCGACCTGGGTGCGCTGGGTGAACACGTCCCACGGCATCTCCAGCGAGGCCGGGCCGCGCCGGCCCGACAGCATCTCCTGGAACGCGCGCGACACCAGCGCGGGGGCGTTATCAGGGTATTCGATCCGGTCGGCCCATTTCACGAAGGTGCGCAGCGTCGCGAGCTGGTCCGGCATCTCGTGCAGATGGCCGCGGCCCTTGCCGAGGAACTGCGTCGGCACCTGACCGGTCAGGCACAGCACCGGCTCGTTGCAGCCGAATGCGGTGAGCAGCGCCGCCGAGGCGTTGAGCACGCCCGGGCCGGGCACCACGCTGAACACGCCGGGCTTGCCGCTGGAGCGCGCATAGCCGAACGCCATGTAGCCGCAGGCCTGCTCATGCCGGGCGCCGATCACCTTGAGCTGGGCCTGGTGGAAGGCATCGAACAGGCCATAGATCTGCGCGCCGGGCAGGCCGAACACGGTGTCGACGCCGTGGGCGACGAGGCCGTTGACGATCGCTTCGCCGCCGGATGTTGAGGTCATGGCACTGTCCACTTTGCTGGTGAGGTTAGGTGGCTTCGTCGACGACGCTGTTGCGCAGGATGCCGACGCCTTCGGCCTCGACCTCGACGACATCGCCGGGCTTCAGATAGCGCGGCGGATCGAACCGCGCACCTGCACCGGTCGGGGTGCCCGTGACGATGATGTCGCCGGGAACCAGCGTCGTGAAGGTCGAGATGTAGTTGATGAGGTAGCGGAAGCCGAAGATCAAGCGCGAGGTGCGGTCGTCCTGGCGGGTCTCGCCGTTCACCCGCGTGGTCAGACGGATATCGGCGATCTGCGCTTCACCGGTGTAGGGCACGATCCACGGGCCGAGGCTGCCGGTGGAATCGAAGTTCTTGCCCTGGGTGACGTTGAACTTGGCGTGCCGCACCCAGTCGCGGATGGTGCCTTCATTGCAGAGCGTGACCGCGGCGATGTGATCGAGCGCGGCGCTCTCCGCAATGTCCCGGCCGGCCTTGCCGATCACCAGGACCAGCTCGCCCTCATAGTCGAGCTGCGGCGAGATGCGCGGCCGCACCACCGGCGTGTTGTGGCCGACGAAGGAGCGCGGCACCCGCAGGAACATGCTCGGGTATTTCGGCGCGTCCGAGCCGTCCTTGTATTCGGCATTGCGGTCCGGGTAGTTGACGCCGATGCAGATGATCTTTTCCGGCGCCGGGATCGGCGGTTGCCAGTCGACTGCGTCGAGCGCATGGTCGGGCGCGCGCCTGGCGGCATCCTCCACGAGCCTGCTCAGCGCGCCGGCGGCGATAGCCTCGCGCAGCGTCGGATAGTCCTTGGCGAAGCGCGACGAGAGGTCGACGATGCCGGTGTCGGTGACGACGCCATAGCTGGTGGCGCCGTTGAAGGAATAGGTGGCGAGGCGAGGAGAGGGCATTAGTAGTCCCATAATTGGTGTCGTCCCTGCGAAAGCAGGGACGACGTGAGGAGGAAGGCGCGCACTAGTCCGCGACCAGCACGTCGGCGACGAAGCGCGGCTCGCGCACCGCTTGGCCGGCGAAGGTCGAGCCTTCCTCGAACCAGGAGCGCGGCGCCGGCGCGCCCCACAGCGTCTGGCGGCGCGGATCGCGCAGCGACCAGCGCAGCGGCTCATGGTCGTGATCGCCGGTGAAATAATCGCTGGTGTAGAGCTCGATGCGGTGGCCGTCGGGATCGCGGATGTACAGGAAGAAGGCGTTGGAGATGCCGTGCCGGCCAGGGCCGCGCTCGATGTTCTTGAGGTAGCCGGAGGAGGCCATCACGTCGCAGAGATGCACGATGTTCATCGCGGTCGGTACCCAATAGGCGATGTGGTGCAGGCGCGGGCCGCGGCCGTTGGTGATGGCGAAGTCGTGGACATTGCCCTTGCGGTGCATCCAGGCGGCTGCGATGCGGCCGTTGTCGCCGTCCTCCTCGGCATATTCGGTGAGGCGGAAGCCGAGCCGGGCGTAGAAATCGACGGTGTCCTGCACCTCGGCGGCGAACACGTTGAAATGGTCGAGCCGCTGCGGATGGCAGCCCTTGTAGAGATCGTAGCGCCGCAAGAAATGGGGGCGCTTCTCCATCGTAGCGTAAAGCTCGATCTGGAAGCCGAACGGATCGGTGAATTGCAGGGTGCGGCCCTGGAACGGCTGGTCGACGAAAGCGTAGGCGATGCCGTTCTCGGAGAAGAAGGCGGCGGCCTTGTCGAGGTCGCCGTCGTTGCCGACCTTGAAGCCAAGCCGGTTGCAGGCCGCCTTCGGCGCCTTGCGCAGCACCACCGAGTGATGCTGGTGCTCCTCGCTGGCGCGCAGATACACCGACTTGTCGTCGCGGTTCTCGATGTGGAGGCCGACCGTCTTCTCGTAGAAGGCGGCGCTCTTGTCGAGATTCGTGACGTCGAGCACGGCATGGCTGCAGCGGATGATGTTGAACGGCGGATCGAAAACGTGCGTTGGAACGGGCATCGGTGTTTCCCCTCAATTCTATCGTCATTCCGGGGCTCGCGAAGCGAGAACCCGGATTCTCGAGGTTCCGGGTTCGATGCTGCGCATCGCCCCGGAACGACGGCTGGCTAAATTCCCAGTTTCTGAATCTTGTGCGTCCCGCGGGCGAGCGAGACGTGCTTGGTTTCCATGTAGAAGTCGAACGAGTAGTCGCCGCCGTCGCGGCCGATGCCTGACGACTTCATGCCGCCGAACGGGGTCGGCAGATGGCGGACGTTCTCCGAATTGAGCCAGATCATGCCGGCTTCCAGCGCATCCGCCACGCGTAGCGCGCGGCCCATGTCGCCGGTCCAGACATAGCCGGTCAGGCCGTACTGCACGCCGTTGGCGATCTCGATGGCGTCAGCTTCGTCCTTGAACGGGATCACGGTCAGGAACGGGCCGAACACCTCCTCCTGCGCGACGCGCATTTTTGCGTTCGCGCCGGTCACCAGCGTCGGCTGCACATAGTGGCCGCCGCCAGGACCGTCATGCGGCTTGCCGCCGACCGTGATCGTGGCGCCGTCCTTCTTGGCGACGTCGAAATAGCTGCACACCTTGGCGAGATGCCGCTCATGGATCAGCGGCCCGATCTCGGTGGCGGGATCGAGGGGGTGGCCAACCTTGAGCGCCTTTACGCGTTGGGTCAGCTTCTCGATGAACTTGCCGGCGACGCTCTCCTGAACCAGCAGCCGGCTCGACGACGTGCAGCGCTCGCCATTGAGCGAGTAGATCATGAACACGACGGCATCGAGTGCGCGATCGAGATCGGCATCATCGAATACGATCACCGGGTTCTTGCCGCCGAGCTCGAAATGCACCCGCTTCAAGGTCGGCGCGCCCTGCGCCATGATCGCTGAGCCCGTCGCGCTCTCGCCGACGAAGCCGATCGCCTTGATGGCGGGGTGCTCGGTCAGCGCCTTGCCGGCCTCTTCGCCGAAACCATGCACGGTGTTGAGCACGCCGTCGGGGATGCCGGCCTGTTTTGCGAGTTTGACCAGCAGATCGGCGGTGACGGGCGACCATTCCGCCGGCTTGTGCACCACGGTGCAGCCGGCCGCGAGCGCCGGCGCGATCTTCCAGGTCGAGAGCATGAACGGCGTATTCCACGGCGTGATCACGCCGACCGGGCCGATCGGCACGCGGGTCGAGATGTTCCAGTGCTCGTCCGAAGGCGTGTTGAGACCGTCGCGGGCCTCGCCGCATTTGTCGGCGAAGAAGCGGAAATTCTCCGCGGCGCGGATCGCGGCCTTGGCCATGAAGCGGTGCGCCTGGCCGGTGTCGATGCATTCGAGCACGGCGATGTCGTCGGCGCGCGCCTCGATCGCATCGGCGACGCGATGCAGCAGCTTGCGGCGCTGCGCCGCCGGCATGTCGCGCCAGGCCTTGAAGGCCTTGGACGCCGCGGTTGCGGCACGGTCGATATCCTCGGCATTGCCGCGTGCGACCGTCGCCAGCACCGTGCCGTCAATCGGCGATCTCGTCTCGAAGGTCTGGCCGGAGGCCGCCGGCACGATCTTGCCGTCGATCACATGGCCGATGCCTTCGGCTTTCAAGCTTGCAAGCAGCGGGCCGGCGCGATCGCGGTTGGCCTGGAACACGTCGGCTGGCGATTTCGCTGTCGCTTTATCCATTGACCGTCTCCACCTTCAGTGCGTCGTGGATGTTGTTGCGTTTCCAGCTAGTTTCCTTGTCGTTGATCTGCATGTCGAACGACAACGCGAATTTACTGTTGGCGAAGACCGGATCGAGATGAGCCGATAGCGCCTTGAAGATGTACTCGCCGGCCTTCTTGCGGGTGGCGAGATCGCGGCCTTCGCCGAGCCGCAGCACCATGTCGAGGAAACCGTAATTCTTGCGGCCGTCGGCGATCGCGTAGTGCTCGCATCTGACGGCACGGACGCGGATGCCGCCGAGCGGGAAGATGCCGGTCTCGACCGCGGCCTTGCGGACCAGTTCGACCGTCGCGCCCATGTCGACCAGATCGTCGAGATTGGCAGAGTATTCAAGCGTGAAATGCGGCATGCAGCGCTCCTGCTGAAGGCGTCAGGCGAAGTAGCAGCTTACGGAACCATACGGTCCGTAGTCGGCCTGGATGGTGTCGCCCTTGCGGGTCTCGATCGGACGGATGAAGGAGCCCGCCAGCACGACCTGGCCGGCTTCCAACGCCAGCCCGTTCGGCGCGATCTTGTTGGCGAGCCACGCCACCGCGGTCGCGGGATGATTCAACACGCCGGCGGCCAGGCCGGTTTCCTCGAGCTGGCCATTTCGGAAGCACAGCGCGCCGATCCAGCGCAGGTCGGCGTCCAGCGGGCGGATCGGCCGGCCGCCGAGCACGATGCCGGCATTGGCGGCGTTGTCGGCGATGGTGTCGAAGATCTTGCGGGTCGCCTTGGTCTCGGGATCGACGCGCTCGACCCTGGTATCCAGGATCTCCAGCGCCGGTACCACGAAATCGGTCGCGTTCAGCACATCGAACAGTGTGCAGTTCGGCCCGGTCAGGCGATGCTTCATCACGAAGGCAAGCTCGGCCTCGACGCGGGTGGCGATGAAGCGGTCGGTCGGGACCAGGCCGCCATCGGCGAAGAACATGTCGTCGAGCAGGATTCCGGAATCGGGCTCGTCGATATTGAGCGCGCTCTGCATCGCCTTCGAGGTCAGGCCGATCTTGTGGCCCTTGACGACGCGGCCCTGCGCCACCTTCATCTCGACCCAGGCCTTCTGAATCGCGTAGGCGTCTTCGAGGGTGATGCGGGGGTATTCCAGCGAGAGCTGGCGGATTTGCTTGCGGGTCTTTTCCGCGCCGTCGAGCCGTTCGGCGGCAGCGCGGATATCGTCCTTGGAGAGGGCCATGCGTGCTACACAAAAGTGGATGTCGGGGGATGATTAACATGTTAAGTGAATTCCCGCAAACTGAATCAAGGCATGTTGCAACGCAAAATTTCGTTGCGCAGGATTAGGTAATGGCGCGCAAAAATTCGAACGACATTCGGCCGGGGCAGGGCGAGGACGTGGCGGCGCGACGGACCCCGATGCGCGAGTTCTCGCGCTCGCTGCCGATGTCGCTGCTTCGCGCCCGCGAGGCGGTGATGCGGCAATTCCGTCCGTCGCTGCGCAATCACGGGCTGACCGAGCAGCAATGGCGGATCCTGCGCGCGCTCACCGCGGTCGACGAGATCGAGGTCACCGAACTCGCCCGCATGGCGTTTCTGCTCGGCCCGAGCCTGTCGCGAATCCTTCGCGATCTCGAGGGCCGCGCGTTGATCGAGCGCAAGGCAGCGGAGAACGACGCGCGGCGCGCAGTGGTTTCGATCTCCGCCAAGGGGTTGAAGCTGATCGAGGCGGTGGCGCCGACGTCGGAGACGATCTATGCCGAGATCACCCGGCGCTTCGGGGCGCGCAAGCTTGCCGAATTGCAGGAGATGCTGGGCGCGCTCGAAGCGAGCCTGGCCGGAATGGGCTCGTCCGATGACGCCGAGGGCGAGGCTGACGAGTAGCTTCGATCATGCGCGGCATTCGCGCTCAGGCCATGTAGGGCACGCGCGAAATCACGTTGATGGCGCGGAATTCGGCAATCCAGCCCGCGACCTTCGAGTGGGACCATTCGATATGGCGGCGCAAGATGGCTGCCGCCGCGTCGCCGTCACGCGTGCGCAAGGCCTCGATGATCACCAGATGCTCGTCCATGAAGGAATCGATCTGCGGCGCGGTCAGGGCGACCTGAATGTGCTTGCCGATCACGAAAGCGCAGTGGGTGCGCTTGAGGGCTTCGATCATCTCGCGATTGGCGCCGTAACCCAGGCAGCGGATATGGAGGTCGCCTTCGATCTCATCGAGTTCGCCGACGCCGACGCGGTCGCGGTGCTGGATCCCCTCGCGCAGCCGCTCCGCCATGCGGTCGAGCAGGGCGGCAGGAATTGTCGCCGTCGCGGACTTGAGGAGCAGCGGCTCGAGCGTTGCGCGCACCTCGAAGATGTCGCGGAGGCGGTCCTCGTCCAACGGCACCACGTACCAGTGCGCCTTGGCGCCCTTCTCGAGGATGCCGATCGCCTGCGCGCGCAGCAGCAGGTTGCGCGCCACCGTGCGCCCCACCCGGAAATGCCGCGCCAATGCGAGCTCGCTGACGCGGAAGCGTCCGAACAGCGACCGGTAAATGATCTCACGTTCGAGCTTGTAGTAGAGCGTATCCCAGGCGTCGCTGCGCACGGCATCGACGGGGCCGTCGGTCAGCCCAAACATTTCCGGTGTGATCGGGACGCGCCGAGGGTCGACCTTGCGCTTGCCGGCGATGACGCCGCGACCGTCGAACCGCCGCACCAGGCCGATATGCTCGAGCTGTTCGAAAGCCTGCCGCACCGGAGAGCGGCTGGAGCCGAACAAGGTCGCGATCGCCGATTCGGAAAGAACCGTGCCAGGTGGCACGTCACCAGCGCGGATGTGCTTTGCCAATGCGCTCTTGATCAGCGCGTAGGCCGGCTGTTTTCGTCTGGTTTGCGATTTCGCTCGTGGAATCGACATGGGATGGCTGCCCGCTGGCCACACTATCACGTGATCGCGTCATGGTCGCTCGTAGCAGGCATTTACGCACCTCTGCCAGCGAACTTTTGACTATTGCGTGCAATGTGCAATCATGTTTAGCTGGGTCAAACGCCAGATTGATGGTCGCCGTTGCACGGCTTGCGCGCTGCAGCGGTGCTCACGTTTGCTCGTCGCGCCGTTTGATGGCTGCGGACGGGCCAACAGATCGACGCGTCAGCTCGTCTCAACGCAGCCGACAGCAAGTTCGGCGCATCACAGGGAGGATGGAATGAAACTGACGAGACGTGAGTTTTCCGCCAGCTTGGCGGCAGGTCTCGCCGCACCCGCGCTGATGCGCAGCGCTTGGGCGCAGGGTGCGACGATCAAGATCGGCATGTGCGTGCCGGTGACCGGACCCGCGGCGGAGCAGGGGCTGTGGGCCCAGAACGGCGCCAAGCTGGCGCTGGCCGCGGTCAACAAGGCCGGCGGCGTGCTCGGCAAGCAGGTCGAACTCGTCATCGAGGACGATCAGACCACCAATCCGGGCATCGTGCTGGCATTCTCCAAGCTCGCCGCGCAATCCGACATCGTCGCCTTCCTCGGCTCGATCCGCTCGACCCAGGTGCAGGCGATGGCGCCCGACGTGATCAAGGTCGGCAAGCCGGTGATGATCGGCGGCACCAATCCCGACCTCACCCATTCCGGCAATCCCTGGCTGTTCCGCTTCCGTCCGAACGACAATTATTCCGGCCGCGTGATCGCCGACTTCGGCGTCAATACGCTCGGAAAGAAGAAATGGGCGATCGTGCATTCGACCGACGCCTTCGGCACGGCAGGCGGCAAGGCGCTCTCGGAAGCGCTGACCAAGCTCGGCGCGCCGCCGGTGCTCGACCAGGGCTATGCCAATCAGAGTCAGGACTTCACCCCGGTCGTACTGGCCGTGAAGCAGTCCGGCGCTGACGTGCTCGGCACCTACTTCACCTTCGAGAACGATCTCGGCATCTTTGCCCGGCAGCTGCGCCAGCTCGGCGTCAACATTCCCTGGGTCGGCTCGCCCTCGGTGGTGGCGGTCTCCTCGACCAAGCTCGCCGGCCCCGCGCTGTTCAACACCTACGGCGTCGCCGACTTCGCCGAGGATTCAAGCGATGCGGCGAAGGCGTTCGGCAAGGCCTATCGCGATGCCTACAAGACCGCGCCCGACAACCAGAGCGCTTGGCCCTACGATGCGATCACCATCCTGTCGGCGGCAATCAACAAGGCCGGCTCGACCGATCCGAACAAGATCCGCGACGCCATCCTTGCGACGCAGAAGTTCGCCGGCGCCGAGGGCGAGTACAATTTCGACAAGAACGGCGACGGTCTGCACGGCTACAATGTCGTGAAGAACGACAAGGGCAAGATCGTCTACGACAAGCATATCGACTTCAACGATTGATGGCGGTTCGGCCTCTCCGGGTCAGCTCGGAGAGGCCGTTCGTTCGCGACACAATTCTCAGATCGAGCGCTCGTCATGGATCTCGTCCTCCAACTGCTCTTTACCGGCATCGGCATCGGCGCGGTCTACGCGCTGGTCGCGCTCGGTTTCGTGCTGATCTTCCGTGCCACCAACGTGGTGAACTTCGCGCAAGGCGAGTTCTCGATGGTCGCCGCCTATCTGATGGTGGTGTTCTCGGTCGATCTCGGCTGGCCTTACTGGCTGTCGTTCCTGATCGCGCTCGCCGGCATGGCGTTGTTCGGCGTCATCTTCAATCTCGGCGTCTATTATCCGCTGCGCAATCGCACCTATCTGCCCGTGATCATCGCCACCATCGGCGCCTCGATCCTGCTGTCGAACTCGGTGCTTGCGATCTACGGCCCGCAGCCGCAGGTGCTGCAGGGCTGGTTCGATACGCCCGGCATCCAGCTCGGCCCGGTCTATCTCGACAGCCAGTATCTTCTGATCATCGGCGTCACGATCCTCCTGGTGCTGTTCAATTTTTGGTTCTTCGAGAAGACGCTGCTCGGCAAGAAGTTGCAGGCGACCTCGCAGGATAAGGAAATGGCCTCGCTGCTCGGCATTTCCGTTTCCACCATGATCATGATCACCTTCATCTATTCGGCCGTGCTCGGCGGTCTCGCCGGCATCCTGGTGGCGCCGGTGCTGTTCGTCTCGATCCAGATGGGCTCGACGATTGCGCTGAAGGCGTTTGCCGCGACCATCATCGGCGGCTTCGGTGACGTTGCCGGCGCCATCGTCGGCGGCCTCGCGCTCGGTGTCATCGAGACGTTCGGTGCCGCCTATATTTCAGTGCCGTACAAAGACGGCTTTGCCTTCCTGGTGCTGATCGCTTTCCTGGTGTTCCGGCCGCAGGGCATTTTCGGCGAACGCGTCGCGGAGAAAGCATGAGCGCCACCGACAACATGATCCCCGCGCCGGCCGTGCGCTCGAAGCCGCTGATCATCCGTCATCTGCCGTATTTCATCGGCGCCGCGGTGCTGGTGGCGCTCGCCGCCGGCATGCGGTTCGACGGGTACATCCTCAACATCCTGCTGCAGGCCACGACCTTCTCGATCGCGGTGTTCGGGCTGTCGGTCGTGCTCGGCCTGTGCGGCCAGATCAACCTGGCGCAGGCCGCGTTCTTCGGCTTCGGCGCCTATGTGGTCGGGCTCGGCACCGCGGACCTGCACCTGAACTTCTGGCTCTGCCTGGTTGGCGCCTGCGCGATCACGCTGATCGCCGGCGCGTTCCTCGGCATGTCGACGCTGCGGCTCGGCGGGCACTACCTTGCGATGGTGACGATCTCGTTCCAGCAGATCGTGACGCTGGTGATGATCAATGCCATCGGCGTGACCCACGGGCCGGACGGCGTCGCCAACATTCGCCGGCCGGAGCTGTTCCAGTCCTCGCAGAGCTACCTGGCCTTCTGCGTCGCGATGCTCGCGATCGTCGGTTATCTGGTCTGGCATCTGCCTGATACCAAGCTCGGCCGCGCCATGCGCGCGGTGCGCGACAACGAGCTTGCGGCGGGCGTCAATGGCATCGACGTGTTCCGCACCAAGATCTACGCCTTCGGCCTGTGCGCGTTGCTCGGCGGTCTGGCCGGTGGCCTGTTCGCCGGCGGCTTCGCCTATGTCAGCCCGGACCAGTTCTCGTTCGCAGAATCGATCGTGTTCCTGACCATGTCGCTGCTCGGCGGCGTGGCCTCGCCGATTGGCTCGGTGATCGGTACGGGCCTCCTGATCCTGATCCCGGAATGGCTGCGCTTCCTCAAGAGCGTGCCGGGACTTTATCTGGCGATCTACGGCCTGTTCGTGATCCTGATCATTCGCTTCATGCCCGACGGTATCTGGGGTTTTGTGTCGGACGCATTCACGCGCTGGCGTGCGCACACCAAGGCGCCGCCGGCCGCGGCGGCCTTGCAGCTCAAGCCGGCGACGTCAGGCGGCGACATCGTGCTCGAAGTGACCGGGCTCTCGAAGCACTTTGGCGGCCTCAAGGCGGTCGACGGCGTCGATATCGCGGTGAAGCGCGGCAGCGTGCATGCGCTGATTGGGCCGAACGGCTCCGGCAAGACCACGACGCTGAACGTGCTGTCCGGGCTCTACAAGGCGACCGCGGGCAGGATCGTGCTCGACGGCACCGACATCACCAACATGGCGCCGCATCAGCGCACGGCGGCCGGCCTCGGACGCACCTTCCAGAACATCCGCCTGTTCCGCTCGATGACCGCGCTGGAGAATGTCGAGATCGGCGCCGAACGGCCCGGCAACACCATGATCGGGAAGGGCGAGGACGCGCTGACCGAGCGCGCGATGGAGGCGCTGACCTTCGTCGGGCTCGGTAACCGCGCCAACGAATTGATCTCGAGCTTCTCCTACGGCCACCAGCGCCTGATCGAGATCGCGCGGGCGCTGGCGTCGAACCCGACGCTGCTGCTGCTCGACGAGCCGGCGGCCGGTCTCAACTCGACCGAGAAGCTGGAGCTGCATGAGCTGCTGAAGCGCATCGCTGCCCAGGGCCTCACCATCCTGATCATCGATCACGACATGACGCTGGTGTCGGAGGCCGCCCAGCACATCACCGTGCTGAACTTCGGACGCCGCATCGCGGACGGCGAGTCGATGGCGGTGCTGCGCCATCCCGACGTCGTCTCCGCCTATCTCGGGAGCGAATGATGCCGCTGCTCGAAATCCGCAATCTCGTGGTCCGCTACGGCGAGATCGAAGCGCTGCGCGGCGTCACCATCGCCGTGGAGCAGGGCCAGGTGGTCACGCTGCTCGGCGCCAACGGCGCCGGCAAGTCGACCACGCTGCGCGCGATCTCAGGCCTCGCCAAGCCCGCCTCCGGCGACATTATGTTCGACGGCCACTCGATCGCGGGCCTCGGGCCCGAAGCGATCGTCCGGCTCGGCATCTCGCACGTGCCGGAAGGCCGCCGCGTGTTTCCGGGCCTCACCGTGAAAGAGAACATCATGCTCGGCGCATCGAACCGGAAGGTGCCGGCGTCGCAGATCTCGCGCGAGGCCGACGCGATGTTCGATCTGTTCCCGGACATCCGCGCCTTTTCCAACGCGCTCGGCTGGACGCTGTCCGGCGGCCAGCTGCAGATGGTCGCGGTGGCGCGCGGCCTGATGGCCAAGCCGCGGCTGCTGCTGCTCGACGAACCGTCGCTCGGGCTGGCGCCTGTGATCGTGCAGGCGGTGTTCCGCATCATTTCGCAGATCAGGAAGGACACCACGGTCTTGCTCGTCGAGCAAAATGCGCGCATGGGACTTTCGGTCGCCGATCATGGCTTTGTCCTGGAAACGGGGCGGATCGTGCTGGGCGGCAAGCCCGACGAATTGTGGGGCAATGAGGCTATCGCCGCGGCCTATCTCGGCGGCCACGCCAAAACCCACGCCTGACAACGTCCCGTGCTTTACTGAGCGAGCTGGTTTTTCATGGTCACCATCAAGGTCGATAACCTCATCAACTTCGTGTCCGAGGTGTTTTCCCATTCGGAGTCCTCTCCGGAAGAGGCGAAGCGCATCGCGACCTATCTGACGACCGCGAATCTTACAGGTCATGACAGCCACGGCGTGATCCGCGTGCCGGTTTATGTCAGGTGGAAGAAGATGGGCTCGATCGTGCCGAACCAGTCTCCCGAGGTGGTGGTCGACACGCCATCGCTCGCGGTGGTCGACGGCAAGTTCGGCTATGGCCAGACCGTCACGCCGGTTGCGGTCAGACTCGGCATCGAGAAGTGCAAGAAGGCGGGGCTCGCCGCGGTCGCGCTGCGCAACTCCGGTCATCTCGGCCGCGTCGGCGACTGGGCCGAGATGGCCGCCGCCGAAGGTCTTGTTTCAATTCATTTCGTGACCGCGGCCGGCTCGCTGCTGGTTGCGCCTTACGGCGGCGTCGAGAAGCGCCTGTCCACGGCGCCGTATTGCGTCGGCATTCCGCGTCAGGGCCAGGATCCGATCGTGCTCGATTTTGCGACCTCGGTTGTCGCCGAGGGCAAGTGCCTGGTGGCAAGCCGCGGCGGCAAGAAGCTGCCGATCGGCGCGCTCGTCGATGCCGACGGCACGCTGAGCGAGGATCCCCACGTGCTGTATGGGCCGTACACGCCGGACGGACCGCGCGACCACACCAAGGGAACTGGCGCGATCCGCGCCTTCGGCGATCACAAGGGCTCGGGTCTCGCCTTCATCTGCGAACTGCTGGGCGGCGCGCTGACCGGCACCGGCGCGACGTCGTCGGACCGGCGCTTCGCCAACGGCATGATGGCGTTCTACATCGACCCCAAGGTGATCGACACCAGCAATTTCTTCGATGGAGAAATCACCCGCTACACCGATTTCATCCGCGCCACCAAGCCGATCGCGGGCACGGATTCCGTGCTGGTTCCAGGCGATCCGGAGCGGAAAACCCGTGCCGATCGCACCAGGAATGGCATCCCCTTGCCTGACGACACGTGGGCGGCGATAGTGAATACCGCGCGCGAAGTCGGCGTCAGCGAAGTTTCTATCCAGCGGGCGACCAGCTGAAGGCTCGTCCCCCAATAAACCGCAAAGGGAAACGCGATCAATGGCAAACAAGGTCAAGCAAGTCTGGGCATCGGGCAAAGCGGTGGTGAACGCGTGGCTCGCGATCCCCTCGGGATTCTCGGCCGAAGTGATCGCGCAATGCGGCTTCGACAGCGTCACCGTCGACATGCAGCACGGTGTGCAGGATTATCAGTCGATGGTGCAGTGCTTTCAGTCGATGCACGCCCATCCGGTGACGCCGATGGTCCGCGTGCCCTGGAATGAGCCCGGCATCATCGGCAAGGTGCTGGACGGCGGCGCCTATGGCGTGATCTGCCCGATGGTCAACACACCGCAGGAAGCCAGAAACCTCGTCTCCTACGCCAAATATCCGCCGAAGGGCGTGCGCTCCAACGGCCCGATCCGCGCCGGCATGTACGGCTCGGCCGGCACCTATCAGCAGACCGCCAACGACGAGATCGTGCTGCTGCCGATGATGGAGACCAAGACCGCGGTCGAGAACATGGAAGCGATCCTCGATGTCGAAGGCATCGATGGCGTCTATATCGGCCCGTCCGATCTCGGCTTCTCCTACGGCCTGGTGCCGAAGCTCGATCGCGACGAGCCGGAGATCCTCAAGATCTACGAGAAGATCATCAAGGAATGCGGCAAGCGCGGCCTCAATCCGGGCATCCACTGCTCGGGCGCCGAAGGCGCGGTGCGCGCGATCAACATGGGCTTCAAGCTCGTGACGCTGTCGAACGAGGTCGGCCTGATGCAGGTCTACGCCAAGATGCAGGTCAACGCGACCCGCGAGAAGTCCGGCGGCAAGGCGTAAGCTCTGTCCGCGATGTTAGCTCTGCTCCCTCGCCCTGCTTTTGCGGGAAGAGGGTTGGGGTGAGGGGCTCTATCCGGCTAGCACCGTCTTTGTAATTGGCAACGTGCGTCGCCCCTCACCCGAATTGTCGCTGTGCGAGAATTCGACCTCTCCCCGTAAAGGACGGGGAGAGGTGACTAACTCCAAAGGAGAACTCCGATGGCCTCGGCACAAGTGATCCGCCTGCACGCCGACGACAGCGTCCTGATCGCGCGCGCGAGCCTGCCGCCGGGGCTTGAGGTGACTGAGGGCATCACGACGGTCGATCGGATCCCCGCGGGCCACAAGGTCGCGATCAAGCCGATCGCGCAAGGCGAGCCGATCCGGCGCTACGGCCAGATCATCGGCTTTGCGACCCAGCCGATCGCGCCCGGCCAGCACGTACATACGCAGAACTGCGGCATGGGTGATTTCGCCAAGGATTATGCCTATGGCGTCGACGTCAAGCCGGTGCCGAACTTCGATCTGCCGGCGACCTTCGAAGGCATCCGCCGCGCCGACGGCCGCGTCGCGACCCGCAACTATATCGGCATCCTCACCTCGGTGAATTGCAGCGCCCATGTCGCCGGCATCGTGGCCGACATGTTCAAGAAGAATCCGTTCACCGGCGACAATCCGCTCGCCGATTACCCGAGTGTCGACGGCGTCGTCGCGCTGACCCACAAGACCGGCTGCGGCATGACCCAGGACGAGCCCTTGGCGCTGCTCCGCCGCACGCTCGGCGGCTATGCGCGGCACGTCAATTTCTCCAACGTCATTGTGCTCGGCCTCGGCTGCGAGGTGAACCAGATCGGCGGCCTGATGCAGGAGCAGAAGCTCGCCGGTCGTCTGCGCGCGATGGACATCCAGGAGGTCGGCGGCACCCGCAAGACGGTGGAAGCCGGCGTTGCCTTCGTCAAGGAAGCGCTCGCCGACGCCAACAAGGTCAAGCGCGAGGCGGTGCCGGCGAGCGAGCTCACCGTGGCGCTGCAATGCGGCGGCTCGGATGGTTACTCCGGCGTATCCGCCAATCCGGCGCTCGGCGCGGCGAGCGATCTGCTGGTCCGTCACGGCGGCACCGTGATCCTCTCGGAGACGCCCGAGACCTATGGCGCGGAGCATCTGCTGACTCGCCGCGCCGTCAGCCGCGAGGTCGGCGAGAAGCTGGTCGGCCTGATGCGCTGGTGGGAGGAGTACACCCAGCGTGAGGGCGCCGAAATGAACGCCAATCCGAGCCCGGGCAACAAGGCCGGCGGTCTCACCACCATCCTTGAGAAGTCGCTGGGCGCGATGGCCAAGGCCGGCAGCACCAACCTCGTCGACGTCCTCAACTACGCCGAGCCCGTCACCAAGAAGGGCTTTGTGTTCATGGACACGCCGGGCTACGACCCGGTCGCCGCGACCGGGCAGGTCGCCGGCGGCGCCAACCTCGTCTGCTTCACCACCGGCCGCGGCAGCGTGTTCGGCTGCAAGCCGGCGCCGTCGATCAAGCTCGCGACCAACACGCCGATGTACAAGCGGATGGAAGACGACATGGACGTCAATTGCGGCACCATCCTCGACGGCGAGGAGAGCGTGCAGGAATGCGGCCAGCGCATCTTCGACCTCATCCTCAAGACCGCCTCGGGCCAGCCGACCAAGAGCGAGAGCTTTGACTTCGGCGGCGCTGAATTCGCGCCGTGGGTGCTGGGCGCGACGATGTAGTTTAGAGCCACGATCTAGCCTTTCACTCCGCCGTCGTCCCTGCGAAAGCTATGCGAAAGCTGGGACCCATAACCACCGGCCGTAGTGATGTGCGAGGCGTCTGCCATCGTCTTTCATCATTAGGACCACGCGGTCTGGGTCCCTGCTTTCGCATTGCTTTCGCAGGGACGACAAGGAAGTACGTTGGCGAATGAAGCTTCCCGGACTACGCTGCGCTCCATCCGGGCTACGGAGGGGACGGAGGAAGCATGCGCGCGCGTTGGTTGGGAATTGTTGGATGCATTGCATTTCTCGCCGCTTTGAGCCTCGGCGCCGCTTCGGCTGACGCCGCAACCATAGTCGCGCTTGGCGCGAGCAATACCTACGGCAAGGGCGTGGCGCGCAACCAGGCCTATCCCGCGCAGCTCGAAGCGATCTTGCGGGCGAAGGGATTGAGCGTCCGCATCGTGAACGCCGGCATCAACGGCGAGACCACGGAAGGGATGCTGCAACGCCTCGACCGCGCCGTCCCGAACGGGACCCGTGCGGTTATTTTGCAGCCAGGCGGCAATGACCGGCGCAAGGGCAGCCCTGACCGGACCGCGGATATCCAAAGTCGTCTCAGCGCCCGTGGCATCGCGGTGATCATGCTCCCTAACGGGATGCTGGGTGGACTCCCCCATCAGCCCGATGGTGTGCATTTGACCCCCGAGGGCTATCATATGCTCGCCGAGCAGCTTGCTTCGCAGGTATCCGGCGCAATCGGCCGCTAGCAATCGCGTAGCCCGGATGAAGCCAACGGGTCGCGCGAATGCGCGCCCGATGACAGGCTCCGCGCAATCCGGGACTCTTCCTGCGGATGAAGGCCCCGGATTTCGCTTTCGCTCCATCAGGGCTACGGATCGCGCCCTTACCTTGGGCACCCCGTGCCCGTTGTTAGTGCTTGATGTCGACCGGCAGCAGTGTTCTGCTCAAAAAAGCTGCTGGAGCCCTCGGTCCGTGTCGATATCAGTCGCACTGCATCACGTCACGCACTACAAATACGACCGGCCGATCGATCTCGGGCCTCAGACCATTCGGCTTCGGCCCGCGCCGCATACGCGCATGCCGATCACGAGCTATTCGCTCAAGGTCACGCCCGCCAATCACTTCGTGAACTGGCAGCAAGACCCGCAGGGCAACTGGCTGGCGCGCTACGTCTTTCCAGAGAAGACCACCGAGCTCAAGGTCGAGGTCGATTTCACCGCTGACATGACGGTGGTCAATCCGTTCGACTTCTTCGTAGAGCCCTTTGCCAACAGCTTTCCGTTCGAATATCCCGGCGATCTCAAGACCGAGCTCGCGCCCTATCTCGAGACCGATGAGGCCGAGCCGCTGCTCGCGGCTTACCTGAAGGAGATTCCGCGCCAGGCCGACAGCACCGTCAACTTCCTGGTCGAGCTGAACGCGCAGCTGCAAAAGAAGATCAGCTACGTCATCCGCATGGAGGCCGGCATCCAGACGCCGGAGGAGACCTTGGCCGCGGGCTCCGGCTCCTGCCGCGACTCGGCGTGGCTCTTGATCCAGACGCTGCGCCACCTCGGGCTCGCCGCGCGTTTCGTCTCCGGATATCTCATTCAGCTGCGGCCGGACATCGATCCGCTCGAGGGGCCGCGCGAGGTCGAGAGCGATTTCACCGACCTGCACGCCTGGGCCGAGGTCTATCTGCCGGGCGCGGGCTGGATCGGTTTCGACGTCACCTCCGGCATGCTGACGGGCGAGGGCCACATCCCGGTGTGCGCCACGCCACATTATCGCTCGGCCGCGCCGGTGACCGGTACCGCGGGCGTTGCCAATGTCGAGTTCGGCTTCGAGATGAGCGTCAAGCGCATCGGCGAGGCGCCGCGCATCACCAAACCATTCTCCGATGAATCCTGGGCGCGGCTCGACCAGCTCGGCGAGCAGGTCGATGCCGACCTGAGGAAAGACGATGTGCGCCTGACCATGGGCGGCGAGCCGACCTTCGTTTCTGTCGACGATCTGGAATCGCCGGAGTGGAATGTCGCCGCGGTCGGCCCGACCAAGCGCGCGCTCGCCGACGAATTGATCCGCAAGCTGCGCACGCGGTTCGCGCCGGGCGGCCTGCTGCATTACGGCCAGGGCAAATGGTATCCCGGCGAGAGCCTGCCGCGCTGGGCGTTCGGTCTCTACTGGCGCAAGGACGGCAAGCCGATCTGGAAGAATGCCGAGCTGATCGCCGGCATTGAGAATTCGCGCAGGGCCGAGATCGCGGAGGCCCAGCGTTTCGTCAAAGTAACAGCAACCAAGCTTGGTCTCGGCGTCGACTATGCCATGCCGGCTTATGAAGATCCCGCCTTCTGGCTGCAGCGTGAAGCCAGCCTGCCGGCCAATGTCAGCCCGGCGAATTCCAAGCTGACCGATCCGGAAGAGCGCGCCCGGATGGCGCGGGTGTTCGACGAGGGGTTGACCACGCCGAAAGGTTACGTGCTGCCGATCCAGCGCTGGAGCCCGCTCGGTGATCGCGTGCCGGCACGCTGGCGCAGCGAGCGCTGGAAGATCCGGCGTAGCCATCTGTTCCTGTCACCCGGCGACTCGCCGCTGGGCTTGCGGCTTCCGATCGCCTCGCTCGAATATGTGCCGCCGGACGATTATCCCTACGTCGTCGAACGCGATCCGATGGCGACGCGCGACGTGCTTTCCGACGAGCTGCAGCAAGCCTTGAAGGAGATTCCCGAGCCGCTGCCGGTGCGCACCGCGATGTCGATCGAGGTTCGCGACGGCGTGCTGTGCGCCTTCATGCCGCCGGTCGAGAAGGTCGAGGATTATCTCGACCTGATCGCAGCGATCGAAGCCGCGGCCGAAGAGTTGCAGCTGCAGGTGCACGTCGAGGGTTATGCACCGCCCTTCGATCCGCGCATCGAGGTGATCAAGGTGACGCCGGATCCCGGCGTGATCGAGATCAACGTGCAGCCGGCGCAGAGTTGGCGCGAGGCCGTCGACATCACGCTCGGCCTCTATGAGGACTCCGCCAAGACGCGGTTAGGGGCCAACCGTTTCCTGATCGACGGCCGCCACACGGGCACCGGCGGTGGCAACCACATCGTGGTCGGCGGCAGCAGGCCGGAGGATTCACCGTTCCTGCGCCGGCCCGATCTGTTGAAGAGCCTCGTGCTGTACTGGCAGCGGCATCCGTCGCTGTCCTACCTGTTTTCCGGCATGTTCATCGGCCCGACCAGCCAGGCGCCGCGCATCGACGAGGCGCGGCATGACGGGCTCTATGAGCTGGAGATTGCGCTGTCGCACGTGCCGCCGCCGGGCATGGATGCGCCGCTGTGGCTGGTCGATCGCCTGTTCCGGCATATCCTGGTCGACATCACCGGCAACACCCACCGCGCCGAGATCTGCATCGACAAGCTGTATTCGCCCGACGGCCCGACCGGCCGGCTTGGCCTGGTCGAATTCCGCGCGCTCGAAATGCCGCCCGACCCGCGGATGTCGCTGGCGCAGCAACTGTTGATCCGCGCGCTGATCGCAAAGCTGTGGCGTGAGCCGCAGCAGGGCAGGTTCGTGCGCTGGGGCACCGCGCTGCATGACCGGTTCATGCTACCGCATTTCCTCTGGGAGGATTTCCTCGGCGTGCTCGCCGAGCTCAAGCAATCCGGTTACGACGTCGAGCCGGAATGGTACCAGGCACAGCTCGAATTCCGCTTCCCCGCCTTCGGCCGCGTTCATCACGGCGGCGTCGGTCTCGAACTGCGGCAGGCGCTCGAGCCCTGGCATGTGCTGGGCGAGGAGGGCACCTCGGGCGGCACCGTGCGCTACGTCGATTCGTCGGTCGAGCGTCTCCAGGTGAAGGCGACCGGATTCGTCGATGGGCGCCATGTCATCACCTGCAACGGCAGACGGATGCCGATGACCGAGACCGGCCGTGCCGGCGAGGCGGTCGCTGGTGTCCGCTTCAAGGCCTGGCAGCCGGCCTCCGGCCTGCATCCGACCATTCCCGTGCATGCGCCGCTGACGTTTGACCTGATCGACACCTGGAACGGACGCTCGCTCGGCGGCTGCGTCTATCATGTCGCCCATCCCGGCGGCCGCAACTACGAGACCAAGCCGGTCAATTCCTACGAGGCCGAGGCGCGGCGGCTGGCGCGCTTCCAGGAGCACGGCCATACTCCCGGCAAGATCGAGACGCCGCCGGAGGAACGCACAATTGAGTTTCCCTTGACCCTCGACTTGCGGACGCCGCTCCTGCACTAATTGTGTCAAGGGGAAGTGGAATGTCCGCATCGGGTGGCAATAGTCCAGGCAGCAGTCAGGAGAGCAGGGCCCGTCCCGGTCAGCGCCGGATGGCGCAGTGGACCCGCGACTATGTCCGGCTGCCCGGCATTCCCGACGAGTATATTGCAGACAACGGCGCGCCGCGGCCGGTCTGGGCCCGCTTCTTCGACGCCTTTGCCGCGCTGTCGCCGGCCGATATCGAGCGCCGCTTCGCCTCCGCCGATCGCCATCTGCATGAGGCCGGCGTCACCTATCGCGCGCCGGGCGACACTTCCGACCGGATCTGGCCGCTCAGCCATCTGCCGCTGATCATCGACGCGGCGGACTGGCGCCAGCTCGCCGCCGGTGTCGCGCAACGCGCGCAGCTGCTGGAGATGGTGCTGGCCGACCTCTACGGCGAAGGCCGCCTCGTTGCGGACGGCGCCATCCCTGCCGCGGCGATCGCCGGCAGCAGCGAGTATCTGCGCGCGGTCAGCGGCATCAAGCCGCCGGGGGGCCGCTATCTGCATCTCTATGCCGCCGACATCGGCCGCGGGCCTGACGGCCGCTGGTGGGTGCTCGGCGATCGCACGCAGGCACCGTCGGGCGCGGGCTATGCGCTGGAAAACCGCCTGGTGCTGTCGCGCGCCTTTTCCAATCTCTACAAGTCGATGAATGTCGAGCGCGTCGCGCCGTTCTTCGAGGCGTTCCGCGATTCGCTGCGCGCCAGCGCCGATCGCGACGAGCCGCGGATCGGCCTGCTGACGCCCGGCGCGTTCAGCGAGACCTACTTCGAGCACGCCACGCTGGCGCGCTATCTCGGTTTCCTGCTGGTCGAGGGCGACGATCTCGCGGTCTCAGGCGATCGCGTCCACATCCGCACCGTCGCCGGGCTGAAGCGGCTCGACGTGCTGCTGCGCCGGGTCGATTCCAACATGCTCGATCCGCTCGAGCTCGACGCGTCCTCCTATCTCGGCGTGCCCGGGCTTGTCGAGGTTCTGCGCAAGGGCGGCGTCGTGGTCGCCAACATGCCGGGCTCCGGCGTGATGGAGGCGAGGGCGCTGCTCGGCTTCCTGCCCAATCTGTGCCGGCGCCTGCTCTCTGAAGACCTGATGATGCCGCACATCGCGACCTGGTGGTGCGGCCAGAAATCCGCCCGCGAAGAGGTGCTGTCGCGGCTCGACGAGTTCGCGATCGAAGGCGCCTATGGCCGCGGCGTTGCGGATTTTCCCGGCAACGGACCGGTGCTCCCGGGCGAATTGTCGGCAGCGGACCGCGACCGCCTGAAGGATGCCATCAGCCATCGCGGCATCGATTATGTCGGTCAGGAGCTCGTGCGGCTGTCGACCACGCCGGTATGGGAGAACGGTCGCATCGCGCCGCGTCCGTTCGTGTTGCGGGTGTTCGCGGCGGCGACGCCGAGCGGCTGGACTGTGCTGCCCGGCGGCTTCTGCCGGATTGCCGATCGGGCCGATGCGCGCGCGGTGTCGATGGGCGATGGCGCGGTGTCCGCCGATGTCTGGGTGGTCTCCGACAAGGCGGTTGAGACCTCGACCCTGCTGCCGGCGGTCGACACCGTCCGCATCCGCCGCATCGCCGGCGTGCTGCCGAGCCGCGCCGCCGACAATCTGTTCTGGCTCGGCCGCTATCTGGAGCGCGCCGAGGCCACCATCCGGCTGATCCGCGCGCTGTGCACGCCGTTGCGCGATCCTGCGCGCGCGAATTCGAACGGCTCGGCGCCGGCGATGCATTCGGCCGAGCGCATCCAGCGCATGCTGGTCGCCTGGGGCGCGGCCTCGCAGACCGCGCGCGCCAATCTCGCCAAGGTCGCGCTCGAAGCGCTGCAGAGCGAGGAGAAATTCGGCTCGGCGCTGTCGCTGGTGCGATCCGCGCAGCGCACGGCGACCTCGCTCCGCGAGCGGCTGTCGCCGGACGCTTGGCAGGTCATCACCGAGATGGCTGATCGGCTGGCCATCGAGGTTCATGACGATGACGGCGTCGTCAGCGCCGCCGAATTGACCTTGCAGGAGCTCGCAAGCTTCGCCGGCCTCGCGCAGGAAAACATGAACCGCGCCGCCGGCTGGCGTTTCCTCGAGATGGGCCGCCGCGCCGAGCGCGCCGTCAACACCACGCGCTTTGCCCGTCAGTTCGCCTATGACGAAGCCGGTGACGAGGACCTCGACGTTCTGCTCACGCTGGTCGACTGCCAGATCACTTATCGCTCGCGCTATCTGGTGCAGCCGCTGCTCGCACCGGTGCGCGATCTGGCGGTGCTCGACCCCTACAATCCGCGCTCGGTCGCATTCCAGGTCGCGGCGCTGAACGAGCATATTGCCGCGCTGCCGAGCCTGAAGGAGCATGGCCTGATCGAGCGGCCGCAGCGTCTTGCCGTCGCGGTCGAGGCAATGCTCACAACGGCTGAAGCCTCGAGCCTCGACGTCAAGACGCTGTTCGCGCTGGAGCAGGATCTGCTCAACCTCGCCGACGCGATCGGGCTGCATTATTTCCCGCACGGACCGAATGCCAGCCGGCCGGAGAAGCTCACGGGGCTGGCGTGATCTACGACATCCGTCACGTCACGACCTACAGCTACGAGACCCAGGTCAGCTTCGCGCGCTGCTCGCTGCGGCTGGAGCCGGTCACTGGCGATGGGCAGCAGCTGATCTCGCATTCGGTCGAGATCCGTCCGAGGCCCGCGGAACGCACCGCAAGGCGCGACTTCTTCGGCACGCTCACTGAAAGCGTCCTGATCGAGACCGCGCATCGCAGTCTGCGCATCGATGCCCGCTCGCGGGTCTCGGTGGCGCGACAGCCGCCGGCGTGCGACGCCGCCAGTCCGCCCTGGGAGGACGTGCGTGACAACGCGTTCGAGGCATTGAGCCTCGATGCGGCCTCGCCGGTCGGCTACGTCTTTGCCAGCGCACTGGTGCCGGTGCTACGGCCCGTGACGGCCTACGCTTCCGCGAGCTTTTTGCCCGGCGGCGGCATCCTCACCGGGGCGGCCGACCTGATGCGCCGCATCCGCAACGACTTCAAATACGATCCCAAGGCGACCGTGATCTCGACACCGCTTCGCGACGTGTTCGAGAAGCGCCACGGCGTGTGCCAGGACTTTGCCCATGTGATGATCGCGGGGCTGCGCGGCCTCGGCCTGCCCGCGGCCTATGTCAGCGGCTATTTGCGCACCATTCCGCCGCCGGGCCAGCCGCGGCTGCAGGGCGCCGACGCCACCCATGCCTGGGTCTCGGTCTGGTGCGGCAGCGCGCTCGGCTGGGTCGGGTTCGACCCGACCAACGATCTGATGGTCGGGAGCGACCACATCATTCTCGCCATCGGCCGCGACTTCGCCGACGTCTCGCCGGTCGATGGCGTCATCGTCGGCGCGCGCAAGCAAAAGCTCGCCGTTGCGGTTGACGTGCTGCCGGCGGAGTGAGCGAGACGGGCGGGCGGCGCGTTCGACCGCGCCAATGCGGTCGCGATCAGGCGACGTGCCGCTTGCCCGATTTATCCCACCCGATCGGGCTGACGATGACGCGGTCGCGGCCTTCACGCTTGGCTTGATAGAGCGCAAGGTCCGCGGCCTTGAGCAGATCGCGCGACGTGCGCTCGTGGTCCGGGACGAGGCAGGACAATCCGATGCTGACGGTCGGCAACTCAGGCTCGGATTCCCGCGCGGCCGCCAGCTTGGCGCGGATCCGTTCGGCAATTTCCAGGGCGCCCGCCTTGCCGATGCCGGGCAGCAACACCGAAAATTCCTCGCCGCCATAGCGGGCGCCGAGATCAGTTGCACGCTTGGCGCTGCCTGCGATGCACCGTCCCACGGTGGTGAGCACGGCGTCGCCGGCCTGATGCCCGTACGTGTCGTTGTAGATCTTGAAATGATCGACGTCGATCATCAGAAGCGAGACCGGCGCCTTTGCACGCATGCCACGGCGCCATTCGACGTCAAGGGTATCGTCGAGGCGGCGACGATTGGCGAGGCCCGTCAGTGCATCCGTGCTCGCGAGGTGCGCGAGCCGGTCTTCCGCGGCGGCCCGCCGTTTGAGAGCGGCCACCAGGTAGAACATCAGCACGATCGAGAAGCCGCAGAGCGCTGCCACCACGCTGCCGATCAGCCAGAGCTGCTGCCACCAGTCGGCATAGATGCCGTCGAGCGCAAGACCCTCGGCGATGAGCAGGCGATTGTGTCCGACCGCCTGGAAAACATAGAGCCGGCTGACATGATCGACGATCGATTTCGTGATGTAGGAGCCGGATTGTCGTGCCGGAAATTGCTTGAAGACCAGAGAGTCCTTGATGCTTTGCCCGATCTTGCTGATGTCGAACGGGGCGCGCATCAGTATGACGCCATCGCTGTTGAACAGCGCCATGCTGTCGCCGAAGCCGAAATTCAGCTTGCGAAACAGATTGTGGAAATAGCTGAGCCGCATGCTGCCCGCGACCACGCCGGCAAAGGAACCGTCGTCATTGTTGATGCGGCGGCTGAGGCTGATCAGATATTCGCCGTCAGAGGTAATCCACGGAGCGCTGATGAACAGCCCGCCGTCCGCTCGCGTCTGATGTGCCCGGAAGAAGTCTCGATCGGCGAAATTTGCGGCCCGCGGCGTCAACGTCCTGGAATCGAGCGTGACGTCCCCCGCCGCATTCAGCACAAGGATCGAGCCGAGATCCTTGGCCGTGGCGGCGCGGTCGAACAGCACGACTTGGCGAAGCTCCGGGCTGATCTTGCCGAGTTCCTGCAGCTTGACGCCGTCGGCGACCGCCTGGAGCGAGAGGTCGTAGAGGTCGATGTTGCGGTCGATCTCGCTGGCGATGGAGGCGACGAGGTTGGTCGCACCTTGCTTCGCATGCTGATAGTCCTTGCCCGCCATCTCCCAGAGGATGGATGCGCAGATCGCCGAAAAGCAGAGAACGAGGCCGATCCCGAGCGCAAGGAGCCGTTTGGTCGGCACTGCCTTCGGCTTTGGCAAAAGCCCGTTCATTGCTCGGTTCCACTTCCCCGCGCCCTCGCGCAGCGACGCTTTTCTATGGAGGCATCAAATTGAGAAATGCGACCCGAAGCGGAGGCAATTTGTGTCCGTGCGTTGGGAGAGTCTTAACCATCCGGATTGCCGGGGCCCTGTCGCAGGGCCCCGCCAGATCGCCGCTCAGGTTCCGGTCCGCTGCAGGCCGTCGGCCGCGTCGCTGCGCAGGTTGCGGAAGAACTGCTCGACCTCGCGCGACAGCGTCTCGGCAGTTGTGGTCAGATCGTTCGAGGCCGCGAGCACCGATTCCGCCGCCTTGCTGGTTTGGTCCATGTCATCGCGGAGCGAGCCGACATTAGTGACCAGGGTCTCGTTGCCCTGGGCGGCCATCTGGGCATTGGCGGAGATTTCGCGCGTCGCCGCGTCCTGCTGGCCGACCGCGCTCGCGATGTTCGCGGTGACGTTGCTGATCTCGCGCACCGCCTGACCGATCTCGCGCACGGCGGCCACGGAGTTGCGGGTCGAGGCCTGGATCAGGCCCACATTCTCGCTGATCTCGGCGGTTGCCTTCGCGGTCTGGCCGGCCAGCGCCTTGACCTCATGCGCGACGACGGCGAAGCCACGGCCGGCATCGCCGGCGCGGGCGGCTTCGATGGTGGCGTTGAGGGCGAGCAGGTTAGTCTGCTCGGCGATCGCCTGGATCAGGCTCAGCACCCCGTCGATGCGCTGGGTGGTGGCGGCAAGGCCCTCGATCTCGGTGATCGAGCGGTCGGTGCGCGCACCGGCCTGATCGACTGCGCCGGACGACTGCTTGACCTGGCGGCCGATCTCCTCGACCGAGGCGGAGAGTTCTTCGGCTGCGCCCGCCACCGCGGAGACGTTGCTCGAGGCCTGTTCGGTGGCGCCTGCCGCCGCCACCGCGCGGTCGCTGGCGTCCGACGCGACGGTTGCGATGGTCTGCGCGGTTTGACGCATCGTCGCGGCGTTGTCGTGCACCGCGCGGAGCACCTCGCCGATCGTGCCACGGAACGCTTCGACGAAGGTCTCGATATGCCGGCCGCGCGCGTCGCGCGCCTCGGAATCCTGTACGACCTGCGCGTTGAGGCTGCGATTGCGGTCCATCGCCTCCTGGAAGACCTTGATGGCGCGTGCCAGTGCGCCGATCTCGTCGCTGCGCCCGACATGCGGTACTTCGACATGGTCGGTGCCCTCGGCGACGCGCTTGATCGTCATGGTGATCTGCGACAGCGGCCGGGCCACCGAGCGGGCGATGATCAGCACGCCGAGTACCACCACAATCAAGGCCGCGGCGCCGAGGCCGGTCAGCACCAGCGCCATCGTGCGGTTGGTGTCGGTCTCCCGCGCCAGCTTCTTGCTGCGGTCGGCATAGACCTTGGAGAGCGCCTCGAGATCCTTGTTCAGTGCGGTGCGCACGTCGCGGTTGGCGTCGTTGTCGCCCCATTCCCGCCCGGCTGCGGCGCCGATCTCGATGCCGCGGCGTACCAGCTCTTTGCGGAAATCGATGAACTGCTCGATGCGCTTCTTGAACACCGCGAACTGGGCGGCGTCGTCGGCCTGCACCAGCGTTTCCCAGTTCTTGACCACGCCGAGAATGCGTTCGTTGAACGCCAGCAGCCCGTCGCCGTATTTCTTCACCGCTGCCGGATCGGTCGACATGTAGATGCCGCGGGATTCCATCACCACGGCGTAGACCAGTGAATTGACCCGCTCGACATTGAGTGCGGCACGGCTTGCGAGGTCGACGGCCTCGGTCAGCTCGGCATTACGCCGCGCATTGTATTCGGACAGGAAGGTGATGGCCGCGGTCAGCGCCGCAATCAGCGCAAACGTCGAGTACAGCCTGGCAGCAAGCGAGAATCGGGATGCCATTGGAGGCCGGGACATGGAGATGGGGGATGTGACGGGGGCGGGCATTGCGGGGCACTCCAAGAGGCCGGGGAGTACCTTCGGCCGATTAAAGCTTATGCAAAATTTTCATGGACAATTTCTTAACACGCGAGATTTGTGCAGCCGCAACCGTTAAAATCTGTAAATAATCCCAATGCCTTATGGGCCGCTTTGAGTCTGCCGGGTGCTCGCGGCTTGCGGTCGTGCCGAGGCTGCGCCGCCGTTACCGGCAAAGGCGCCAGCACGCGGGGCGAAGCCGATGGCACGCCTTTCGCAAAGAGGTGCTAGATTGCGCTGCCCCAGCCCGCGACGAACCCCTCATGCTCTATCGTCACACCATCGACGCCACCAATTACGCATTCGACGATCTGCGCATCCTGCTTGCCAAGGCCTCGCCGCCGCGTTCAGGCGACCGCCTAGCCGGCATCGCCGCCGACAGCGCGGAGGAGATGATCGCAGCGCGGCTTGCGCTGGCCAATGTTCCGCTCAAACAATTCCTCGATGAGCCTGTCATCCCCTATGAGGCTGACGAAGTCACCCGCCTGATCCTCGACAGCCACGACGTTGCCGGCTTTCTGCCGGTGTCGTCGCTCACCGTCGGCGGATTCCGCGACTGGCTGCTGTCGGATGCCGCCAGCGGGGAAGCGATCAAGAAGATCTCGCGCGGCATCACGCCAGAGATGGTTGCGGCGGTGTCGAAGCTGATGCGCAACCAGGATCTGATCCTGGTCGCGAAGAAATGCGAGGTGACGACCCGCTTCCGCAACACCATCGGGTTGCGCGGGCGAATGAGCACGCGGCTGCAGCCGAACCATCCTTTCGACGACCCCAAGGGCATCACCGCCTCGATTCTCGACGGGCTGCTGCTGGGAGCGGGCGATGCCTGCATCGGCATCAATCCGGCGAGCGACGACCCGAACGTCATCGGCACCCTGCTGCGGCTCCTGGACGACATCATCACGCGATTCGAGATTCCGACGCAGGGCTGCGTGCTGACCCATGTCACGACCACGCTCGGACTGATCGGGCAGGGGCTGCCGGTCGATCTCGTGTTCCAGTCGATCGCCGGCACCGAGGCGGCCAATCGCAGTTTCGGCGTCGACCTCTCGCTGCTGCGGGAAGCCCGGGAAGCGGGGCTGTCGCTGCGCCGCGGCACGGTCGGTGACAATGTGATGTATTTCGAGACCGGGCAGGGCTCAGCGCTGTCCGCCAATGCCCATCACCAGGTCGACCAGCAGACCTGCGAGGCGCGGGCCTATGCGGTGGCGCGTGCGTTCGATCCACTGCTCGTCAACAGCGTGGTCGGCTTCATCGGTCCTGAGTACCTCTATGACGGCAAGGAAATCATCCGCGCCGGGCTCGAGGACCACTTCTGCGGCAAGCTGCTCGGCCTGCCGCTCGGGATCGACGTCTGCTACACCAACCACGCCGAGGCGGATCAGGACGACATGGACAATCTCCTGACGCTGCTCGCGGCCGCCGGCGTGAACTTCATCATGGGCGTGCCGGGCGCGGATGACGTCATGCTGAACTATCAGTCGACATCGTTTCACGATGCGCTCTATGTCCGCGACTTGTTCGGCTTGAAGCGGGCTCCCGAATTCGACGACTGGCTCGCGCGCGTCGGCCTTGCCGGGCAGGACTTCCGCCTCGTGGCCGGTGCGGAGCGGCTGCCCGACCTCGCAACCAGGCTGCTGACCTGAGGGGGATAGCGAAATTCTGCAGAGCAACTATCTCGTCGTTATGACGTTAAGTAGTGCCACAATGTTGAAGAATTTCTGGCCCAGCGTTCCGCGCCGTGGTTAGATTTGCCGGTGCTTCGGGGTCGCTTGATGAGAGCTGAGGGCATAGAGACAGTACGACGTATCCTCTGCGTTTTTCCGCGCTATACGTCGTCGTTTGGGACCTTCGAGCACGCCTACCCCCTCACTGACGGCGTCAGGGCGTTCATGCCGCCGCAGGGCCTGCTGCTGATCGCCGCATACCTTCCCGAGAACTGGCCGGTCCGTTTCGTCGACGAGAATCTGCGTCCGGCGACGACGGAGGATTTCGAGTGGGCGGATGCCGTGTTCGTCAGCGGTATGCATATCCAGCGCCAGCAGATGAACGACATCTGCCATCGCGCGCATGACCATGACCTGGTGGTCGCGATCGGCGGCCCGTCGGTCAGTGCTTGCCCGGACTACTATCCCTCATTCGACTACCTCCACGTCGGCGAGCTCGGCGATGCGACCAATGAGCTGATCAAGCGTCTGGCTGATGATACCAGCCGTCCCGACGAGCAGGTGGTGCTTAAAACCATCGACCGGCTGCCGATGACGGAATTCCCGCTGCCGGCCTATGAGCTCGCCGAAACCAAGAAGTATTTCCTCGGCAGCATCCAGTTCTCCTCGGGCTGCCCCTATCAGTGCGAGTTCTGCGACATCCCCGGGCTCTATGGCCGCAATCCGCGCCTGAAGTCGCCCCAGCAGATCATCGCCGAGCTCGACAAGCTGCGCGCCTGTGGTGCCACCGACACCGTGTATTTCGTCGACGACAATTTCATCGGTAACCGTAAGGCCGCGAGCGAGCTGTTGCCGCACCTGATCGAGTGGCAGAAGCGGACCGGATATGTCACGCGCCTCGCTTGCGAGGCGACGCTCAACATCGCCAAGCGTCCCGAGATCCTGGAGAAGATGCGCGAAGCCTACTTCGTGACGATCTTCGTCGGCATCGAGACGCCCGATCCCGACGCGCTGAAGGCCATGCACAAGGATCAGAACATGATGGTTCCGATCCTCGAGGGCGTGCGCACCATCAACTCGTTCGGCATGGAGGTCGTCTCCGGCATCATCATGGGGCTCGATACCGACAAGCCCCAGACCGGCGACGCGTTGCTCTCCTTTGTCGAGGAGTCGCGGATTCCGCTGCTCACCATCAACCTGCTGCAGGCGCTGCCGAAGACGCCATTGTGGGATCGGCTCGAAAAAGCCGGGCGGCTGATCGATGACGAGGGCCGCGACTCCAATGTCGAGTTCCTGCTGCCCTACGAGGACGTGGTCAGTTCCTGGCGCAAATGCATGGAAGTTGCCTACGAGCCGAAGAAGCTGTTCGCGCGCTATTTGCATCAATGCAACTACACCTATGCCAATCGCATCAAGGTGCCGGTTAGCCCGGAGATGAAGAGCTGGGCCAACATCCGGCGCGGCCTGATCATGCTCCGCAACATCTTCTGGAAGGTCGGCGTGCTCGGCGACTACAAGCGCGTGTTCTGGAAGTTTGCGCTTGGCCGGCTCAAGCGCGGCGACATCGAGGGATTGATCTCGGCGACGTTGGTTGCGCATCATTTGATCACCTTTGCGCGTGCAGCCTCCAGCGGCCGGCAGAACGCCTCGAACTACTCGATTCGGCTGCGCGAGGCTTCCGTCCCCGCCGAATAACAGCATGACGACACCGCCGGCGCCCACGTCCCCTTCGCTTGCCGATCTGCGCGAGCTCACGCCGGCGCGCGTCGGCCTTGGCCGGTCCGGGGCCAGCCTGCCGACCGATGCGCTGCTGTCGTTCACGCTCGACCATGCCCGCGCCCGCGACGCCGTCCACGCCGCCTTCGATGTCAGCGGGATCGCGGCCGGTCTTGCCGGCCTCGGCATCACGCCGCTTGAGGTGTCGAGCCAGGCGCACAGCCGGCGCGACTATCTGCGGCGGCCCGATCTCGGGCGCATGCTGGATTCTGCGTCGCGGCGGTCGCTGGAGAACTGTGGCATCACCGCATGCCCCTGCGCCATCGTGATCGGCGACGGCCTGTCGCCGACGGCGGTCAATGTGCATGCCGTCGAATTGATCCGGCATCTCGTGCCGCGCCTTGCGGCCGACAAGATCGAGGCCGGCGCGGTGATCGCAGCGTCCGGGGCGCGGGTCGCGCTCGGTGACGAGATCGGCGCCATCGTCGGCGCGCGCATGCTGGTGATGCTGATCGGCGAACGGCCGGGCCTGTCCGCTCCCGACAGCCTCGGCGCCTATCTCACCTTCGCGCCGCGAATCGGTCTCACCGACGCCGACCGCAACTGCATCTCCAACATCCACCATGCCGGGCTGAGCTATGCGGAGGCCGCATTCAGGATTTCGTGGCTTGTGCGCGAGGGCCTGGCACGCCAGATCACAGGGGTCGCCTTGAAAGATGAAAGCGGCGGTGGATCGTCGAGGAATGCGCTACCAGGGTGTGACAAATCAGATACTTAATGGCGGGGATCGGCGGTTCCCTGTCGATTTGCCTCGCCCCTCGCGCTTGCGAGCAAAGGGTCGGGCAGGTAAAACCGGCGCCGGTCAATATTCGCGTGTTTTCAAGGACTAGCGCCGATCAGTTGCGCTCACCCGCCTCATTCGCGCCCCTAGACCCAAGCTAGACAGATTGAGCCGTTTTCAGAACTGGACAGGGCATGCTCGAAAAGAATTCCGAAAGTCAGGTCCACGTCGAGAAGATCGAAGAGCCGCGGTCGGGCCTCAGCATCGCGTTCGGGATCGAGCGTCTCGGCCTGATCCCGATGCGGGCGCCGATCCTGTCCTGCATCGTCCTCGTTCTGTTGCTGATCGGCGCCGTGTTCGGCGTGCACCGGATCAAGATCGACGACTCGCTGTCGCAGCTGTTCCGTTCCGAATCCAAGGACTACAAGCAGTATGAGGCGGTGACCAAGCGCTTCCCGGCGACCGAGTTCGACGTGCTCGTCGTGGTCGAAGGCAAGACGCTGCTCGAGCGCGACAATCTCGGCAAGCTGCGTGACATGGTCACGGATCTGCAACTCGTCGAGGGCGTGCGCGGCCTGGTGTCGCTGTTCTCCGCGCGCCAGGCGCCGGAGCGAGGCAAGCTGCCGGCGGCGTTGTTCCCGAACGAGCTGCCCGAGGGCGTGGCCTACGACAAATTCGTCGAGACCGTCAAAAGCAACGAGATCATCCGCGGCAAGCTGCTGTCGGAGGACGGAACGCTCGCGCTGATCGTGCTATCGCTCGAGCCCGAGGTGGTCGGCAGCAACAAGCTCAGCAAGGTGGTCGGCGACATCAGGAAGATTATGGCCGACGACCTCGGCGGCAGCGGGCTCAATGCGCAATTGTCCGGTGTGCCGGTCATGCAGCTCGAGATCCGCAACGCGGTCGAGCGCGACGGCCTGACCTACAACATCCTCGGCATTCTCGCCGGCTGCATCATCGCGATCATCTTCTTCCGCAAGATATCCTTCATGGTGGCGGCGGCATTCCCGCCGATGATTGCGATCCTGCTCGCGCTCGGCGGCCTCGGCTGGGCCAATTTCAATCTCAACATGTTCCTCAACGTGATGACGCCGCTCATCATGGTGATCAGCTTCTCCGACTCGATGCAGCTGACATTCGCGGCGCGCGACCGGCTGATCGCCGGGCAGGACAAGTTCACCGCGTTCAAGAATGCGGTGCTGGTGGTCGGCCCGGCCTGCGTGCTGACGCACGGCACGGCCGGAATTTCCTTCATCGCGCTGCAGTTTTCGGATTCCGACCTGATCCGCAAGTTCGGCGAGGCCGGGCTTGCGGCGACCATCATCGCGCTGATCGCGGTGCTGTCGCTGGTGCCGGTGTTCGGCGTCCTGTTCGTGCGCAACGAGAAGATCTTTGCGGTCAAGTTCCAGAGCGCGGATGCCGGCGTACAGGCGCTGCGCAATTTCTGCTACTGGATCGCGGTGCGCATGGTCGGCCGTCCCGGGCTGTTCAGCCTGCTTGCGCTGATCGTGGTCGGCGGCCTCGGCATCATCTACGCCAATCTCGAGCCGCGCTACCGGCTCGCCGATCAGGTGCCGGACAAGCGGCAGGCGGTGGCGGCGTCGAGCCGGCTCGACGCCAAGCTGACCGGCGCCAATCCGGTCGATGTGCTGATCGAATTCCCCAAGGGGCAATCGCTGTACTCGCCGGAGACCTTGAAGACGATTGCCGATGTCCATGCAATGGTCGAGGACTCTGCCGGCGTCGGCAACGTCTGGTCGCTGGAGACCTTGCGGCGCTGGCTCGCCGAAAAGGCCGGCAGCAATGATGTCGCGACGCTGAAGGAATATGTCGACCTGATCCCCGAACACCTGGTGCGCCGGTTCATCGACAAGAATCAGGATGCTGTCGTGGTGTCGGGCCGCGTCCCGGATGTGGACTCGAGCCAGTTGCTTCCGGTGGTGAACAAACTCGATCATTCGCTGGACAAGGTGCGCGCCGAGCATCCCGGCTACGAGATCGCGGTCACGGGTCTGTCGGTGATTGCCGCACGCAACAGCGCCAGCATGATCGAAAAGCTCAACCACGGCCTCACCATCGAATTCCTGCTGGTCGCGATCTTCATCGGGCTCGCATTCCGCTCGATCGTGGTGATGTTCTCCTGCATCCTGCCGGGCATCTTCCCGGTGGTGCTGTCGGGCACGGTGCTGTGGCTGCTCGGGGAGGGGCTGCAATTCGCCAGCGTCGTGGCACTTACCGTCTCGTTCGGCCTCGGCCTCAGCGCCACCATCCACTTCCTCAATCGCCTGCGGCTCGAGACCAAGCCGGGTGTCACGCCGGAACTTGCGGTGGAGCGCGCCACCGTCCTGGTCGGTCCTGCGCTGATCCTGACCACGGTGGTGCTGGCCTGCGGTCTCGTCGTCACCGTGTTCTCCGACCTGCCGTCGCTGCGCCTGTTCGGCTGGCTCAGCGCGTTCTCGATGGTCGCAGCCCTGGTCGCGGACCTCTTCATCCTGCGGCCGACCTCGATGTTCCTGATCAACCTGTCGCAAAAGCTCCGCGGCAGGGGCGGCCAGCCCGCGCCGATCGAAAAGGCCTGATCGACGAGCGATCAAAAAGCTGCAGCAAAAAGGCCCGGTTCCGAAGCGTTCGGAACCGGGCCTTTGTGTCTTGTGGGCGCAATCGGCCGGGAGCGTCAGCTCTTCGTCATCGTGATCGAGACGCCGCGGATCTCGCCCTTGGAGTCGATCTGCACGACCTGCTTGGAGCCGTTGGTCTGCAGGTTCAGGTTCGCGGCAAAGCCGGACGCCTCGACGAACACGTCGATCCGCCCGCCGCCCGCGGTGCCCTGCAGATTGCCGAAGATGTTGCGGCTCGCCTCGCTCCAGTTGCCGGAGATCCGGTCGCCCTGGCTGGTGACGTCGCTGGAGAGGTCGAACTTGTAGCTGTCGCTGGCGCAATGCAGGGACTGTTTCAGGCTCATGCCCGAGGGTGCGACCTTGTAATCCGCCTTGCAACGAATCCGTTCAGTCGTGCCGTTGGACAGCGCCACCGTGCCCGTTCCGGTCCACGAGCCGGCAAAACCGGCAAACGGCCCGCTGGCCTGGGCGTGGACGGCGGAGGCAGAGAGCATCAGTGCGGCGCCGACGCCCACAGCCCTGAGAGCCTGACCATAAAGGCTGGAACCAAACCGTTTCATTGTGAATTTTCCCATCAAAATCAACGCTTCCTACGCAAGAAAGCGTCTCGCCGCATCGAAGGTTTAGTGTCACCGAAGAATGTTAGGTTCAAACGACAGAAACGGCGCGCGGCGCCCATATTGTCATCGAACAGAATCAGAAACCGTCGGCTTCGTGACGGCATGTAGCTTTGCGCAACTGCTATCCGCAATAGCCGAACGCGACAAAGTGATGGCACGAATCGTCATTGCGAATCAATAACTTATGTAGGGGTTTACAGCGCCGCAAATTTAGCCGCATTTAGCGGTGCTTGTCGTCAATCCGTTGCCGCGTTACGTGGCGTCTGCAAATCCCCAAAATCCGTCCCGGCCATGCCGAAGCGCTTTTCGGGAACAGATTTTCTGCTGTCGGAAATGAAGGAATACGATGCGTAAATTTCTCTTGGCTCTTGCCCTGTTGTCGATCCCGCTCTCCTCCAGCGCCTTCGCCCAGCAGCAGACGCGCGGGACACCCGATGAGCAGAAGGCCTGCACGCGCGACGTGCAGCGTCACTGCCGCGCCGTGATCGATCAGGGCGATTTCACCATTCTCGCCTGCCTGCAGCAGAACCGCAGCAAGATCAGCTCCGCCTGCGACCAGGTGCTGAAGACCCACGGCCAGTAAGGCCGGTTCGGGCCCCATGGATCGCCGCAAAGCCCGTGCTCGGCATGTGTGCCGGCCACGGGCTTCGTATGCTGGCGGTCACGGACAGCATTGGTTTTGGTGGCGTATTCCCCTATATGGGGCTCGCAAATCCCCCGCATGCGCTGACCTTTCGCGCCTGCGTCGTGCCATGACCAGTGTAGCCCAAATTTCCCATGACCACCGCGAGCGACCTGCGATCCGGAAAGACCCACCGCGACGAGAATTTCCCGGTCGCGTCGTGGATCATTCATCCGCGGCATCGTGCCCTGATCCTGGCCTTCTATAATTTCGTCCGCACCGCCGACGATATCGCCGATCACGCCACGCTGCCCGCCGAGGAGAAGCTGCGCTACCTCGACCTCATGGAGGCCGAGCTGCTTGGCAATGGCGACACCCAGAAGGAAGCGGTCAATCTGCGCCGCGCGTTCGCCGAGCGCAGCATGCCGCCGCGGCACGCGCTCGACGTGCTGGTGGCGTTCCGCCTCGACGTCACCAAGCTGCGTTACGAGAACTGGGACGATGTGATCGATTATTGCCGGTACTCGGCAATGCCGGTCGGGCGGTTCATGCTCGACGTGCACGGCGAGGATACCTCGACCTGGGCGGCGTCGGACGCGCTCTGCGTCGGGCTGCAGATCAACAACCATCTGCAGGACTGCGGCAAGGACTACCGCAACCTGAACCGTGTCTATTTGCCGCGCGATGCCCTGGCCGCCGCGGGCGCGACCGTCGAGATGCTCGGCGAGGCGAAATCGCAGCCGGCCCTGCTCAAATGCCTGCAGGCGCTCGCCGTGCGCACCGAGGCGCTGCTCGACCAGAGCAAGTCGCTCGCCGCCGAGGTGAAGGATTTCAGGCTGGGGCTCGAGATCTCCGTGATCCAGGCGTTCGCCGACAAGATCGTCAACATGCTGAAGGTGCGCGATCCGCTCAGCGAGCGCGTGCATCTGAGCCCGCTCGAACTGCTGCTGCAGAGCCTTGGCGGCGTGGCCGGCGAGACGGCGCGGCGTGCGACCGGACGGCGTGCGGTCTCCAAATCGGCGGCTGGCGCATGAGCGTGGAGGCGGCGGCCAACGCAAATTACGGAAGCACCGCGTCGGGCAGCTCGTTCTACGCCGCGATGCGCATTCTGCCGCGCGCGCAGCGCGAGGCGATGTTCCAGATCTACAGCTTCTGCCGGCAGGTCGACGACATCGCCGATTCCGACGGCCCGCGGCCGGAGCGGCTGGCCGCGCTGCAGCAGTGGCGCGACGATATCGACGCGCTCTATGCGGGGCATCCGCCGGAGCGGCTGAAGGACTATGTCGCCTCGGTGAAGACCTTCGGCCTGAAGCGCGAGGATTTTGTCGCGATCGTCGACGGCATGGAGATGGACGTGCCGCAGGACATCCGCGCGCCGGATCTCGCGACGCTCGATTTGTATTGCGATCGCGTCGCGAGCGCGGTCGGCCGGCTGTCGGTGCGCGTGTTCGGCCTGCCCGAGGACGACGGCATCCAGCTCGCCTATCACCTCGGCCGCGCGCTGCAGCTCACCAACATCCTGCGCGACATCGACGAGGATGCCGGCCTCGGCCGGCTCTATCTGCCGCGCGAATGGCTCTGGCACGCCGGCATCACCAATAACGATCCGGCCCGCGTCACCGCCGACCGCGCGCTGCCGAAGGTGTGCGCGCCGCTGGCCGAGCGGGCCAAGATGCATTTCCAGAAATCCGACGAGATCATGAAGCGCAATTCGCGCCGCGCCGTGCGCGCGCCGCGGATCATGTCGAAATACTACCGCGCGATTCTCGATCTTCTGATCGCGCGCGGCTTCACCGCGCCGCGCGCGCCGGTACGTGTGTCCAAGGCCGCCAAGATCGGCATCCTTCTTCGTTACGCGATCATCTGATGCAAAAGACCGTTCATATCATCGGCGCCGGCATTTCCGGCCTCTCCGCGGCCGTGCGCCTCGCCAATGGCGGCTACAAGGTGTTTGTCCATGAGGCGACGCAGCAGGCCGGCGGCCGCTGCCGCTCCTATTTCGACGCCGCCACCAGTCTCACCATCGACAATGGCAACCATCTGTTGCTGTCGGGGAATCGCCATGCGCTGAGCTACGCGCGCTCGATCGGCACCGAGGCCGGCCTCGTCGGGCCCCCGCGCGCGCAGTTTCCGTTCGTCGATCTTGCCAGCGGCCGGCGCTGGCAGCTCGACCTCGGCGATTCCCGCCTGCCGCTGTGGGTGTTCGACGAGGCGCGCCGCGTTCCGGATACGACCCTGCGCGACTATCTCGCCTTGGCACCGCTGGCCTGGGCCGGCACCGGTGCGCTGGTCGGCAACACCATTCCCTGCAAGGGCACGCTGTATGACTGCCTGGTGCAGCCGCTGCTGCTCGCCGCATTGAACGTCGATCCGCCGGAGGGCTCGGCCGGGCTCGCGGGCGCCATCGTGCGCGAGACGCTGCTCGCGGGCGGGCAGGCCTGCCGTCCGTTGATCGCGCGCGACGGCCTGAGCTCGGTCCTGATCGAGCCGGCCGTGAAGCTGCTGCAGGAGGGCGGCCACAGCGTCCAGTTCAGTCACGAATTGCGTGCGCTCGGCATGTCGGGTGATCGCATCAGTGAGCTCGATTTTGGCAATGGCGACAAGGTCGCGCTGGGAGCCGACGACGCCGTCGTGCTTGCGGTGCCGCCGCGGGCCGCGGCCGCGCTGCTGCCCAGCCTGAAAACCCCGACCAAATTCCGCGCCATCGTGAACGCGCATTTCCGCGTCGATCCGCCGCGCGACGCTGCGCCCATTCTCGGCGTGGTCGGCGGCCTCGTGGAGTGGCTGTTCGCGTTCCCGCAACGGCTGTCGGTGACGATCAGCAACGGCGACCGCCTAGTCGATATGCCGCGCGAGGAGCTCGCGCTGGCGATCTGGCAGGACATCTGCGAGGCCTCGGGCGTTTCCGGCGACCTGCCGCCCTGGCAGATCGTGCGTGAGCGCCGTGCCACATTTGAGGCGACGCCGGAACAGAATGCCCTGCGTCCGGGGCCCGCGACGGCGCAAAAAAACCTGTTCCTTGCCGGCGACTGGACTGCTACCGGGTTGCCGGCAACCATCGAGGGATCGGTGCGATCGGGGGATCGCGCCGCCGATCTGGTTCTGGCCAGACGTTAGATTCGACCTGTTGGCGCGTTTTCGAGCGAAGTGGCTACCGGTTCGCGTGAAGAAAACGCGACCAAACAGAAGGACAAGAACGTGATCCGAAGCAATCGGATCATGCTCTGGAGCGGCCGCGGCTTTCGATCAGCCGGCCCGCGATGAAGAGGATATCGAGCGAAATGCTTGCGAGAGATCACAGCGTTGCAGTCGACCCGGTCGCGCTGGAGAAGAGCATCTCCAAGGCAACCGAAGCGCTGCTCGGCTACCGTCAATCCGACGGGCACTGGGTGTTCGAGCTCGAGGCCGACAGCACCATTCCGGCCGAGTACATCCTGCTGCGTCACTACCTGGCCGAGCCGATCGATGCCGGGCTCGAGGCCAAGATCGGCAACTATCTGCGCCGCGTCCAGGGCGCCCATGGCGGCTGGCCGCTGGTGCATGACGGCCCGTTCGACATGAGCGCCAGCGTGAAGTCGTACTTCGCGCTGAAGATGATCGGCGATTCCGTCGACGCGCCGCACATGGCGCGGGCGCGCGAGGCGATCCGTTCGCGCGGCGGCGCTTCGGGCAGCAACGTGTTCACGCGATTCCTGCTCGCGCTCTATGGCGTCGTGACCTGGCGCGCGACGCCGGTGCTGCCGATCGAGATCATGCTGCTGCCGATGTGGTCGCCGTTCCACATCAACAAGATCTCCTACTGGGCGCGCACCACCATGGTGCCGCTGATGGTGCTTGCCGCGCTGAAGCCGCGTGCGAAGAATCCGAAGGGCGTCGGCATCGACGAACTGTTCCTGGAGGATCCGAAATCGGTCCGCATGGCGCCGAAGGCGCCGCATCAGAGCGCGAGCTGGTTCTATCTGTTCCGCTCGCTCGACGCCGTGCTGCGGGTAATCGAGCCGATGTTTCCGAAGAGCCTGCGCCAGCGCGCGATCGATGCCGCGCTCGCCTTCACCGAAGAGCGGCTGAACGGCGAAGACGGCATGGGCGCGATTTATCCGCCGATGGCCAACATCGTCATGATGTACGAGGCGCTCGGCAAGGACGAGAATTTCCCGCCGCGCGCCACCACCCGCCGCGGCATCGACAAGCTGCTCGTGATTAGCGAACACGAGGCCTATTGCCAGCCCTGCGTTTCGCCGGTGTGGGACACCGCGCTGGCCTGTCATGCGCTGCAGGAAGCGGGCGGCGACGACACCCTGGCCAAGGCCAGGCAGGGCCTCGACTGGCTGAAGCCGCGCCAGGTGCTGGACCTGAAGGGCGATTGGGCGGTCAAGGCGCCGGACGTCCGCCCGGGCGGCTGGGCGTTCCAGTACAACAACGACCATTATCCCGATCTCGACGACACCGCGGTGGTCGTGATGGCGATGGATCGCGTGCGGCGTCATACCGGAACCAGGGAATATGATGAGTCCATCGCGCGCGGCCGCGAGTGGATCGAGGGGCTGCAGAGCCGCGATGGCGGCTGGGCCGCATTCGACGTCAACAACCTCGAATATTACCTCAACAACATCCCGTTCTCCGATCATGGGGCATTGTTGGATCCGCCGACCGAGGATGTCACCGCGCGCTGCATCTCGATGCTGGGCCAGCTCGGCGAGACCGCCGAGAGCAACAAGGCGATGGCTGACGGCGTCGCTTATTTGCGCCGCACCCAGCTTGCCGAGGGCTCCTGGTACGGCCGCTGGGGCCTGAACTACATCTACGGCACCTGGTCGGTGCTCTCGGCGCTAAATGTCGCAGGGGTCGATCGCAGCGACCCGATGATTCGGAAGGCGGTCGACTGGCTGGCGTCAGTCCAGAATCAGGACGGCGGCTGGGGCGAGGACGCCGTCAGTTACCGCCTGGATTACAAGGGTTATGAAGTTGCGCCTTCGACCTCCTCGCAAACGGCATGGGCTTTGCTTGGATTGATGGCGGCCGGAGAGGTCGAAAATCCCGCTGTTACGCGCGGGGTGGAGTACCTAAAGGCAACACAGACGGAAAAAGGGCTGTGGGACGAGCCGCGATACACAGCTACGGGGTTTCCGCGGGTATTTTACTTGCGATATCATGGCTACTCGAAGTTCTTTCCGCTCTGGGCGCTGGCGCGGTATCGAAATTTGAGAAGCACCAATAGCAGGGTGGTAGGGGTCGGGATGTGATTGTTGAGGCGGGGGCCGCCGAGACCGTGGGCAGTAGAATTGATCCTCGGCCGGTATTGATTGTGACTGGATTGGTGCAGGAGGCTCGCATCGCGGCAGGCCCCGGCATGATCGTAATCTGCAGTTCGAGCGATCCGCAGCAGCTGCGTGAGTTGCTGGCGACGCTGGATCCGAGCACCTTCCGTGGCGTGATTTCGTTCGGCGTGGCCGGCGGGCTCGATCCGTCGCTCAAGTCAGGCGACGTCGTGGTTGCGACCGAGGTGATGTCGGGCGATACCCGTTTCCTGGCCGCATCCGCGCTGAACGAAGAGATGATCGCCAGCGCCGCGCTGAAGCGCCGCAGGATCGTCCGCGGCAGTCTCGCCGGCGTGGAAGAGGTGATCGCGGCAAAGGCCTGCAAGGCCGCTCTGCGCTCGATGACGGGCGCAGCCGCGGTTGATATGGAGAGCCATATCGCGGCGGCCTATGCCGCCAAGGCCCGCATTCCGTTTGCCGCATTGCGCGTAATCAGCGATCCCGCGCACCGGGCGCTACCGGAACTTGCGAAATCCGCGGTGAAGCCGAACGGCGACATCGACCTGCGCAAGGTGCTGCGCGGCATCGCCCGCAATCCACGGACGCTGCGCGCGCTGGTGTCGACCGGAATTGACTTCAACCGCGCGCTGCGCTCGCTGCGCAGCTGCCGCGGCTTCCTGCTCGGCAACGAGGTGTTGATGCCGGTAGAAGACGTTCTGATCACAGCGAAGGCGGCCTGATCCGCTGCGCCGGGCAGGGACCGGGTTTCTCACCGCATCAAGCTCAACTCACAGGCCCGGTCGCATCGCGATCGGGCCTTTTGCTTTGATGCCCAAAGGTTTCGCTCGATGCCACGCTGTTCCGGTTCCACGCGGTCAGCGGGACTTGCGCGTCGGCTGTGCGGTGAGAGACCCCGCATATCCGTGTCCCTCGGGCCGGCGGGTCGCGCGGTCAGCCTATGACGACTTGCCAGCAGCGCGCCGGCGCCCCGGGAAGGGGCCCTGCGCGGACCGCGCTGGGTCAATGCTTGACAGCTACGGCTATTCATCCGAGAATGAACTATGATCCTTTATTCATGAATTAAGGTTCACTATGGCAATCGCTGCCGTTCGCCTCAACCAACTGGTCGAAACCAAAGCGCGTATTCTCGATGCCGCCAGGGAGGCCGTGGCGCTGAGTGGCTGGAAGGACGCCCAGATCGCCCTGATCGCCTCACGGGCCGGCGTGGCCACGGGCAGCGTGTATCGCTACTTCGACTCCAAGGCGGACCTGTACGCGCAGGTGCTCGCCCTGGTGTCCGAGCGCGAGGTGGCTGTCGTCGCCGCGATCGTCGAGGCGGAAGGCTCGGCGTCCCAGTGCCTGGTCGACGCGATCTACACTTTCGCGGTCCGGGCGATGCGCGGCCGCCGCCTGGCGTACGCGTTGATCGCCGAACCCTGTGAACCCGAGATCGACGCGGCGCGCCTGAAATACCGGGCGGCCCTGGCCGATCAGATCGCAAGGCTGGTTCGGCGCGGTATCGCCGGCGGTGAGTTCGTCGAGATCGACGCGAACGTCGCGGCATCCTGCGTGACCGGCGCCTTCATGGAGGCGCTGGTCGGTCCCCTTGCGCCCGAAGCGGCCCCCGATTCCGACGCGGCGAAGGCGATCGCACAGTCGATCGCAGGGCTTTCCGCGCGCATGCTGTTTCGCCACGCCACGCCTGAACTCATCCCTGTATCGCGAGTCTCCGCATGAACGCGCGCGTCCAGCCGGTTGCCGTCGCTGAAGCGAAAGCCGCTCCGTTTGCGACCCATGAAGTACGCAATCAGGCGCGGCCGGCGCTCGGCTTCAATGCGTTCGATGACGACCGCGCGCTGAGTGGCCTGATCGCGACGATCGCGCCGTGGGCGAAAGACAAGCTTTCCGCGCTCGGAGCTCATGCCGGCAGCGAATCCGTGCAGGAGGCGGCACGGCTGGCCAACGAGCACGAACCGAAGCTCCTGACCCATGACCGGTATGGCAACCGCAATGATTGGGTCGAATTTCATCCGGCCTGGCATCAATTGATGGCGCTGGCGTTCCGGAGCGAGGTGCATAGCCTCGCCTGGTCGACGCGCGAACCACACGGCCATCTGGCGCGTGCGGCGCTGAGCTATCTCTGGAACCAGATCGAGAACGGCGTCGGTTGCCCCACCGGGATGGCGTACGCCGCGATCGCCGGGTTCTCCGGCAAGCCGCAATTCAATTTGTGGCGGGAGCGAACGCTGGCGGCGGACTACGATCCGCGGCGGCTTCCGATCGAGGCCAAGCGCTCCGCGGTCATCGGTTACGCCATGACCGAAAAGCAGGGCGGCTCCGATCTGCGTGAGACCCAGACCACCGCGCGCTTTGTCGAGCGCGGCGCGCATGGCGAGATCTATGCGCTCACCGGCCACAAATGGTTCTTCTCGGTGCCGGTGGCCGACGGATTCTACACGCTGGCGCGCACCCAGTCCGGCGTCAGCTGCCTGTTCGTGCCGCGCCTGCTGCCCGATGGCAGTGCCAACCGCATCCACATTCAGCGTCTGAAGGACAAGTGCGGCAACCGGTCGAACGCGTCGAGCGAGATCGAGTACCACGATACGTGGTCGATCCTGGTTGGCGAAGAGGGCCGCGGCATCGCGGAAATCCTTTCGCATGCCCATCTGACGCGGCTGGATTTCGCGGTCGGCTCCGCCGGGCTGATGCGCCAGGCGCTGAGCCTCGCCCTCAACCACGCGCAAACGCGAACGGCGTTCGGCAAGCCGATGTCCGAGCTTCCGATGCAGCGCAACGTGCTCGCCGACCTCGCGCTCGAGAGCGAGGCGGCGATGCTCGGCGCGTTTCGGGTCGCGCGCGCGACCGACGGCCTGCAGACAAGCGAACACGAGCGATTGCTGGCGCGGGTCGCGACACCCGTGATGAAGTTCTGGAACTGCCAGCGCGCGCCGGCCTTCACCTATGAATGCCTGCAGGTGCATGGCGGCAACGGCTTCATCATGGAGAATCCGATGGCCCGGCTCTATCGCGAGGCGCCGTTGAATTCGATCTGGGAAGGTACCTCGAACATGATGTGCATGGACGTTTTGCGCGCCATACAACGCGATGCGAATTGCCGGGACGCATTCGTCGACGAGTTGCGTGCGAGCAGGGGCCTCAATCCGGTCTATGACCGAAGCACGGACGATCTCGCCGATCGCTTGCGTGCTCGATACCCGGACGACGGGCATGCGAGAGCACTCGTCACCCGCATGGCGCATGCGCTGCAGGCCGCCGAGATGCTGAAGCATGGCGACGCCGCGGCCGCCGAACTGTTCGTGAAATCCAGGCTTGGCGCGGACGGGATGCAGGTATTCGGCGGGCTTCCATCGACGGAAGGTCTTGGCGCCATCGTCGAACGTGCCTCCGTCATCCATCACTGAGGGTCCAAGTCATGCGTCAGACCGAAGTTTGTGCCGTCAGCGATGTCAGGGCCGTCGTCGGAGACGAGGAGTGGGCAACCCGCGTCGACCTTGCGGCGTGCTACCGCCTGGTCGCGCTCTACGGAATGACCGACCTGATCTACAACCACATCAGTGCACAGGTCCCGGGGCATCACGATCAGTATCTGATCAATCCCTATGGCATGCTGTACGAGGAGATCACCGCGTCGAGCCTCGTCAAGATCGACATCGAGGGCCGGACCCTGCTGCAGCCCGACCATGGCTACAACGTCAACGTGGCCGGCTTCTATCTGCATGCCCCGATCCATCGCGCGCGACCCGACGTGAAGTGCGTCCTGCATACCCACACCAGGGCAGGCACCGCCGTCAGCACGCTTGCCGAAGGGCTGTTGCCGCTGTCGCAGACGGCGATGCGGTTTCACGGTCGGATCGGCTATCACGATTTCGAGGGGCCGGCGATCGATCGGGAGGAATGCGACCGGGTCGTCGCTGATCTCGGTCGCAACAATTTGCTGGTGTTGCGCAATCATGGCCTCCTGGTGTGCGGCAACACGATTCCGCAGGCGTTCAACGCGATCTACTGGCTGGAGCAGGCCTGCCGGATCCAGGTCGACGCGCTCGGCTGTGGCCGGCCGCTGCATGCGCCGACCGAGATGGCGATCGGCAACACGGTGACCTGTTTTGCCGGCACCGAGATCACGCTGGACAATGAGCGCGACACCAATCCGGTGCTGAATGAAGCGGCGCAAAATCTGCAAGCCGGGTACGGCCTGCTGGAATGGCCGGCGCTACGGCGCAGGCTCGACCGCATCGACGGGAGCTACGCGCAATGAGCACGGCGCTGGCGGCGTTGCGGATCGGCTTCATCGGCGCCGGCCGCGTGGCGCAGACGCTCGCGCCGGCCTTCGCCTGCGCGGGGCTGAACGTCGCGGCGTTCTACAACCGCGGTGCCGATGCCGCGCAGCGGCTCGGATCCCGCATCCCGTCGGCGCGGCCGATGACGGATGCGCAGCAGGTCGTCGACCGCTGCGACATGGTTTTCCTGACCGTGAGCGACGACGCGATCCTGCCGGTCTGCCGCGACTTGCGCTGGGAGCCGCGTCACCGCGTGGTTCATTGCAGCGGCGCGACCGAACTGGCCGCCCTCGATCATGCGAAATCCGCAGGCGCCGCGACCGGCGGATTTCATCCGATGCAGATGTTTGCCAATCCCGACGTCGCGCTCGAGGGGTTGCGCGGATGCACCGTCGGCATCGAGGCAGAGGGCGACTTCAGGCGTGACCTGGAATTGCTTGCGACCCGCATCGGGTGTGAACCGCTCGCGCTGCCGGCCGGTGCGCGGGCGCTCTATCATGCGTCGGCCTATTACGTCGGTCCGTTCCTGATCGCGCTGCTCAAGGAGGGCGTCGAGCTCTGGAAGAGCTTTGGCGCCAGCGAGGCCGACGCGTTGCGCGCGATGATGCCGCTGCTGCGGGGGACGGTCGCGGCTGTTCTCGACGGTGGCCTCGCCAACGGCATGGGCGGCTGCGTGGCGCGCGGCGACGTCGGAACGATCCTCAAGCATCTCCGGGCGCTGGATGAGCGCTTTCCTCCCTCCGGCGCGCTGTATCGCGAGCTCGCCCTGCGCAACGTCCCGCTCGGGATCGAGCGCGGCACACTCAGTGCACCGCGCGCGGCAGAGATCGAGAGATTGCTTCTGCGCACGAGATCGGAAGAGCATGCGGCATCCTGATCCAAAGAAAAAGCCCCGGTTCGCTGAACCGGGGCTTTCATGTTTCTGCTTTCGCTCACATCGCGCGTCAGGCGGCGGTCGAGGCCTTCGCTTGCTGCTTGGCGGCGGCGGCCGCAGCCTCGTCGCGGCGGATCTCCGAGAGCTTCTTCTGCACCTGCTCGGCGAAGATGTACTGCGCCGGACGCTGCTTCGACATGTCGATCTCGGGCGCCATCGGGCCCGATGTCCTGATGCCGCGCAGCGCAACCCACATCGCCTTCAGCGGATTGTTGATCGCGGCGGTCGCCGCGGTCGGCTCATAGCCGCAATGGGCCATACAGTCGGCGCACTTCTCGTACTTGCCGGTGCCGTAGGTGTCCCAGTCGGTGGTGTCCATCAGCTCCTTGAAGGTCTTGGCGTAGCCTTCACCGAGCAGATAGCAGGGCTTCTGCCAGCCGAAGATGTTGCGCGCCGGCATGCCCCAGGGCGTGCACTCGTATTCCTGGTTGCCGGCGAGGAAGTCGAGGAACAGGCCGGAATGCATGAAATTCCACTTCTTGCCCTTGCCGAGCGCAAAGACGTCGCGGAACAGCTTCTTGGTCTTGGTGCGGTTGAGGAAGTGCTCCTGGTCGGGCGCACGCTCATAGGCGTAACCCGGCGACATCGAGACGCCGACGCCGAGCTCGGTGGTGAAATCGAGGAACTTGGCGATCTCCTCGGCCGGATGACCATCAAAGATTGTGGCATTGACGTTGACCGTGAAGCCGCGCGCCTTCGCCGCCTTGATCGCCGAGACGGCGCGATCGAACACGCCCTTCTGCGACACCGCCTTGTCGTGATGATCCTTCAGGCCGTCGAGATGCACCGAGAAGAACAAATAGGGCGACGGCTCGAACAGATCGAGCTTCTTCTCGAGCAGCAGCGCATTGGTGCACAGCGAGACGAACTTCTTGCGGGCCACGAGGCCGCGCACGATCTCGCCGATTTCCTTGTGGATCAGCGGCTCGCCGCCGGGGATCGCCACCATCGGCGCGCCGCACTCATCGGCCGCATCCCAGCATTCCTGCGCCGTCATGCGGCGATTGAGGATCGCATCGGGATAGTCGATCTTGCCGCAGCCGACGCAGGCGAGGTTGCAACGGAACAAAGGTTCCAGCATCAGCACGAGCGGATAGCGTTTGCGGCCAAGCAGCTTCTGCTTGATCAGATAACCGCCGATCCGCATTTCCTTGAAGAACGGTATAGCCATTAGACGATTTCTTTCTGCACTTATCAAAGGGATGTGGGTTCAGATCAGCCCGCAGTCAGTTCGGCTGGCAGCCGGAATTCGATATTCTCTTCTCGGCCCGGAACGACCGAGACCGACACCGGTCCGATCCGCCGCAGAGCCTCGATCACATCGTCGACCAAAACTTCGGGCGCAGAAGCGCCCGCGGTAATGCCGACGGCCTTCGCATCCTTGAGCCAATCCGGATTGAGTTCGCTCCCATCGGCAATGAGATAACTCGCGACGCCGACCTCGGTGCCGATTTCACGAAGCCTGTTCGAGTTGGAACTGTTGGCGGCCCCCACCACCAAAATGACGTCAACCAGTTTGCTGAGGTCCCTTACCGCAGATTGGCGGTTCTGTGTCGCATAGCAGATATCCCTGATATCCGGGCCTTGAATATCTGTAAATTTTGCCTGAAGGGCCGCGATAATGTCCCTGGTGTCGTCCACGGACAGGGTGGTCTGGGTGATGTAGGCGACCGGCGTATCGCTCGGCAGCCTCAGTTCCGCCACGTCCTGGACACTCTGGACCAGCAGGACCGGCCCCGGAACCTGGCCCATGGTTCCCTCGACCTCGGGATGGCCGGCGTGCCCGATCAGGATCAGGGCGCGGCCCTTCGAGATATAGCGCTTGCCCTGGTTGTGGACCTTGGTGACGAGCGGGCAGGTGGCATTGAGCACCGGCAGATCGCGGGCTTCCGCCTCCTCCTCGACGCTCCTAGCAACGCCATGGGCACTGAAGACGGTCACCGCCTTGGCCGGCACTTCCGAGAGGTCCTCGACGAAGATCGCGCCCTTCTTCTTCAGGCTCTCGACGACGTGTTTGTTATGCACGATCTCGTGGCGGACATAGACCGGCGGCCCATACTTCTCGAGCGCGCGTTCGACGATCTCGATCGCGCGCACAACGCCCGCGCAAAAGCCGCGCGGCTGAGCAAGAAACACTTCCATCTGACGTCCGTTACGCAAATTGCACCAATCTCGTTCAAAGCCCTGCGGCCTTTTCGGCAACGCACTCCACAGGTCGGACGTCGCAACGTCAGTTGCAATGTCCGAGCCATCACAGTTCCTGGACGGGATCTGCGCCCCAAGCGCATGGAAATACAGCGATTTGTGGCAAAAAGGTAGCGGTTCGATGGGGACGTGGTCACGGACGAGGGGTTAGAGGTAATATGGTGTGGATTTCGACCCCTGCGACCGTCCGTCTCCCTCACTCGTTCGTCACTTTATCGCCCACTGATGCGGTTTATACCGGCCATTCGTGGCCGTTCTTGTGGTTTGGAACCTCCTCGCCGTCCCGTCGAGGAAGATAACCAAAACAACATTAGATCGGTCCCGGGAACTCCGCTACAGAGCGGGCGTTTTCGGCCATGCTTCCCCGAGATTAGAAAGAAACGAAGTGCTGACAAATATTGTCGTCTCCGTTGTTAGAACCTGTACGCGTTTTGCCCTTCCGGTTGTGATTATCTCTGTCCTGTTGTCGATCGGCGCCGGCTTCTACACGGCCCGCAACTTCTCGATCAACACCGACATCAACAAGCTGATCTCGCCGGATCTCGATTGGCGCAAGCGCGACAACCAGTTCGAGGAAGCATTTGATCGCGAGCGGCTGATCCTGGCGGTGGTCGAGGCAGCGACGCCGGAGCTGACCAGCTCGGCCGCGAAGGCGCTCACCGCGAAGCTGCAGGCCGATAAGAAGAACTTCGAAGCGATCACCGCGCTCGGCTCCGGCGAATTCTTCGAGAAGAATGGCCTCTTGTTCCTGCCGACCGAAGAGGTCGGCAAGGTCGCGGGCCAGCTCGAATCGGCTGCACCGTTGATCGAGATCATGGCCGGCGATCCCTCGATACGCGGCCTGACCGGCGCGCTCGAGACCGGCCTTGCCGGCGTCAAGCGCGGGCAGGTCAAGCTCGACAATGCCGCGCCGCCCTTCAACCTGATCTCCGAGACGGTCGAGACCGTCCTCGCCAAGGGCAACGCGACCTTCTCGTGGCGCGAGCTCACCAGCGACAAGCCGCTGACCGATTCGGACAAGCGCGCCTTCATCGAGATCAAGCCGATCATCGACTATTCGGCGCTGGAGCCGGGCAAGGCCGCGACCGATGCGATCCGCCAGGCGGCGGCCGATCTGAAATTCCCGACTGAATATCACGCGCGCGTTCGCCTGACCGGACCGGTGCCGATCGCCAACGAGGAATACGCCACCGTGCAGGACGGCGCGATCACCAACGGCATCGGCACCGTGGTGATCGTGCTGGTCATCCTCTGGATGGCGCTGCATTCCGGCAAGATCATCTTCGCCGTGTTCGTGAACCTGTTCATCGGGCTTGCCATCACCACGGCGGTCGGCCTGATGATGGTCGGCTCGCTGAACCTGCTCTCGATTGCCTTCGCCGTGCTGTTCATCGGCCTCGGGGTCGACTTCGGCATCCAGTTCAGCGTCCGCTACCGCTCCGAGCGCTTCAAGAACGACAATCTGACGCTGGCGCTGGAAAACGCGGCGCGCCGCTCGGCGGTGCCGTTGTCGCTCGCCGCGATGGCGACCGCTGCCGGTTTCCTCTGCTTCCTGCCGACCGACTACAAGGGCATCTCGGAGCTCGGCAAGATCGCCGGCGCCGGCATGCTGGTGGCGTTCGTCACCAGCATCACGGTGCTGCCGGCGCTGCTCGATCTGCTCAATCCGCCCGGCGAGAAGGAGCCGGTCGGCTACGCCTTCCTGGCGCCGCTCGATAACTTCCTGGAGAAGCATCGCGTTCCGATCATCGTCGGCACGCTGCTGGTCACGGTCGCGGGCCTGCCGCTGCTCCATTACATGAAGTTCGACTTCAACCCGATCAATCTGCGCAATTCCAAGGTGGAATCGATCGCGACCTTCCTCGACCTGAGGAAGGATCCGAACACCGGCGCCAATGCCATCAATGTGATGACGCGCTCGGAAGCCGACGCCAAGAAGATCGAGGCCAAGCTCGAGAAGCTGCCGGAAGTGTCGCGCGTGATGTCGCTCGACAGCTTCGTGCCCGACGACCAGCCGGCCAAGCTGAAGCTGATCGCGCAGGCGGCCAAGACGCTCGGCCCCGCGCTCAACCCGGATTCGGTCGATCCGGCGCCGTCGGATCAGGAGAATGTCGAGTCGCTGAAGAGCTCGGTCGACGGCCTGCGCAAGACCGCGGGCGACGGCAAGGGGCCGGGTGCGCTGGCCGCGCGCCGGCTCGCCGACGCGCTGCAGAAGCTCGCCGATGCGAATGAGGCGACCCGCGACAAGGCGCAGGACGTATTCGTCGCGCCGATGAAGATCGTGTTCGATCAGCTCCGCAATACGCTGCAGGCCCAGACCGTCACGCTGCAGAACCTGCCGCCGGAACTCGTCGCCAGCTGGAAGACCAAGGACGGCCTGATGCGTGTCGAGGTGGAGCCGAAGGGCGATCCGAACGACAACGACAATCTGCGCCGCTTTGCCGACGCCGTGCTCGCCGCCGAGCCGACCGCGATCGGCGGACCGGTCTCGATCCTGAAGTCGGGCGACGTCATCGTGAAGGCGTTCATCCACGCCGGCATTCTGGCGCTGGTCACGATCAGCCTGCTGCTGTGGCTCACGCTGCGCCGCGTCGTCGACGTGCTGATGACGCTGGTGCCGCTCCTCGTCGCCGGCATCGTCACGCTGGAGATTTGCGTCTTGATCGGGCTGCCGCTCAACTTCGCCAACATCGTCGCGCTGCCGCTGCTGCTCGGCGTCGGCGTGGCGTTCAAGATCTACTATGTCACGGCGTGGCGCCAGGGCAGGACGAATCTGCTGCAGTCGAGCCTGACACGCGCGATCTTTTTCAGCGCGCTGACCACGGCGACCGCGTTCGGCAGCCTGTGGCTGTCGAGCCATCCCGGCACCGCCAGCATGGGCAAGCTGCTGGCGCTCTCGCTGGTCACCACGCTCGCGGCGGTGTTGCTGTTCCAGCCGGCGCTGATGGGCAAGCCGCGCGAGGTCAAGGAGGAGGACATCGCCAACGACGTCACCTGACGCGTTGGCGATTCGCTGTCGAACCGGCTTGGCGGCAGGCGCCGCCGAGCCGCGATGTCAGCGGACGGTGTTCCCGCAGGTTTCCGCTAATGCGTCGGTCGCGCGATGTCGGGGAGCAGGCAGATATCGCCCACGGCGTCAGCCTGCGCATTGGCATTGCCCGGGGCCTGCTTTTGCCCCGGCTTGGTGGCCGGCGCCACGGCACCGGTGGTTTTCTGCGGTGCTGTTGACTTGGGCTGGGTGCCCTTCGCCGCCGGGCTGCCGGCGGCGCTCACCGGAATCGGCGGACCGACGCGGGTCCAGGTCTCGCCGCCGCACAAGAAGCCGAGCACGCAGCCCTGGATCTCGAGCTGATCGGTGCCGACGGGCTTGATGGTCGAGCTGTAGAGCTGTCCGTCCTTGGCGTTGTAGACCTGACCTTCCCACGCATCCGCGCCGGCCTTCTTCTTCATGTCGATCAGGATCGGCATGCCCAGCGTCGGCCTGCTCTGCTTCGCAGGATCAGGATTGTTCTTATCCTTGCCGCCTGGGGTTTTTTCCCAAGACACCGCACCCCACATGTTGCCATTACACTGGGCGACGCGGATGGTGGCGACACCGTCAGCGACCTTCCAGTCGCCGGTCGGGTCCGCTGCAAGTGCCGGTGATAATACGGTGGCCAAAAATAAACCTGAAAAGGCTATTGTACGCGCGAAAGTTCTTGGGCAGTGCAACATGGTCCAAACCTGTGCTTGACTGGACGATCCGAGCGGGGGTCAAAACGCCGCTAGCGAGCGTTTTAAGTTGACGAGATGGCCATCAACCGACGTATGTAACGAATGGTAAGTTCCAATTTAGACGTTTCCGAGATTTTTGTGGAGCGCGAGGGGCAGCGCGGTGCCATGCACACGCGTCACCTCAACGAGCAGCTCGTTCGCGTTCTCAAGACCATCGGCTACGACGTCGGCTTCCAGAAGGGGCAAGGCCAATACCTCTTCGATCGTCAGGGGGCTCGTTACCTTGATCTATTGAGCGGATTTGGCGTTTTTGCGATTGGCCGCAATCATCCGGCCCTGCGCCAGGCGCTGAAGAGCGTGCTCGACGCCGATCTGCCCAATCTCGTGCAGCTCGATGTCTCGACGCTCGCCGGCGTGCTCGCTGAACGTCTTCTGGAACATGTTCCATATCTGGACAAGGTGTTTTTCGCCAATTCCGGCGCCGAAACCGTCGAAGCCGCGATCAAATTCGCGCGTGGCGCGACCGGCCGCCCCGGTATCGTCTATTGCGGGCATTCGTTCCACGGCCTGTCCTACGGCGCGCTGTCGCTGACGGATGATTCGAATTTCCGCGGCGGATTCGAGCCGCTGCTGCCGGGCTGCACTCCGATTCCCTTCAACGATCTCGAAGCGCTGGAGAAGGCGCTGTCGTCGCGCCAGGTCGGCGCCTTCATCGTCGAGCCGATCCAGGGCAAGGGCGTCAACATGCCCACCGACGAGTTCCTGCCCGGCGCGCTGGCGCTGTGCCGCAAATACGGCACGCTGTTCATCGCCGACGAGATCCAGACCGGCATCGGCCGCACCGGAAAATTCCTCGCGATCGAGCATTGGGGCATCGAGCCCGACATGGTGCTGCTGGCGAAGGCGCTGTCCGGCGGTCACGTGCCGATCGGCGCGCTGCTGACGCGCAAGAACATCTTCGACAAGATCTTCAACCAGATGGACCGCGCGGTCGTGCATGGCTCGACCTTCGCCAAGAACGATCTCGCGATGGCCGCCGGCATTGCCACGCTCGACGTCATCAAGGCCGAGAAGCTCGTCGAGAACGCCGCCAAGCGCGGCGCCGAGCTCCGTCTTGCGCTGACGCGCATGGTGCCTGGCTATGAACTGATGAAGGAAGTTCGCGGCAAAGGCCTGATGATCGGCGTCGAGTTCGGTCCGCCGAAATCGCTGCGGCTCAAGGCGTCGTGGAATCTGCTGGAGACCGCCAACAAGGGCCTGTTCTGCCAGCTGATCACGGTGCCGCTGTTCAAGGATCACAAGATCCTGACCCAGGTCGCGGGCCACGGCCTCCACACCATCAAGCTGCTGCCGCCGCTCATGATCACCGAAGAGGACTGCACCTGGATCGAGAAGTCGTTCGACGACGTGATCGCCGGCAGCCACAAGGTGCCCGGCGCGATCTGGTCGCTCGGCAAGACGCTGGTCGACAACGCGGTGCGCAAGTCGGCGTAGTTTCGAACCTGTAGCCCGGATGGAGCGAAGCGAAATCCGGGATTCTCGCAACTGGCAAGACCGTTCCCGGATTGCGCTTCGCTCCATCCGGGCTACAAGATTTCACCCCTCCTTGTTGGCGCGCATTGCGCCCTCGAACTTGTCGCCGAACTCGGAGAGCTCGTCGGCGCCGAGATCGCTGACCGCCCAGTAGTTCAGGCCGCGGTCGCTCCAGCGGCGGATGTTGAAGCCCTGCAGTGTCGAGATCTTCGCCGCCTTGCGTTCGGTGTTCGCTGTCTGCGCCACGAACAGGTTGATGACGTGCTGGCGCCGCTTGTAGACCACGGCGCCGATCTCGCGGGCGTTGACGTAGTCGAGCCGGCCGCCGATCAGGGTAAAGCCCTGCGCGGTGAGATCGATCACCGGCGGCGAGACGTCAAGCTTGCCGTTGAACCAGGGCTTGACCGTATGCTGATCCGTCGAGATCACGTCGGTGAGGTGGCCGGCCTGCAGCGAACGCAGATGCGCCGACACCACCTCGTTCTCGATGCGCTGCTCGTCATCGTTGCGCAGCACGATCGCGACAAGGCCGGTCGCTGCCATCGCCGACACCGCGGAGCCCAGCGCGAAGCCGCGCAGCACCGAGCGCCGGGTCGGCGCCGCCTGCGCTTGCGGTTGCGGCAGTGACTTCTCGATCTTGCGGCGCAGCTCGAGCGGCGCCTTGTAGCGCAAATCGCTCTCGGCGATCGCCTGGCGGATCTCCTGATACTCCTTCATGAGCGCGGCACAATGCGCGCACCCCTCGACATGGACTTCCACTTCGCGCGCATGGCCGGCGTCGAGTTCGCCGTCGATCAGCGCGTGGATCAGCACTTCGGCTTCCTCGCAGGTCATTTCGCTTGCTCCTGTTCCGCAAGCCAGGCCGATCGCAGCATGGCTCGGGCACGCGCGAGGCGGGACATCACGGTGCCGACCGGCACGGCGGCGACATCGGCGATCTCGCGGTATGAAAGATTCTGGATTTCCCTGAGCACGAAGGTCTCGCGGAACGGCTCGGCAAGCGCCGCGACCAGCTTGCGCACGGTTTCGCCGTCGAAGCGGCGCAGCAGCTGCTTTTCCGGGGTCTCCGGGGCTTCATTCCACAGCGGGGTCTGCTCGCCGCCTTCGGGCAACTCCTCGACCGCGGTCGGGGCGGTCTTGCGCCTTGCATATTCGGCCCGGCAGACATTGCGCAGGATCGCGAACAGCCACGGCTTCATCGCAGGTCCGCGGTAGCTGTCGAAATGCTTGTAGGCGCGCAGATAGCATTCCTGCACCGCATCCTCGGCGTCGGCGGCGTCGCGCAGCAGATAGCGGGCCAGCGTATAGGCGTCGTCAAGGTACGGCAGCGCGGCCTCGCGGAAGCGCCGCGCCTTTTCGGGATCGTCTTGCGACGCGTTGACAACCATCGTGTCCTGTCCGGCATGTCGAGAGACGGCGCGTGCCCGGCCGGGGGCGGAGGGCCACCGGCCGGGCATGGTTGTGATTGTATGGGTTGTCACGTTACCCAACCTTGACACTGCCTGTCATGTGCGGATGCAGCGAGCAGAAATACTTGTACTCGCCGGGCTCCGTGAAGGTGAACGAGAAGGTGCCGTCGGTATCCATGGTCTTGGAGCGGAATTTGCCCGCGCACACCACGGTGTGCGGGATGTCGTCGCGGTTGGTCCAGGTCACTGTCGTGCCGGCCTTCACCTCGAGCTGGGGCGGGGTGAACGAGAAGTTGTCGATGTGAACCGCGGTATCTTCGGCGCGGGCCGCCGTGACCGGCAGCAGCATGGTCGCGACCACGGCGATCCCGAAGTCGCGTCGATTGATCGAACTCATCGGTCTTGTCCCTCAGCCTTGCAGCGGCGTGTCGATGATCGCCAGCGGCTGGCTGTTCTGCTTGAAGTTGATGCTGGCGACGCCGAGCATGCTGCGCAGCTTGGCATCCTCCACCTTCATCGGGCCGGGCGAGGGGGCGGAGCCCGGCGACGGCTGCGGGAAGGCGGTCGAACGCGCGGTGTGGAAGGTGACGTTGCCCTCGACCTTCTGCATTACCTGGTGGATGTGGCCGTTGAGCACCGTGACCGAGCCGAAGTCCTTGACGTATTCCAGCGCGCGGGCGCCGTCCTCGGTGCCCCAGCCCCATTGCGGATAGACCGTCCACAGCGGGATGTGGGCGAACAGCACGATCGGCGTCGACTTCGAGCGGCCCTTGAGGTCGTTCTCCAGCCATTCGAGCTGCTCGTTGCCGAGATTGCCGAGGCCGCCGCCCTTGAGGTCGACGACGTTGACGAGGCCGATGAAATGCACGCCGCCGGCATCGAACGAATAGTAGCCCGGACCCTTGGTGCCGCGGCCGTAGCGCTCCTTGTAGAGCTTGACCTCCTCGTCGATGAAGTCGTGCTCGCCCGGCACGTAGTGCACGTCGAGCTTGGCCTGCGAGATGATGCGATCGGCGTCATCGAATTCGGACGCCTTCGACAGATGCGTGATGTCGCCGGTGTGGATCATGAAGGACGGCTTGACCGGCATCGCCCGGACCTTGTTGATGGCCTCTTCCAGCGTGCCGATGGCGTTCGGGTTGGCCGGCTTGTCGAAGCCGACATGGCTGTCGCTGATCTGCATGAAGGTCATGCCGGGCGCAGCTTCCGCAGCCGCGGCCGAGCCGACGATGCCGAGCGAATGCGGCACGCCGCCGGTGACGGTCCACAGCACGCCGGTGCCGGCCCAGGTCATGCATTCCAGCACCTTGCGTCGGCTAACGCCTTTTTCCTCATCGCGATGGTCGTGATCGTGTCCGCTCATGGCAAGTCTCCCGTGGGCCCAGGGATTGGGTTTCCGGGGAGATGATCGGCGGGGCCGGGGCTTTATTCCCGACGCTTTGGCGGGGCCGAGGGCAGGGATGACGATTTCGTGAGGTACGACGCCGGTCTGCATGATCGGTGGGCGCAGGGGACCGCGCGACAGCTCGACGCAAGGGCAAGATGCGCAATTGAAGCGTTGCTGCTTGCGGCGTTATCGACCCGGCAAACCACTGATCGAGCGGAGGAAAACATGGCTGACGTCACCGGCGGCTGTCACTGCGGCGAGATCCGTTACGAGGTGACCGGCGAACCGGTCGTCCATGCTTTGTGTCACTGCACCGATTGCCGGCGCCACGCTGGCGCGCCGATGGTTGGCTGGGTCATGGTGGCCGAGGACATGGTCAAGGTGACCAAGGGGCAGCCCAGGATCTACCGATCCTCGGAGCACGGCCGGCGGCACTTCTGCGCGAACTGCGGCAGCGGACTTTTCTATACCAACGGCAACATGCTGCCCGGGTTCATCGACATCCAGAGCGGCACCTATGACGATCCCGACGCGGTGCCGGCCACGATGCATATCCAGGTCGCGGAGCGGCTGCGCTGGATGGAGGATGCACACGAGCTGCCGACCTTCGATCGCTTTCCGCCGCCGGAATGACCGCCGGTTGATGAACGCGGCGCTGCCTCTGGCGAAGCGGCGATGCGCGCCGCGACATGGAATCGCCCCGCAACGTAGACGCCTGCGCCCGTTTGGCTTTACTCGTCCTCGTCTTCCGGACCGCCGCGCTGCTCGATCGCATTTCGCACGCTACGCATGACAGCGAACGACACGAACGCCATCCTTCTCTTCTGATCATCGCTCAATGTCTTGTAGAGCGGCTCCCAGGCATCGGCGAGCTTCTTGAGGTCGGTCCCGCGCTGAATCAGCCGATCCGCCCTGCGCTGCATGAATTCGACCGGATTGCCTTCATGCATTCCGTCCATCGGTCCGTTTTCGTGCAATTCGGCAATGCGCTCCAACCGAGCCTGCCGATTTTTCGCTCTGGTGCGGATCGCATCCTCGATGGCCGGCCAGTACTTCTCCTGATCCGGAGTCAGCTGCAAGGCGGCCTTGACGATGCCGACGCGCATGTCGGTCAGGCTCTTCAGGTCGGCGGCGCTGGGTGGCGCAACGCCGACAGTCGGGGATGTCTCTGCTGCGATGGCGAGAGACGAGGTTGTCATCAAAAGTGCAATCGCTGCGGCGGCTGCGTTCCTCGTCATTGCAAACTCCTGAGCTGCTTTTCTTGGACGTCCCGAGAAGGAAAACATAGCCGGATCGGCTGCCGGTTGATCTAGGTCAAAGGGGCAGGGAGCCGGAGGCAGGAACGCTCTTCTGACCGTTCGCAAAATACCGAGCGACGTCGGCTGTTTGCGGGTTGAGCTAGATCAAGCGCGGGCGGTCCATGGTGTTCAGAAATTGCTGTCCAACTCCCACCGACCGGGCGGTCCCATGCACCTTCTGCTCAAGGAAATTCGACATAATCCACTGCTCTGGATGCTGGTCTTCGTACCGATCGTGCTGGCGGTCGAGACGGCAGCTCCGTCCGCCCACACCGCCCTGTTTGTGCTCGCCGTCCTGGCCATCGTGCCGTTGGCCGCCCTTCTCAGCCACGCGACTGAGAGCGTCGCAGAGAAAACCGGTGACGCAGTCGGAGGCCTGCTCAACGCAACTTTGGGCAATCTGACCGAGCTGATCATCGCGATCGCTGCGCTGCATGCCGGAGAGTACATGCTGGTCAAGGCATCGATCGCTGGTGCGATCGTCACCAATTCACTCTTCATGCTCGGCGCATCGTTCCTGCTCGGTGGGCTCCGCCATCACGTTCAGGAGTATAATAGGGCCGGCGGGAGGATGTACGCAGCGCTGCTGCTGATGGCCACGATTGCGTTGCTTGCGCCCTCGGCTGTTGCCGACCTCGATCCGGCGCGCGGCGATGCCATGGCGCTGGCTCTCAGTACGGGCCTCGCTGTGCTGCTGATATGCGCCTATGGGCTCGGCTTGCTGTTCTCGCTCAAGACACACAAGGAGCTGTTCGCAAGCGAGGAGCATGGCGAAACCGGCGGCGCCGGCTGGCCGATCGGACTTGCGTTAGGCACCCTTCTCGTCGTCACGGTGCTGGTTGCACTGGTCAGCGAAATATTCGTTAGCTCGGTGCAGAAAGCGGGCGAGACGCTGGGATTGAGCCCGGCGTTCGTCGGTTTCATCATCGTCGCGCTGGTCGGCGCCGCGGCAGAAATGGCGGTCGCGTTTTCTGCGGCGCGCAAGAACCGTCTCGATATGAGCGTCAGCATCGCGCTCGGCAGCGCGTCTCAAATCGCCTTGTTTGTCGCGCCGGCACTGGTGCTTCTGAGCTACGTCGTCGGTCCGAAGCCGATGGATTTGCAGTTCTGGCCGGGCGCCGTGACGATGGTCATGATCGCCTCCGTGACGTCCTGCTTCATCACCAACAGCGGACGGTCGGCATGGTTTATCGGCGCCTTGCTCGTGCTCATCTATGTGATTTTCGCCATGACCCTGTACATGGTGCCACCTGGATCGCACGGCCCGGTTTGATCAACGGCGAGCGTTGCCGGCACCAATCCGGACGAGGGCGCGTGTTCTTCGTCGCGTTCACGCGGACCCCTGATGGCTTTAGAGCGGTAGCTCGCTCTGACCGCGCGTCCAGTCGATGATGTCGATCTGGAGCCCCCGTTTCAGAATCTCGGCCTCAAGATTGCTGGCATGCCGCTTCCATTCGGCCGTCGACCGGACCCGGAATTTTGGATCTTCACCGTTTGCCTCGAACTCATCGTCGGCTTCGAGCGCGCCGCGAACAGCCTCGTACATCATCTTAAGGCTCGCGTCGGTGAAGGCGTCGTACTCCATCGAGCCGTCTCCTTGGAAAAGCAAAATGCAAGGGACCGCCACGATGGCGATCATGGCGTCTCTTTGCGATCGATCCATTCAAAATGGACATGCCGATGCCTGACCGAAGCTCGACAGCGAGCCGGTGCGGTGCAACCGCATGTCCATCCATTGCAGCTCAGCCGGATCAATACTGCGGGCAGACCATTTGCCCGTATTCATTGTAGTAGCAGCTTTGGTTGCCGTAGTAGCCATAGGCGCCATACGCGCCGGCTGCGGCTGCAGCGCCGACGGCGGCAGCACCATAACCCCAGCCCGGCCGATAGTAGCCTCTGCCGTAGCCGGGATAGCCGGCGACCGGGCGGCCAGGGCGCCCTGCAATCGGTCGACCGGGATAGCCCGGACGCCCTGCAATCGGTCGGCCACCTGGACGGCCGGCAACGCGATATCCTCCACCGTGAACTCTTCCGCCGCCTACATGCATGCCACCGCCACGCATCCCGCCGCCGTGAAAGCCGCCTCCGCCGCCGCGGAAGCCGCCTCCTCCTCCGCGACGGGCATAGGCGTCATCAGGAATCAGGCAGACAGCGACGAGAACCAGAGCCGCCAGAGCGGCGAGGATGCAACGAAGCATGGCGTGTCCTCCCTATGGGACAATTTGCGAACGGCGACACTGCGACAATTTCGCCTCGCGAGATTGACGTAGATCAACGGAATGCAGTAGGGCGCGCATTCCAAAAGGGTCAGGCAGCTGTCATCAACCCCAGGCGCAATCTGTACTTTGCTGCCGAAGCATCTTGCCTGGAATGCGAACGTGAGTTCCATGGCATTTGCTTTCGCCTCAGTCAGGCGACAGCCATCGTTTCTTTGCCGAGTTCACCTGGTGTTTTTACGTCCTGTCGGGGGCGGGTCGCTCGCACCCTCGTCGGATGGTCTCGGTGCTTGCTTGCTCGGGCGGCCGGGGCGCCGGCTAGTTCTTGACGGCATACAGAGGCGTTCTGAACGTCAGTTGATAGGCCGGTTTCGGCACCCACATGATTTCGGCTGTGACGCCAAACAGTCGGTTGTCATTATCGTCCACGCGGTCGAGATCGATCCGCACGATCGGTTGCGCAAAGGGCTGAATGGATGCGAGGTTCAGAAGCTGCGCGCCCTCGAAGGATTGCACGCCCACGCGGCCGGTAAATTTCCAATTGTTCGGCCATTGATAGTAGCCGCCGACATAGGCAATCGTGTTCGGGTTGATCCTTCCCAGCGCACCGTCGACGTCGGTTCGCGTGTATTGGAAACCGCCGAGGAAGCCTCTGGTCTCATCGGAATCGAGCGCATAGTCAAATTCGAGAATGTTGTTGAAGGAGGTTGTGCTCAGTGGACCATCGGGAATCGACTTTGTGATAGTCGACTGCAGCGTCACGGTAGGAAAGGTTCCACCGTTCTGCTCGTAAAGGTCGGCCTGGAAGCCGATGTTCCAGCTTGTGATTTGAAAGGACGAAAAGCCGGCGCTTCCAAAGCTCGTCGAACTACCGGAGACGCCGGCATAAAGCGAGGCGCTCTTGGTGACATCGACCGTCAGCGGAAAATCCATATTGAGAGATTTCGCTGCTGGCAGGCCGACCGGAAATGCCGCGCCGCCTGATGTCGCAAGCGTCTGCGTATTGAACAGCGTCGGATGGCCAAAAGCCGAACGCGAGCGATCCTGCCGGAACCTGTGCGTAGATCGTCCTGAGGTCGAGATAGATCGTCGGCACCGAAGCATTGGCAAGGCCATCATCGTTTGCGGCAAAGGCCTGCGCAACCGGGACGGCGATAAGCAGCGCGCACAATGCCGCGCTCAAGATCGATCCGGGAGCCAGGAGCCCCGCGTTGTTACGTGGCGGCGCGTTCAAGGCGAGAACCTTCCCTAGGCGCGGCGATTGCCATTGGATCGGGAGGCAGGCCGATCGATCGTGGCTTGTCCGTTGCTCGACCTTTGCCGAAACTCCCGTGGGGTGCAGCCGGAAATCCGGCGGAAAGCCCGCGTGAAGTGGGCAGGGTCGGCATAGCCCGACGAGAATGCAACGTCGATGATCTTGATTTCTGTGCTGCCCAGAAGCTTGGCCGCATTGTTGAAGCGAGCCTGCTCAAGCAGACCCGAATATGTCAGACCAGCGAGCGAAAGCCTCCGCTGCAGACTCCTGGTGCTCACGCCCATCATCTCGGCGGCCTGCATGATCGTGAGGCCTCCTTGATCAAGGTAGGAGGGCAAGCTTAGCTTCAGTGCGCTGACGACGTCCTTTCCGAATGACTGCGGCTCGTGATCGGCGGGCGTCGGCCGAACGTCGTTTGCGGGATTTGCAAGACTGAGGAGTTCTGCCGGCACTTCGATCCATGACGCCTTTTGACCCGACATGAAGCGCGTGTTCGGCCAATGCGACTGGACCTCCGGGCTCGGCGTATAGAGTGCTTCAAACGCAATCACTCTCGGAGACCAACTGATCCCGGCGAACTGACGGACGATGTGCAGGACGAATATGTTCTGAAGCCACTGGGATATCTCAAGATGGGAAATGCCCTCCGTTCCAGTAAGCTTGCTGCAAATCTTCAAGTTCTCGCCGCTTGGCTCGAGCCATAGCTGGAGGATCGTATCTTCGCACGGCGCCCACCGGCAAATTTGCTGCAGGGCAACCAGAAGCGTTGGCGCATGGCGCACCCGCGCCCGCATGGCTTCGCTCAAATGTTCGAACGAGAGCCGCTGGGCTGCGCGAAAGGCGATTTCCGATAGGCCCTGCTTTTGCTGAGCGGCCGTCGCGAACCGAACCGCCGGCAGCAAAGGCACGTAATGATCCGCTTTTTCTTCAAAGGACGTCGGGAGTTGAAATCTGGCGAGAAGTGCTGCCGTCGGGCCGCCTATTTCAGAATGGAGCTCAGCGAACGGGATCAGAAATTGACAACGGGTCAATGGAATGACGGTCATTACTACCTACCCAAGAAGTTTTGCCGCGATCGCAGCTTAGCAGGCCGGAACTCGTCTTGCGTTGTCTTTATCGCGAAACCAGCTGCGACGACGCGTTCGACGAATTCCGGTTCGCGAAAGTTTTGGCGGCCGATGGCCAGATCGGTGGACCAAGCTGCTTTATCTTGAAGCGTCGTTTTTCTTGCAGGAGCACGGGCTTCACGCCTCAAACCAACCGATGAGAGCTGTCCGATTGCCTTCAGCCCAGGCGGTCCGCGCAGTCATTGTCGCGTCGCTGCGACACGGTGACGCAACTCTTGATAGCACCGCTCGCGCCCTCAAGATCAGCTCGCGCACGTTGCAGCGACACCTTGGTCGCCTGGGCACCAGCCACAGGGACATACTCGCGGAGGTTCGCTTGAACATCGCTTGCCGCTTGCTCGTAGACTCAAGCAAGCGGCTGTCGGAAATCGCGAAATTCGTCGGCTACAGCAACGCCAGCAGCTTCAGCCGCAGGTTCGTGCGTTTGATGAAAATCCAACCTATCGTTTACAGGCAGCGGCAACTTGCCGATCGGCAGGGCCAAGCGGGCCATCGCAAGAGATCCCACACCGCTGGGCCATGACAATTCCGATCATTGGCGCGAAATGGCAAGACGCGCGATTTGAATTGGCGCGAAATGCTTAGCGAAGCTGATTGCCGAGATTGCGCTCCCCAAAGGAATAACAAACATGACCCTTCGCTCAGCTCTGTTGGTATTTTGCGCCGCCGGATTGATTGCCGCTCCCCATAAGGCGCTTTCCCAAACTGCACCCGAGAACAAACCACACGTACCGCTCGAGAAGTCGATAGGTCAGGCAAAGCCGGAAGTCGTGCCATCGCTCTTCGTCCTCAACTCGCGCGGTGCGAGCTTGAAGGACGGGAAGCTTGTGCTGACGGGGGTTTCACCGAATGCGATCGTGTTCGCCGATCGGCCCGTGAGGGCAGCCGGTCATGATCTCACATCGCGCATTGTCGAGGATTGGGGCAATGGCAGTGACAATTTCGCAAAGGACCCTCCAAACGCCACGGTGTCCGGGTTCAGGAAAGACGGATCATCGGTAGCGGACGCCGTCGTCGTCTTGAAATCGCCCAAGCTCGAAGGCGACAGGCTGACTTTCGATGTCGATATGCTCGAAGGCGACCTTGCGGGGGCTGATGGACCGGCGTCGATCTTTATCGACATCATCGGTCGTCCATTCACGCCGCTGTCTTTTGCCGGCGTTGCCCGCCGCACCGCCTGGCGAGGTGCTTACTACCGCGGCGCTGCAGTCGCGGGTGCGGCCGCGCTTGGAGCTGCGGCAGCCTATCCGTACTACGCCCCCCGATGCGGATACTATCCTTATCCGCCTTGTTACTGAGCAACGCGACCGTCGCGTCGAAGCCGCCGGGCCGACAGGTGGAAGATCGGCCGCGATCTAAGCCGGGCACGCGAGCTCACAGGAGAGCATCATGAGACGAACCGCTATGATCGCAGCATCGCTGATCGTCGCCGGCATTCAGTCGGCGCACGCGCAGACAGACCTCAGCGCCTACGCCAACGCCGAAGGCTATCTGGACGTTCAGAAGCTGACCTGCGCGCAACTCGCCGGAACATGGCAGGGAGACGCCGACCTTCTCACTGCCTGGTACAGCGGTTGGTACAACGGGCTTGCGCGCAAGCACTACCTCGACATCAAGAAGTCCCGCGAGGCCGAGCACGAAGTAATCCAACATTGCAAGGCGCATCCTGATCAACTCATCATCGAAGCGATCGCGGCGGTCTTCAAGGATATGAGAGCGGCGCTCGGGATCAGGATGCAGCCCTGACCCGCGGGATCGGACACCTTTTACGGCAGGCCGACAGTCGGAGCAGCCTGACGATTGTTTGAAGACCATTCGATTTGCAAAGGAGAGAACAATGGAGATCACGCGTCGCAATCTTGCGCTCGGCGGAATGGGTCTGCTCACCGGAGCGGCGATAGGTCGACCAGCCGTCGCCGAGGAGGGAGCTTTCGCGGGTGTCGGTCAGGGCTTGGAGGACTTCTGGCTCGCGAGCGACGCCTACATATTCGGCTATCCGTTGGTGACGATGGAGATGACGCGGAGGATCATCACCAACGTCGCGGAGCCCGTGGGCACGCGAGGGCCGATGGGCCATATCATCAAGCTGCGCCAATATCCGGACGCGTCGTTCCGTGATGTTACTGCGCCCAACGCGGACACGCTCTACACCACGTCCTTCTTCGACGTCGGGAAAGAACCGTGGGTCCTCAGCATCCCGGACATGAAGGGGCGCTATTTCCTGATGCCCATGCTTGATGGCTGGACGACGGTGTTCCAGGTGCCGGGAAAGCGCACCACCGGCACCGGTGCCCAAACCTATGCCATCACCGGGCCCGGCTGGAAGGGCACGCTGCCGGACGGCGTGAAGGAGTACAAATCGCCCACCAATATCGTGTGGCTGCTCGGCCGCATCTATTGCACCGGGACGCCGGAGGACTACGCCGCCGTCCACAAGCTGCAGGATGAGTGCAAGCTCGTTCCGCTCAGTGCTTACGGCAAGCCGTACACACCGCCTCCAGGAAAGGTCGATCCTTCGATCGACATGAAGACGGCCGTCCGCGAACAGGTCAATCGCATGGACGCGGTGTCGTATTTCAAGCTGCTATGCGAGCTCATGAAAAGCAACCCGCCGAACGCGGCAGACGCGGCCCAGCTCGCCAAATTTGCCCGCATCGGCATCGTACCCGGGCGGGACTTTGACGAGACCAAGCTGAAGGCGGACTTCCTGAAGCGTGTGCCCGAGGTGTCATTCGACAGGATCATGCTTCAGTTCAAGGTCAACAAGGCCATCACGGATGAGAACGGCTTTGCGTTCACGACGAAAACCGGCATCTACGGGACGGACTACCCGATGCGGGCCCTGGTAACCGCGATCGGACTCGGCGCCAACCGCCCGCAGGATGCCGTCTATCCGACCTCGCAAAAGGATGCGGATGGCCGCAAGTACAATGGTGCGAACAAATACGTCATGCGGTTTCCCAAAGGCCACTTGCCTCCGGTCGAGGGATTCTGGTCGCTCACCATGTACGACAGCAGCTACTTCTTCGTGAACAATCCGCTCAACCGATATTCGATCAGTGCGCGGGAAAATCTGAAGGAAAATCCGGACGGCTCGACCGATCTCTATATTCAGAAAGACTCGCCCGGCAAAGACAAGGAATCGAACTGGCTTCCTGCGCCCGAGGGAGATTTCATACTCATGCTGCGGATGTATTGGCCGCAGGAAACCGACCCCTCGATCATCAACGGCACTTGGACGATTCCGGCCGCCAAGAAGATCGGGGCCTGAGAAACTGGATTCAGGCTGGCTCCAACCGGGCCGGCATGAATCAATGTGCTACAATTTTGCGGCGAATCGTGCGCTTGAGCGAGCCGTACAGGTCGCACCGCACCAAAGGGGGCGTGACATGCGGCTTCGCGGTCTTTCGATGAGGCGGCGACCAAACGGGCGAGGCAAGACACTCAGGGATGTCGGCATCGCCATGATACTGGTCATGGCGTCAGTTTCGTCTGAGACCGCGCGTGCCGACGAGGCCGGCGTCTCATACTGGCTTCCCGGCCGCTTCGGCAGCCTCGCTGCGACCCCGCAGGTCCCTGGCTGGTCGATGGCGGAGGTCTACTATCACACCAGCGTAAGTGCATTCGGCAATGCCGCGGCCGCCAGGGAGATCCAGGTCGGCAGAATCCCCGCCGCGGCTAACGTCAACCTAAACCTGCATCTCAACGCGCAGGCGGATCTCATCCTTCTCAATCCCACTTATACGTTCGCAACGCCGGTGCTGGGTGGCCAACTTGCCATCGGCGTGACCGGGCTGTTCGGACGGTCGAGCGCGGATCTTGCGGGGACGCTGACGGCGGCCGTCGGTCCGCTGGCGACAACCCGCACCGGCAGCTTCGGCGATTCGATCACATCGGTCGGCGACCTCTACCCGCAGGGCGACGCTGAAGTGGAACGCCGGGGTGCACAATTTCATGAGCTATGTAACGGGAGACATCCCGGTCGGAGCATACAGCCCGAGCAGCCTTGCCAATCTCGGCATCGGTCACGCGGCCATCGATGCCGGCGGCGGCTACACCTACTTCAACCAGCAGGCGGGCCACGAATTTTCCGCGGTCGCGGGCTTCACCTACAATTTCAAGAATCCGGATACCCAGTACCAGAGCGGGGTCGACTTCCATCTGGATTGGGGCGCCTCCCAATTCCTGTCAAAGCAGGTTTTCGTTGGCCTGGTTGGATATGCCTATCAGCAGGTCACCGACGATTTCGGCCAGCACCCTGTCCTGGGAGGCTTCCGGTCCCGCGTGCTTGGCGTTGGTCCGCAGATCGGCTTCCTGTTTCCCGTAGGCGACATGCAGGGTTATCTGAATCTCAAAGGGTATGGAGAATTTGCAGCAGAGAATCGCCCGGCCGGCTGGAATACCTGGTTGACGTTCTCGATCTCTCCGATGGCGCCGACCAGCACCGTGACGCCGGCCCGACGAGTCGTGACAAAATAGCAGCGCTGCTGGCGCCTTCGATTGTGCCGAGATCACGCCACTATGGGCCGCAACCGTGTCGATGCCCGCCGTTCGGACGCCGCCCGGCAATTAGCCGACGCCGGTTCGATACGCGGGCGTCGTGATTGTCAGCAGGGTCCCACGCTGCCAATGCTCGGCCGATTGGTTTCAGCCGCGCCAACCCGAAAGTGGAGTCGATGTTACCGGATACGCCGTCGGTCAGTCAGCTCTCTCAAGTGATTTCTCAAGCGGCCGCGCCCGCATTTCTGCTTGGCGCATTGGCGGCCTTTATCGCGGTGCTGATTTCCCGCCTGAACCGGATCATCGACAGATCGATTTACCTGAACCAAATTTCGGATCAGGATCAGGCGAGATGCCGGCTCAAGGCAGACCTGCCGCGTCTTGCTCGGCGCGCCACCATGATCAATCGCGCGATCTTCTGGTCCATCATGGGAAGCATTTCGATCAGCGTTGTCATCGTCGTCGGCTTTGTGAGTGCGTTCCTTCACATCCAGCACGAGCGGGGCGTTGCCATTCTCTTCATTGTTGCCGTTGTGGCTTTCATCGTGTCGTTGGTCGATTTCGCGCGAGAGGTCCGAATTGCCCTGAGCGAGTTCGATCACTACGGCTAGACGCAACGCATTGATACGTGCATGCCTTAACGCGCACGCGCGGCAAATGTCGTGAGCGCTGCCACCAGCAGCTCCGGCGCTTCCTGCGCGACGCAATGGCCGACGCCGTCGAAGGTCCAGCGGCTCGCATGCGGGATCAGCGCCGCGGCGCGGTCGGCCATTTCCTTGTAGATCGGCCATGACTGCTCGGTGGTCGCGATGCAGACCGGGCAGGCAATGTCGGAGAACCAGGGGAACGGATTACCGCGGGCGTCGCCGGTGTAGATCTGCTCCATGGCCTGGAAGATCGGCCCGAGCAGGGCCGACTCGATTTCCGGCGTACAAAGCAGCCGCATGCGGCCGTCGCCGAGCCGCGCAAAGCCGTGATGGACATAGGCCCACAGCGACCGTTCGGTCCATGGTGCGAAGGCCGGCGCGGCGCGCAGCCGCTGGAACAGATCGTCGGCGCTGTCGAACTCGGCCCGGCGGCGCAGCACGCCCTGCACCGAGCCGTTCGCGATGTCGCTGAGGTCTCCGGCGCGCGGCGCGCGCGGATCCATCGCGGTCGGCTCCGTGACATGCAGGCGCGCGAAGCGACCGGGCATCAGTCTGGCTGCGAGCAGCAGGTCGGTTGCGCCGGCACTGTGACCGATGCCGTAGATGTCATGGAGGTCGAGGCGCTCCACCACCATGCGGACGTCTTCGGCAAAATCCTGGAAGTGATAGCGATCGGCCGGCGGCTTGTGGCTCAAGCCATGGCCGCGGCGGTCGAGCGCGTAGACCGTGTAATCGGCCGCCAGCGCCTCTGCGACCTCGGTCCACACCTCCGCGACAAAGCCTGTACCGTGCAGCAGCAGCGCCGGCGGCTTGTCCGAGGCCGGCTCGCCCCATTGCGCCACCGCAACCTGTGCACGGGCATCGCCAACCAGGAAGCGCTTCGGGGCGTTCATCGTTGTTCTATCGCGCATCCTGCAGGATCATCGCCGCGGCCTTTTCGGCGATCATCGCCGTCGGCGTGTTGGTATTGCCCGAGGTGATGGTCGGCATCACCGAGGCATCCGCGATGCGCAGGCCGTGCAGGCCGTAGAAGCGCAGCCGCTCGTCGACCACGGCCATCGGATCGTTGGCCGTTCCCATCTTCGCGGTGCCGACGGGGTGGAAGATCGTGGTGCCGATGTCGCCGGCAGCCTTGGCGAGCGAAGCATCGTCGTCGCCGACCGAGGGGCCGGGCAGGAATTCCTCGGGATGATATTTCTCCAGCGCCTTCTGCTTCATCAGCCTGCGCGTGGTGCGGATTGCGTCGGCCGCGACCTGGCGGTCGTCGTCGGTCGACAGATAGTTCGGCGCGATCGACGGCTTGTCGTCGGGAACGGACGATTTGATGCGCACGGTGCCGCGCGAGCTCGGCTGCAGATTGCAGGCGCTCACCGTGATCGCGGGGAAGCGGTGCAGCGGATCGCCGAACTTGTCGAGCGACAGCGGCTGCACGTGGAACTGGATGTTGGCGCGCGAGCGCGTCACGTCCGAGCGCGTGAAGATGCCGAGCTGCGACGGCGCCATGGTCAGCGGCCCACGGCGGCGAAATGCGTAGTCGAGGCCCATCAGGCCGCGGCGAACCAGATTGTAATAGGTCTCGTTCAGCGTGCGCACGCCGGAGACCTTGTAGATCGCGCGCTGCTGCAGATGGTCCTGCAGATTATGGCCGATGCCCTGCACGTCGAGCACGATGTCGATGCCGAGCGGCGACAGCCATTCGGACGGACCAATGCCGGAGCGCTGCAGCACCTGCGTGGTTCCGATCGAACCGGCGCAAAGGATCACTTCACCCCGGGCGCGCGCCTCCACCGTCTCATTGCCCTGCCGGAACAGCACGCCGGCGGCGCGGCCGCTCTCGATCACCAGGCGGTCGACCAGCACGTCGGTTTCGAGCCTGAGATTGCTGCGGTTCAGCACCGGCTTGAGGAAGCCGCGCGCCGACGACCAGCGCCGGCCGCGCTTCTGGTTGACGTGGAAGTAGCTGGTGCCCTCGTTGTCGCCGGTGTTGAAATCCGGGATGCGCTTGATGCCCATCTCCTCGGCGGCATCGCCGACCGCATCGAGGATCTGCCAGGACAGCCGCGGCGCCTCGATGCGCCAGCCGCCGCCGACACCATGATGCTCGCTTTCGCCGAGGAAGTGATCCTCGAGCCGCTTGAACGCCGGCAGCACGTCGCTGTAGCTCCAGCCGGTGAGGCCGAGCTGCCGCCAGTGGTCGTAATCCTCGGCCTGGCCACGCATCGAGATCATGGCGTTGATGGCGGAGGAGCCGCCTATCACCTTGCCGCGCGGGTAGGCGAGCGCGCGGCCGTTGAGGCCGGGCTCGGCCTCGGTCTTGAACATCCAGTCCGATCGCGGATTGCCGATCGCGAAGAGATAGCCGACCGGGATATGAAACCAGATCCAGTTGTCCTTGCCGCCGGCTTCCAGCAGCAGCACGCGCTTCTTCGGATCAGCCGACAGGCGGTTGGCCATGATGCAGCCCGCCGTGCCTGCGCCGACGATAATGTAGTCGAAATCACCCTCGAGCCTTCGCGGCATGTCCTCGTTCCCGGCAAGCGTCTTTTGTTGGGTTCTTATTAGTCAGACGCAGCGGGCCGACACAAGCCCGGCAGTGGATGCCGGGCGTGCGCTGGATGATCAGGGGCGGCTCGGTTCGGCCAGTGTGACCTCATGGCTCGCGCGGGGAACACAGACGATCAGCGTCAGCATGCCGATGCCGAGCACGGCGCCGACGAGGGCGAGCGGTGCGTAGATGCTCCCGGTTGCGGCAGTCATCCAGCCGATCAGGGCAGGGCAGACCGCGCCGCCGAACGAGCCGATCGCCGAGATCAGCGCGATGCCGCCGGCCGCGGCGCTGCCCTCCAGCATCGCGTTTGGAATCGTCCAAAACAGCGACAGGATCGCGAAGATGCCGATCGAGGCGACGGCAAGCAGCGTGACGGTCAGGAGCACGCTGTCTTGCGCGGCCTGCAAGGCGATGAAGCAGGCCGCTGCGACGAGGCCGCAGCAGACCACGTGCCAGCGCCGTTCCCGTGTGCGGTCGGAGCTGTAGCCGATCAGCACCATGCCGATCGCGGACGCAACCGAGATCGCGCCGCTCTGCCAGCCGATCTCGGTGGTGGTCGCCACGCCGACGCGTTTCAGCAGCGTCGGAGTCCACAGCAGGATGGTGTTGAGCGAGCAGAAGAACGCGAAGTAGATGAAGGAGAGCAGATAGACGCGCGGCTCGCGCAGCGCCGCCGCGAAGCTCCGCGTGGTGCCGGGAACGGCGGCGCGGTCGCGGGCGAGATCGCTTGCGACCTGCCGCCGCTCGTCGGCGCTCAGCCAGCTCGCGACCTGCGGTCCGTCGGCGAGGTAGAAATAGGCGGCGATGCCGAGCAGCACGGCCGGGCCGCCTTCGAGGATGAACAGCCACTGCCAGCCATGCAGGCCATGGACGCCCTGCATGTGATCCATGATCAGGCCCGACAAGGGACCCGCGATGACGCCGCCGAGCGGCACCGCCATCACGAACAGGCTCGTCATGCGGCCGCGCACGCGATCCGGGAACCACAGCGTCAGATAATACAGGATGCCGGGGAAGAAGCCGCCCTCGGCGGCGCCGAGCAGGAAGCGTAGCAGATAGAGGTGATACTGGTTCTGCACCAGCGCGAGTAGCACGGTGACTGCGCCCCACAGTACCATGATCCGCAGCAGCGTCTTGCGGACACCGACCTTGACCAGCAGGAGATTGCTCGGCACTTCGAGCGCGACATAGCCGACCGAGAAGATGCCGGCGGCAAGCCCGAACACCGCGTCGTCGATCTGCAGGTCGTGCAGGAACTGCAGCTTGGCAAAGCCGATGTTGAAGCGGTCGATGATCGCAACCGTGTAGCACGTCAGCAGGAACGGGATCAGGCGCCAGGCGATCCGTCCATAGAGCCGCGAATGGGCCGCATCCTGCATGAAAGTCTCCTCAAGTGATTATTTGATTGTTTGTTGGTGCCGCGACGGCGGTTGGCTCCCTCGCCCCGTTCTTAGGGGGAGAGGGTTGGGGTGAGGGACCGTCTCCCCATAGACGGTGACAGCAACCCTCGCGGAGGCTCGCCCTCACCCGGAATGCATCTAGCGATGCATTTCCGACCTCTCCCCGCAGGCGGGGCGAAAGAGCCCGTTGCTCCGATCGAGTGCGCGCGGCTAGCCTGCCTTCGCGTTCGGCGGAAACTCCAGCATCGCTTCGCCGGCCGCGACCGTCTCGCCGCGTTGGTTCTGTACGGCGACGTCGACCAGCACCCAGCGCGACTTCGCGGTCGTTTGCTTGGCTTTGATGGTGCCGGCCGGGCGGATGGTGTCGCCGGGCTTCACCGGCTTCAGCCAGCGCGTCTCGAGCCTGCGATGGATCGCGCCGGCAGGCGTTGCCCAGTCGGTCAGCATGCGCGAGATCAGGCCGAAATTGTTCATGCCGTGCATGATGATGCCGCCGAAATTGGTCTTGCCGAAATCGCCCTTCATGTAGTTGTCGTCGAGATGCAGCGGGTTGTAGTCGAGCGACGCGTCGCAGAACAGGCGGATCGATTCGCGCGAAACCGCAAATGCCGGGCCGTCGATGGTGTCGCCGGCCTTGAGAGATTCGAAATTCGCCGTGGTCATGGTGATCCTCCTTACATCGGACGGATGGTCTGGCCGCGACCCGAGCAGATCACGTCGCCATGCTGGTTGAAGAAGACATTGTCGTGCACCACGAACAACCGCTCACGCTTGATGAACTTGTCGAGCGCGCGCGCCTGCAGGGTGATGGTGTCACCGGGGCGTGCCGGGATGTTGTAGCTCCACGACTGCCCGGCATTGACGGTGCCCGGCGAGCGCATCCAGTCGTCGGCCGGCGTGCAGGCGAACATCAGCAGGATATGGATCGCGGGCGGCGCGATCAGCCCGCCATAGGGGCCGGCCTTGGCGGCTGCTTCGTCAAGATAGAGCGGATTGGTCTCGCCGACTGCGCGGCAGTACAGCGCGATCGCTTCCTGCGTGAGCTTGTAGGGCAGCGTCTTGCGCGGCTCGCCGGGGACGATGTCGTCCCACACCTTGCGCAGCTTCGCGTCTTTCCAGAAATCGGTTTCGAACGGGGTGGCCGCAGAACTTTCTGCTTGCGCCATCGTGCATCCTCCTGCTACTGAGTTCGCCAGGCGAACAATTCATTCGCTGTATGAATTCACGCTAGCGCGGTCGGGAGCCCCTGACAAGCGCGCAGGGCCGCGTCATGTGCAGGCAGCCATGCGGGCTGCGATGTCATGAGCGCGATGACGGAACCAGCTGGGCGCCCGCCATGAGCAAAGAGAGTGACGGCTTCGTGCGCGCGATTGCGCGCGGCTTCTCGATCATCGAGGCACTCGGCAAGCCGCCGGGGCGGCACACGCTGGCGGAGGCCGCCGATACTGCCGGCCTCAACCGCGCCACCGCGCGGCGTATCCTCGCGACCCTGATCGCGCTGAAATATTGCGCCTCCGACGGACGCTATTTCAGCCTGCGGCCGCGCGCGCTCGGGCTCGGCCTGTCCTATCTCAACGCCTTGCCATACTGGGGTCATGCGCAGCGTGCGCTGGAAAACCTGCGCAACGAGATCGGCGAATCCTGCGCGATGGCGGTGCTCGACGAGGATGAGATCGTCTATGCGCTGCGCCTGCCGGCGCGGCGGATTCTTTCCGCCAATCTTGGCGTCGGCAGCCGGCTGCCCGCGCATCTGGTCTCGCTCGGCCGCGTCATGCTCGCGGCGCTGCCGCCCGGCACCCGCGAGGCTTATCTCGCGACCGGGGGCTTCAGGCAGGTCACGCCGCGCACGGTCACCGATCCGGAGCGTCTCGGCGAGTTGCTCGCGCGGGTCGAGAGCGACGGCTATGCCTGGGTCGACGGCGAGCTCGATCCGGCGATCTGCGGCATCGCGGTGCCGTTGCGCGATCCCGCGGGCGCGGTGGTCGCCGCGCTCAGCGTCAACACGATCTCGGGAACGGTGAGCGAAGCCGGCGCGCGCAAGAAGTTCCTGCTGCCGCTGCGCCGCACCGCGCAGGAGATCCGCAGCCAGATGCTGACATCAGGGTAGGGGACGGCCGTTATCGACGCCTTTTCACCCGCTCCGGACCTGGATGGCTTTCCACGCCCATGCCGAATGAATAGTCTTTCGCCTTGCTGGCCGGGTGAACTGCCAAGGAAAATCGCGGCCACGTCAAAGTGCAGATCGATTGCTCAACTTGCCGGAGGATTGCTGTGGCCGACCCAGTCCGCGCCCCTTTCTATCACGACGGAATGCGTGAGTTGCAGGACCGCTTCGACGGTCGGCGTGTCGCCGACGGCCTCGAGAAGCATCGCCTCCACTTCGAATTCTGGGAACAGGACCGCAAGCTCATCGAGGAGACGCGCTTCTTTTTCATCGCGACCGGCTACCAGGACAACGTCGATTGCTCGATGCGTTCCGGCGATCCCGGCTTCGTGAAGATCACCGGGCCTGATACGCTTGAGTTCCCTGAGTACGACGGCAACAACATGTACCGCACGCTCGGCAATATTCACCGCAACCCGAACGTCGGATTGTTGTTTGTACGGCTCGACGGCAAGACGTTTCGCACGCGCATCCGAGGCAAGGCAACGATCCACGACAGCGCCGAAGTGCTTGCCGGGCATCACGGCGCGAAGGTCGTCGTGCGCGTCGAATGCGAGATCTTTCCAAATTGCCCGCGCTACGTTCCGGACCTGATGGGCGCCTCAGCGGACGTACCGGCGAATCTGTACGTGCCTCGGCCCGGGTACGAGCCGCCCGCCCCGGAATGGAAAAGCCGGGATTATCTCAAGGACGTGCTTTCGAAGTACGATCCGCATCGGAAACGTGACGCATAGCGGACAGCCGGGAACCGCATCCGGACGAGCGAGCAAACCGCGATCAGGGCAGCGGCGCCATGTAGGGAATGCTGCCGACCAGAGCGAACACCTGCACCGCGTTGCACAGCATGCCGCCCCAATGCAGCTGGCGCAGCCGCCGCACCGCGGTGGGATCACCCGAGTCTCGCGCGTCCGCCTCAGCATCGAGCCGCCGCAAGAACCATCGGCGCGCCAGCACCGCGAACGCCGCGATCAAGGCGATGCCAAGCGCAACGGCGAACCGGCCGGCCGTGGCAAAGGCGAGCGTGCCGATCACGCCCGAAACAGTGAGCACCAGGAAGTAGGCATTGAACATGCCACGCAGCAGCCGTGTGACCGGCGGGACGTCGAGCTTCACGAGCAGGAACGCCGGCGCCGCCAGCAGGAAGTATCCCATCGGCACCAGCAGGATGATGGTGGAAAACAGGACCGCTTGATCCGGCGTCATGCAGCCGCTCCGTGTTGGAAGGCGAGAGGATTTCGGTGCGGGAAACCTGGGGTAGTATCCGTGCGGGATATGTGCCGCACTATTAGGCTTTGGTCGGATGCGATGATATCAGACCTGAAGTCTGCGCAAAGTCCAGCGAGGGGCGGCCCGCATCCCGATTGCGAATGCAGGCTCCAGCCGCGAGCATGCCACATCTGTTTGGGTGGACCGGCTCTTGCATGCTAGAGATGACTTACGTCCAACCTCTGAGGCCAGAATTCTCATGCCCATCGTGAACCGCGTCGCCGATCTGCAACCCGATATCCAGGCCTGGCGCCGCGACATCCATGAAAACCCCGAGCTGCTCTACGATGTGCACCGCACTGCATCATTCGTCGCCGACCGGTTGCGCGAGTTCGGTTGCGACGAGGTCGCGACCGGGCTCGGCAAGACCGGCGTGGTCGGGGTCATCAAGGGCAAGAAGGGGCCGGCCAAGGGCGACGTCAAGGTGATCGGCCTGCGCGCCGACATGGATGCGTTGCCGATCCACGAGCAGACCAATTTGCCCTACGCCTCGAAGACGCCGGGCAAGATGCACGCCTGCGGCCATGACGGCCACACCGCGATGCTGCTGGGGGCGGCGCGCTATCTGGCCGAGACGCGCAATTTCGCCGGCGAGGCGGTCGTGATCTTCCAGCCGGCCGAGGAGGGCGGGGCCGGAGCAGCCGCGATGATCAAGGACGGCCTGATGGATCGCTTCGGCATCGAGCAGGTCTACGGCATGCACAACGGTCCGGGGATTCCGATTGGCTCGTTCGCGATCCGCACCGGCCCGATCATGGCCGCGACCGATGCGATCGACATCAAGATCGAAGGGCTCGGCGGTCACGCCGCGCGTCCGCACAAATGCATCGATTCCGTGCTGGTCGGCGCGCAGCTCGTCACCGCCTTGCAGCAGATCGTCGCGCGCACCGTCGATCCGCTCGACTCCGCCGTGATCTCGATGTGCGAGTTCCACGCCGGCAACGCCCGCAACGTGATCCCGCAGACCGCGGAGCTGCGCGGCACCGTGCGCACCCTGACCCGCGAGGTGCGCGACCTCATCGAGAAGCGCGTGCGCGAGGTGGTCGACGGCGTTGCCAAGATGACCGGCGCCAAGATCGATCTCACCTATGAACGCGGCTACCCGGTCACCGTCAACCATGAGGCGCAGACCGAATTCGCGAGCCGCATCGCGCGCGAGGTCGCGGGCGCGTCCAACGTGCACGAGATGCCGCCGCTGATGGGCGCCGAGGATTTTTCCTACATGCTGGAAGCGCGGCCCGGCGCCTTCATCTTCTGCGGCAATGGCGACAGCGCCGGCCTGCATCACCCTGCCTACAATTTCAACGACGAGGCGATCGTCTTCGGCACGTCGTATTTCGTGAAGATCGTCGAGAACGCACTGGCGGCGTGAGGCTCACGCGTCCCATCGCACCGGCAGCGTCACCGGTCCGCGGAACCCCCAGCCGCGCACGACCGGCGGCGCCTCCGCGCGGAGGCGCAGATTGCGCAAGCGCGCGAACAGCATCGGCGCCACGATCTTGCCGACGGTCAGCCGCGACACCCAGGTGCCGGCGCAGAAGTGCGGTCCGGCGCCGAACGCCAGATGCGATTGCTTGGGCCGCGTCACGTCGAAGCGATCGGGCTCGACGAAGCGGCTGCCGTCGCGGTTGGCGGCGCCGACGCAGAGGCCGATCTGAAGGTCTTGCGGCAGCGTGGTGCCGGAGAGATCGACGTCGCGGGTGACGCGGCGCGGATACATGCCGATCGGCGAGATCCAGCGCACCGCTTCCTCGAGCGCGGCCGGCCACAGATCCGGCTTTGCCAGCACGCTGTTCTTCTGCGGCGGGTTTTCCAGGAGGCCGAGCACGAGCGTCAGGATCGCGTCGCGCGGCTCGTTCAGGCCGCCGCCGATGATCACCTTGATGTTGGCGCGGATGCCCTCGATCGGCATCGGCGGATCGGCATTGATCATCGAGGACAGGACCGAAGGATTCGGCTGGCGGCGGTGATCGTCGAGCACCGCGTCGATCGCGGCATCGACCTCGGCGCTCGCCTGCATCGCCTTGCGCTCGATCTCGGCGTCGGCGGCGTAATTGCCCGCGCCGTCGATCAGCGCCTGCGACCACTCGGCGAGGGTTTGCCACGGCATCTTGCGAAACCCGATCATTGCCATCAGGCTGAGCGAGGCCATCGGCGCGGCAAGGGCGGAGAACAGATCGGCCTCTTCGGTCGCCAACAGATCATCGATCAGTTTTTCTGCGATCGCGGTGAATTGCGGCGCCCAATGCTCCTTGATTGTGGCCGGACGGAACGAGGGCTCGATCGCCTTGCGGCCGATCGCATGCTCGGCGCCGTCCTTGCGCATGAAGGTCGGCCCCATCACCTTGTTGACCAGCGAGGCCGGATTATCGGCCGAGTAGGTCGCGGGATCGCGCTCGATCCGCATGATGTCGTCGAAGCGTGTCACCAGCGTCAGCTTCGCGGGCGCGACGAAGACCGCCGGCGCGATCTCGCGCAGGCGGCGGAAGATCGGATAGGGGTCGTCGAGCAGATCCTGATACGCGATATCGGTAACGACAGGCACGGCGCTGGTCATTGGTCCTCCCGGGAGCGCTTTTTCGCCAAGGCTAGCCCCGGGCTGCGCGATCGCTCAATTCGATGGGATTGATCTGGCCCATCGAAATATTCCATGACCTTGTGCTAGGCTGGGCCGCCAGCAATGCGGGAGGTGCAGCGTGGCGGCCAATTCCTCGATCGATCCGATCGACATCGGGACTCTGCGGACCCTTGTGCTGGTCTATGACCTGCAGTCGTTCTCCGCCGCGGCCAAACGGCTCGACGTCAACCAGTCCACCATCAGCTATGCGATCGAGCGGCTGCGCGGCGCGCTGCATGACCCGCTGTTCGTTCGCAGCGGCAATGGCGTGACGGCGACCAAGCGCTGCGCGACGCTGGTTACCTGGGCGCGGGACATGATCGGCGAGATCGACGGGCTTGCCTCACCGGCGGAATTCGACCCGGCGACGGCGCAGGGCAGCGTGACGATCTCCTGCAACTATCACGAACGCCAGACCCTGATCCCGCAGTTCAGCACGCGGCTGCGCGCCGGCGCGCCGCAAGTCCGTCTCGTCCTGCTCGATGCCGCGGGCCACGGCGATGTCCATCTCAAGCAGAACCAGTGCGACATCGTGCTTGGTCCGGTCGGCATCGCCGGCGAAGGCTTCTTCCGGCGCCATATCCTCACCGACCACTACGTCTGCGTGATGGATCGGGCCAATCCGCTGGCGCGCGGCCGGATCGCGCTGTCGGCCTATGCCAGGGCCGAGCATGTCTTCATCACCCACAGCGGTGAGTGGCAGCCGCTCTATCTCGCGGCGCTGAGGGCGAGGAAGATCGAGATCGAGCCAGTGGTCAGCCTGCCCAACCACGACAGTCTGGAGCGCATCATCACAGGCACCAGGCTCGTCGCGACCATCCCGCATCATCTGGCGCGGGCGATGCGCGGCGGCCTCCATGTCGCTGCGCTGCCGTTCCGCGTGCCGATCTCGATCGACATGCACTGGGGCGCCAGGACGGCCAAATCCGGCTTGCACAAATGGGCGCGCGGCCTGCTGGCCGAGGTTGCGAAGGCTTGCGCCGCCTGAGCGAGGAGCCGGGCTGCAGTCCAAAGCAAAAGGCCCGCACCGGAGTGCGGGCCTTTGTCCGGCGCGTTGCTGCGCCGAAAGCGTGGGGCGTCAGAACAGGTGGTAGAACACGTAGTAGAGAACGCCCGAGATGATCATCGCGGCCGGCAGCGTCAGCACCCAGGCCATCGCGATGTTGCGGATCGTGGCCCATTGCAGGCCGGAGCCGTTGGCGGCCATGGTGCCGGCGATGCCTGACGACAGCACATGCGTGGTCGAGACCGGCAGGCCGTAGCCGTCGGCCGCCGCGATCGTCGCGGCCGCCGTGATCTCGGCGCAGGCGCCCTGCGCGTAGGTCAGGTGGGTCTTGCCGATCTTCTCGCCGACGGTGACGACGATGCGCTTCCAGCCGACCATGGTGCCGAGGCCGAGCGCGATGGCGACGGCGAACTTCACCCAGCTCGGGATGAACTTCGTCGCGGCATCGAGCGAGCCCTTGTACTGGTTCAGCGTGGCGATGTCGGCAGCGGTCAGCTCGGCTTCCTTGTCCTTCATCAGGAAACGGATCGCCTCGGACGCCAGGTACATGTCGTTACGGGTGTTGCCGACCGCGTCAGCCGGGAACTTGGCCAGCGATCCATACTGGGCAACCTGCTGGCCGATGTCGCGCACCAGCACCGCAAGCGACGGAAAGGTGCCTTCGTTGATCTGGTGCTGCGCGACATAGTTGGTCACAGCCGGGCGCGGGTTGCCGATCACGTTGTAACCGGCGGCCTTGCCTTCGATGACCTTGCTGGCCGCGGTCGAGTGCGCCGTGAACAGCTCGATCTGGCTCGAGGGCATTGCGCGGTTCAGCGCATAGGCGGTCGGCACGGTGCCGATCAGGATCAGCATGATCAGGCCCATGCCCTTCTGACCGTCATTGGAGCCGTGGAAGAAGCTGACCAGTGTGCAGGTCAGGATCAGGATGCCGCGGATCCACCACGGCGGCGGCTGGTCGCCGACCGGTTCGCCGAACAGCGCCGGCGTCGCGCGCTGCAGCGCGATCTTGAGGAGGTAGAGCAGGCCGGCGGCGAGCGCGAAGCCGAACAGCGGCGACAGCAGCAGCGCCTTCGCGATGTTGGTCGCCTGCGACCAGTCGACGCCCGAGGTGCCGTCACGGCCGCGCAGCAGCGCGTTGGTGATGCCGACGCCCATGATCGAACCGATCAGGGTGTGCGAGCTCGAGGCCGGCAGGCCGAGCCACCAGGTGCCGAGATTCCAGATGATGGCGGCGATCAAGAGCGCGAACACCATGGCAAAGCCGGCACTGCTGCCGACCTGCAGGATCAGTTCGACCGGAAGCAGCGAGACGATGCCGAACGCGACGGCGCCGCTGGAGAGCAGCACGCCGATCAGGTTGAACATGCCCGACCACACCACGGCGACATGCGCCGGCAGCGAGCGGGTGTAGATCACGGTGGCGACCGCGTTCGCGGTGTCATGGAAGCCGTTGACGAATTCGAAGCCGAGCGCGATCAGCAGCGCGACGAACAGCAGGATATACGGCAGGAACGAGGTGATGCGCGTGCCGGTGGCGTCGACATCGGCATAGATGCTGTAGGCAACGAACAGCAGCGCGGCCGCAACCACGCCCAAATAGATAACCCCGGTGAGAGGATGAAAGCCCTTGTCGAGGTCCGGACCCTTTTTCAGGGCGGGCTCGATCGAGCCGGGTAACGCCATATCGCTCATGGTAAACTCCTGTCCCAATGCTCCCGATTTTGATCGATGCATATGACAAGCAATTGAAATCCGGCCCGCGAGCCGCGCCGGTCTCCCGTGGCGGTGGACATCGAGCCGAAGTTTTGTGCAACGCATTGAGCGCGCACGTGGCTTCGCGGCCTCGTGGCAATCTTCAGCAACAAGGATCGCGGATCGCGACGGAAAGCTGCCTGCGTTTCGCAGGACGAGACAATGTGCGGAGGACATCACACTGGCATCCGGCCGGCCGGGCAGCCGGAGAATTCGGCGGACGCCTGCGAGTGGAAGGTTGCGAAATGAGGGAGGGGGATTGAGAGATGAGGTGGCGCGCCGCACGATCGGGGCTAGCAAACCGCGCAGCGCGCCCGCCTCAGGGTACGTCATGGCGTGAACATGACGCCCGATACCTGCGGAACATGCTACCCTACCACGGATCAATTAAAGGTTGTAGGTATTTGTCCGCGGCTTAGAACAATTTCTCGTTGCGATGTGGTTCCTCAGGTTCCGCTGGTTTTGCGGAACTCAAGCTGCATCGACTGATCTGCGCAACTGATGTGCGGCGATTTTCAGGTCGTCGATAAAGCGCTGATATTCCAGCGCCTTGGCTTTTTCATCCGGCAGCCGCAACAGATAGGACGGGTGCACAGTGACGAGCACCTTGGTTCCGTCGTGGTCGATCAGATGGCCGCGGTTCTTGTTGATCGGCGTGATCTTGCCGAGCACGCTCTGCGCCGCGGTGGCGCCGAGCGCCATCACGAGGTCCGGCTTGATGGTGGCGAGCTCGCGCTCATACCACTGGCGGCAGGCGCGGATCTCCGGTGTGCTCGGCTTCTGGTGCAGCCGGATCTTGCCGCGCGGCACGAATTTGAAGTGCTTCACTGCATTGGTGACATAGACCTTGCGGCGATCGATGCCGGCTTCCTGCAGCGCTCGATCGAGCATCTGGCCGGCCGGTCCGACGAAGGGGTGGCCTGCGAGATCTTCCTTGTCGCCGGGCTGCTCGCCGACCAGCATCAGCGTTGCGCTTTGCGGTCCCTCGCCGAACACGGTCTGGGTTGCGTCTTTCCACAGCGGGCAGGCGCGGCAATCGGCGGCCTCCTCGCGCAAGGCCGCGATGGTGTCGTGAGCTTGCCTGCCTTGAACTTGCTTGCCTTGAACTTGCTTGCGGGGCATCGGCGTATCCTGCCGCTTCTGCGGCTCGGCCGCCTTGCGTGCGATGAAGGGGCCGCTGGTCATGCGCATTGCGTCTTCGATCAGAGGCTTAATGATCGAGTCCTCGGGCAGGTTCCTCCAATAGGCTTGCGGCATCTCCATCACTTTCAGCCGTGCGGGATTGAAGCGGCCGTTGTCGTGACGCCGCCAGGCCTCCTCGAGCCGGTCCTCGGTCGGCACTTCGGATTTGGCGACGCCCGGCGTGATCGAGATCGCGTGCCCGTCCCAATGTGCGCAGACGTCGGGGGTCAGGATCGACCACGGCATGTCGGCGAAGCGGCCGGCGAAGAACGGCGCGGCAAGCTCGACGATGTGATGCTCCGGCTCGAACCAGGCGACGTAATGAGCCGTCCGCTCGCGGCCGATCTCGCGGAAGCGCAGATGCGCATGCATCCTGTCGATATCGACATAGACCGCGCGCGCCATCGCGTGGACCTCGGCGATATCGGGATCATCGGTCGCACTGAGCAGATCGTGACGGCTGCGCAGCCGCCACAGCAGGCGATAGAGCAGGGCAAAGCGTTCGTCACTGCGATGCAGGATCGCGGCCTTTGCGAGCTCGACGAATTTGGCCGACACATTGAACCGCGCCTGCGGCGTATCCGGCAATTCATTCACGCAGGATGCCGACGACAATTCGTCGTCGCTGCGTACGGTCCATGTGATCTCCGCGGGCTTCACATCGTTCAGCGCCAATCGCCGCGCGGCCTTGCGCCAGCCCTCGAAATCGGTGTCGTTGTCGAGCACGATGATACGCATGCGATTGCTCCGTTTCCGTCACGCCGTCATTTTCGGGGCCTGCGTGCCTGACTTGCGGAAGATCAGGGCCTGTCCGGTTCGGCGGCTGCTGAATCCCATTGATTCCACTCATGAATCGATGATCTCACCAATCCGATTGACTCCGCGGGCCCTGTTAGCTTTATATTAGAACATATCATGAACAAATGAGCCAGTCCCTGGTTCTCTGTTCAGACCAGTGACGGCCTCAAATTTTGGTTGGAAGGAGCGGCGCATATGCCGGAGCGCGATCAGCAAAAGTGGTCGCCGGTTTTGCGTCCGATCGCGCTCCTCTTTTTTAAGAAAGGCGCATGATCTTGTCGCCAAACCGCTCACACTTTGGCGGATCATGCGCCGCCGCACGCATAGGTACGCTTGCGTCTCTGCGCGGCAGCATCGCGCGTATCGAGGCGTCATCGGATGCGGCGATGCCGAACCGCGTCGCGCTCGGCCATGCCGGCGCGGATGCGATGCTGCGCGGCGGGCTTGCGCCGGCGGCATTGCACGAGGTGTTCGCGGCCGGCCATCAAGGCGGCGCGGCGACCGGCTTCATTGCGGGGCTCGCCGGACGGCTGTCGGCACGCAAGCCGCTGGTCTGGGTGCGGCAGGATTTTTCCGATCGCGAAAACGGCGCGCTATCGATGCGCGGGCTTGCCGGGCTCGGCCTCGATCCGCGCCTCTTGGTCACGGTGCGCGCTGCCGATGTCGATAGCGGCCTGCGCGCCGCGGCCGACGCGCTCGCCTGCGATGCGCTCGGCGCGGTCGTGCTCGAGGTCTGGGGCCAGGCGCGCCAGCTCGATCTCGTCGCCAGCCGCAAATTGACCCTGGCCGCGCAGGCCTCCGGCGTCACCGCGCTGGTGCTGCGGATCGCGGCAACCCCGATCCCCTCGACCGCGGAGACGCGCTGGATCGTGCGCGCGGCGCATTCGCCGCCGGGCAATGCCGCGAGCGTGTGGGGCGCGCCGCGCTTCGAGGCCGAACTCGTGCGCAATCGTCATGGCCCTGTCGGGCGATGGATCATGGAATGGAAATGTGATGAGTGCCAATTCAGTGAACCGTCGGCGTATCCTCAGCCTGTGGCTGCCACGCCTGCCCATCGACCGCATCAAGCGCATGCTCGCGCAGGACATCGCCTCGCAAGCTGATGCACGGGAGGTGGCAGGGCTCCCTCTCCCGCAAGCGGGAGAGGCGAAGAAAGCAGAACTCCCCAGCGTCGTCGTCGCAAAAGACCACAACGCCATCCTGCTGCACGCGATCGACGAGGCCGCGGTGCGCGCCGGGCTGTCGATCGGGCTGCCGCTCGCCAATGCGCGGGCGATCTGTCCGGAGCTCACGGTCTATGATGCCGATCCCGCCGCCGATCTGAAGACGCTGAACGACATCGCCGGCTGGTGCGACCGCTTCACGCCGCTGGTCGCGCTCGATCTGCCTTACGGTCTGTTTCTCGACATCACCGGCTGCGCGCATCTGTTCGGCAGCGAGCGAGCGCTGCTGCAGACCGTGACGGGGGCGCTGAGCCGGCGCGGCTTTGCCGTTAGCGCGGCCATTGCCGGCACCTCGATCGCGGCGCGTACGCTGACGCGCACCGCCTCGGGCAAGATTGTCGCCGATGGCGAGGAGGCGGCGGCGGTCGGCCCGCTGCCGGTGTCGGCGCTCGGTGCCGATGCCGCTGTCACCACCGGCCTGCGCCGCGCCGGCTTGAAGACCATCGGCGATGTCGCCTCGCGCGCGCCGCATGAAATCTCGGCGCGGTTCGGTGCGGCCTTCACCACCTTGCTCAGCCACGCGCTCGGGCAGGGCGATGCCCCGATCAGCCCGCGCAAGCCGCTGCCCGATTACATCGTCGAGAAGCGTTTCCCCGAGCCGATCGCGACCGACACCGTGATCGCGCTGACGCTCTCAAGCCTTGCCAAGATGCTGGTTGCGGCGATGGACAAGCAGGGCAAAGGTGCGCGGCAGCTGGAAGCGAGCTTCTTCCGCACCGACGGTGCGGTGCGCGCGATCATGGTCGAGACCGGGCGTCCGGTGACGCGGCCCGAGATGATCGATCGCCTGTTCCGCGAGCGGCTCGATGCGCTGAATGATCCGCTCGATCCCGGCTTCGGCTTTGATCTCATTCGCCTCGCCGCAGGGCGTACCGAGATCGTGGTACAGCAGCAGCGCGATCTCGACGCCACCATACACGACAATGACGAGCTCTCGGCGCTGATCGACCGCATCGCCGCCCGCATCGGCGGAAAACGCGTCGTCGTGCATCTGCCGCTGGAGAGCCACATCCCCGAACGATCGGCGCTCGCGCTGCCGGCGCAGCATCATCTGGCCGCGGCCAGCGCCGCCGCCTGGCCGGAGCACGTTGCGAGCGAACCACCGCTGCGTCCCTTGCGGCTATTCGAGCAGCCCGAACCGATCAAGGTGCCGTTCGCGACCGTGCCCGACGGTCCGCCGCATCAATTCACCTGGCGGCGCGCGCAGCACGAGGTGGTGCGGGTCGAGGGCCCCGAGCGCATCGCGATGGAATGGTGGAAGCAGGACGGCGCGTCGCTGACGCGCGATTATTTCCGCGTCGAGGATGCCGAAGGCCAGCGCTTCTGGATCTTTCGCGACGGTCTCTACGAGAGCGAGCTGCGCGACGAGGAGGGCAAGCCCGTTCCGGCCAACTGGTATGTGCATGGGCTGTTCGCATGAGCGCACCTCCACCTGATTATGCCGAGATCGGCATCACCAGCAATTTCTCCTTCCTGCGCGGCGGTTCCGATCCGCGCGCCTATGTGCATCAGGCGAGCGAACTCGGGATTCCCGTGATCGGGCTCGCCGATCACAACACGCTGGCCGGCGTGGTGCGCGCCTGGAAGGAGCTCGACAGCGAGAAGGTTGCCCATCCGCCAAAGCTTTTGATCGGCGCCCGCATCGTCTTCATCGACTCTACGCCCGACATCCTGGTCTATCCGCGCGATCGCGCCGCCTATGGCCGGCTGTGCCAGCTCCTGACCCGCGGCAAGCGCGGCGACGACATCGTGCGGATCGAGAAAGGCGAGTGCCATCTGAAGCTCGCCGACCTCCTCGACTTCGTCGAGGGGCAGCTCCTGGTGCTGGCGCTGCCGCATCGCTTTGAGGAGGCAGGCACGCTCGATCTGCTTGCAAAGCTGAAGGCAAGCGCCGCCGACGGCGTCTGGCTCGCCGCAAGCCTGCTCTATCGCGGCGACGACAGGCGCCGCCTCGCGCGGCTGCATGGCCTCGCCACCGACGCCGGTGTGCCGCTCATCGCCACCAACGAGGTGCTCTATCACCATCCGGCGCGCCGCCCGCTGCAGGACGTGCTGACCTGCATCCGCGAAAAGACCACGATCGAGGCGGTCGGCCGCAGGCTCGAGGCCAATGCCGAGCGGCATCTCAAGCCGGCGCATGAAATGATCAGGCTGTTTCGCGATCTGCCGGACGCGATCGCGGAAACCATGCGCTTTGCTGCACGCATCTCTTTCTCGCTCGACCAGCTCAAATATCAGTATCCCGACGAGCCGGTGCCGCCGGGCAAGACCGCGCAGCAGCATCTGGAAGATTTGACCTGGGCCGGTGTCGACAAATATTTCGGCGGCGAGATCGACGAAAAGCTTCGCACCACCCTGAACAAGGAGCTCGCGCTGATCGCCGAGCTGAAATACGCGCATTACTTCCTCACCGTGCACGACATCGTGCACTATGCGCGCAGCCAGAACATCCTGTGCCAGGGACGCGGCTCGGCAGCCAATTCCGCGGTCTGCTTCGTGCTTGGCGTCACCTCGGTCGATCCGACCAAGGTCGATCTGTTGTTCGAGCGCTTCATCTCCAAGGAGCGGCTGGAGCCGCCCGACATCGACGTCGATTTCGAGCATTCGCGGCGCGAGGAGGTGATGCAATATGTCTACCGCCGCTACGGCCGCCACCGCGCCGCGATCATCGCCACCGTGATCCATTATCGCCCGCGCAGCGCGATCCGTGACGTCGGCAAGGCGCTCGGGCTGACCGAGGACGTCACCGCGGCGCTCGCCGACACCGTGTGGGGCAGCTGGGGCAAGGGCCTCAACGACATGCAGGTGCGACAGGCCGGGCTCGATCCCAAAAATGCGATGATCAACCTCGCGGTCGAGCTCGCCACCGAGCTGATCGAGTTTCCGCGTCATCTCTCGCAGCATGTCGGCGGCTATGTACTGACCCAGGACCGGCTCGACACCTATGTGCCGATCGGCAACGCCGCGATGGACGACCGCACTTTCATCGAATGGGACAAGGACGACGTCGACGCCCTTAGCATGATGAAGGTCGACGTGCTGGCGCTGGGCATGCTGACCTGCATCCGCAAATGTTTTGACCTGATCGCCGACCACAAGGGCGAGCACTGGGAGCTAGCTTCGGTCCCGCAGGACGACAAGAAAGTTTACGACATGCTGTGTCGCGGCGAGTCGCTCGGCGTGTTCCAGGTCGAGAGTCGGGCGCAAATGAACATGCTGCCGCGGCTGAAGCCGCGCACCTTCTACGATCTCGTCATCGAGGTCGCGATCGTGCGCCCCGGTCCGATCCAGGGCGACATGGTGCATCCTTATCTGCGGCGGCGTAACAAGCAGGAGCAGGTGACTTATCCATCGCCGGCGCCCGACCAGGGCGACAAGGACGAACTCTACAACGTGCTGCACAAGACGCTCGGCGTGCCGCTGTTCCAGGAGCAGGCGATGCGGATCGCGATCGAGGCGGCCCATTTCACCTCTGAGGAAGCCAATGGCCTGCGCCGCTCGATGGCGACCTTCCGCAATCTCGGCACCATCGGCAGCTACGAGGAGAAGCTGGTCGGCAACATGGTGGCGCGCGGCTACGATCCGGATTTCGCCCGCAGCTGCTTCGACCAGATCAAGGGCTTTGGCAGTTACGGCTTCCCGGAAAGCCATGCCGCGAGCTTTGCCCAACTCGTCTACATCTCCTCATGGCTGAAGCACCATCATCCGGATGCGTTCTGCTGCGGCCTGCTCAACTCGCAGCCGATGGGCTTCTATGCCCCGGCCCAGATCGTCGGCGACGCCCGCAAGAACGGCGTCACGGTGCGCGAAGTCGATGTCTCCCATAGCTTTGCGCAGAACACGCTCGAGGAGAAGGTCGGCGATCATTGCGCGGTGCGGCTCGGCTTTCGCCAGATCGACGGATTTCACTGGCTGGATGAGGACGAGGAGAGGCTGAAACAGCTTCAACTGTCATTCCGGGATGGTGCGCTAGCACCAGACCCGGAATCTCGAGATTCCGGGTTCTCGCTTCGCGATCCCCGGAATGACGGTGTTGAGACAGACTGGGCCGACCGCATCGTTGCCGCGCGCAACCGCCGGCCGTTCACCTCGCTGGAAGACTTCGCGCGCGACACCGGCCTGCCCAAGCGCGCGCTGATCCTGCTCGCCGACGCCGATGCGTTCCGCTCGCTCGGGCTCGACCGCCGCGAGGCGCTGTGGGCGGTGCGCCGGCTGCCCGACGACGTGCCGCTGCCGTTGTTCGAGGCCGCCACCGCACGCGAGCAGCCGGATGAGGGCGCCAAGCCGCTGCCGGAGATGCCGCGTCCGGAGCAGGTGGTCGCCGACTATCAGACCATCCGCCTCTCGCTGAAGGGCCATCCGATGGAGTTTTTGCGCGACACCTTTACGAAGGAGCGCGTCGTCGCCTGTCACACCATCAACCGGAGCAACGACCGCCGCCGCGTCCGCTGTGCCGGCGTCGTGCTGGTGCGGCAGCGGCCGGGCAGCGCCAAGGGCGTCGTGTTCATGACACTGGAGGACGAGACCGGCATCGCCAACATCGTGGTGTGGCCGAAGGTGATGGAGCAGTACCGCAAGGAGGTGATGGGCGCGCGCCTGATCCTGGTCGAGGGCTATATCCAGAGCAGCCCGGAGGGCGTGACGCATCTGGTGGCGCAGCGCATGACCGATCGCTCCCACGATCTGATCGGCCTCGCCAACGAATCCTTGAGCCGCAAGCATCCGGTGCCGGCGGGCCCCGCGCTGATCGAGCCGCTCAACGACGACCGCCGCGATCACGGCGACAACTCGCCGCAAAAGATCCGCCACCCACGCAACGTCCGCATCCTGCCGCCGTCCCGCGATTTTCATTGAACCGCGTGCGACGGCTCTCTCACCGTCACCCTGAGGACACCTGTGGTCCTACCCCCGAGCTTTCTACCCATTCCTCGGGGCCCATGGGTGCGATCGGCACCCGGCTTTCCCTGCGCCCTCTGTTCAAAAGAGAGGGCGGAACGAGATGCAAAGCTCGGACAAAACATGTCGTGAGAACGCGGAAGCATGACTCACATACCGCGCCACACACTCATCGTCGTCCCGGCGAAGGCCGGGACCCACAACCACCGTTGCAAATGGTTACGCTCTGCTGGAACGACGAGTGCCATCCACAACATCCGCTGCGGCGTATGGGTCCCGGCCTTCGCCGGGACGACGCCTGGGACTTAACCACCGAAGCAAATTGCTATGCACTCTTCCAACGGCGAGTCCCGCCTACAACATTCGCCGCGGCGTATGGGTTCTCCGAGTTCATGCGGCGCGAACGCGCCATTGTCCATCCAACCAGTTCATCGACTGATGTCGCGCGAATGCGAACGTGTAGCCTACACGCCAATGCTGACACGTAGCTTACAGCTGGTCCCTGTCGGGCGGGTCTCACCGTCGCATCGATGGCGGATGACTTCCTCAGCCGCTGCATGCTACTCCACCGCGGCGCCGACCGGCGGTCCGCCCGGCGGGCGGTGCAGGAAGGTGATCGATGCGTAGGCGCCGACCCACGAGCCGAGGGCGGCGAAGGCGACGTAGAGCCAGTTTTCGGTGTAGCTGATCACCGCATAGGAGGAGAGCACATACCAGACGCTGCTCCAGGTCGCCGCCGGCACGCCCTTGCGCGCCACGACCGCCGAGGTGAACATGACATAGACCGCGTCGGTCGCTGCGGTCGCGAGGAAGACAGCGCCGGCGGTGAGAGGATCGATGGCAGCCATTGCAACTCCTGTGTGGGTCGGGCAGAGCTGGATATAAGCAGGGCCGGAAATGATTGTTGGGATCGGGCACCGCCTTTTTGTCATCATGCTCGGGCATAGGATAATCGCAAACGGGTATGCGCATGCAGGACATTCGTGAAATCCTTTCCGATGTCTGGACCGGCGCCGGCGGCGCGCCGGCCGCGCTCGATGCGGTCACATTGACCGGCAGCGAGCCGCAGCTGCCGTCGTCGTTTCGGGTCGCAGCCGCAGCGCAGGCGCCGATCGCAGCAGCCGGCCTCGCCGCGGCCGAGATCTGGAAGGCCCGCAGCGGCGAGCAGCAGGACGTCGCGGTCGACATCCGCCATGCCGTCGTCGAATGCCGCAGCGAGCGCTATTTGCGCGTCGACGACAAGCCGCCGCCGCCGGCCTGGGACAAGATCGCCGGCGTCTATCGTGTCAAAGACAACCGCTTTGTCCGCCTGCACACCAATTTCCCGCATCATCGCGACGCCGTCTGCAAGGTGCTCGGCTGCAACGCCGAGCGTGACGAGGTCCAGGCCGCGCTGCTGCAATGGGACGGCGAGGCGTTCGAGACCGCGGCCTACGCCGCCGGCGGCGTCGTCGCCTTGATGCGCTCGCACGACGAGTGGTCGGCGACGACGCATGCCAAAGAACTGGCAAAACTGCCGCTGATCTCGATCGAGAAGATCGGCGAGGCCGCACCGAAGCCGTGGCCCGCGGGCAACCGGCCGCTGGCCGGCATCCGTGTGCTCGATCTGTCGCGCGTAATCGCCGGTCCCGTCGCCGGCCGCACGCTCGCGGCGCATGGCGCCGACGTACTCCTGATCTCCGGTCCCGATCTGCCGGCGATCCCCTGGCTCACCATCGACACCGGCCGCGGCAAGCTCACGAGCTTCCTCGAACTGCGGAGCGAGGAGGGGCGGGGTGTGATGCAGGGGCTGTTGGCGCAGGCCGATATTCTCTCGCAGGGCTATCGGCCGCAGGCGATCGCGCGGCTCGGCTTCTCGCCGGAGGAAGCGGCGCGGATCAATCCCGGGATCGTCTATGTGACACTGTCGGCCAACGGCCATGCCGGCCCGTGGGCCGGGCGCCGCGGCTTCGACTCGCTGGTGCAGACCACGACCGGCTTCAATCATGCCGAAGGACAGGCGGCCGGCACAGATGGGCCGAAGGAATTGCCGGCCCAGATGCTCGACCACGCCACCGGATATTTCATGGCGTTCGGTGCCATGATGGCGAAGGCCCGCCAGGCCCGCGAAGGCGGCAGCTGGCACGTCCGGGTATCGCTGGCGCAGACCGGACGCTGGCTGTGGAATCTCGGCCGCCTCGAAGGAGGCCTTGCGACCGAGGACCTGAAGGCGGATGCGGTGCAGCCCTTCATCGAACGGCTGCGGTCAGGCTTTGGCACGCTGAGCTCGGTCCGGCATGCCGCCGTGCTGTCCAGGACCCCGGCCCATTGGTCCCGTCCGGCCATGCCGCTCGGCAGCCACCCTCCGGAGTTTCCTGCCCCGGAGTTTCCCGGATGAGACATTCAGCTGCCGTTCAGGCTATGCAAACTTTAACGACAGGCGTCGCCGAATGGCGATTTTTAGGTTGTTTGATACGCCAATTCAGCACTATTAGCGCACCGCTGGGGCCGTCCCGCCGGATGCTGCAACGATCGACCCCGCGGACCGCATGGTGAAAGAGTTTACCAAGAGAATGCAGAGCTTTAGCCGTCCGCGCCTGGTCGTGGCCGCGGCGCTGCTGGCGGTTGCCTGCGCGGGTGCCTATGGCTACACGCGTTTCGGCTCGGAAAAGCAGACATCTTCGGAAGTCTCCAGCCAGTCCCGCAAGGGCGGCGCGCGCTATGCGCCGTCGGCGGCCGAGTGGGCCAGCCTGACCTTCCAGACCGTGAGCGAGCACACTTTCCGCTCCGAGCTGGTGACCGAGGGCAAGATCGGCATCGATGAGGACCGCTCCACCCCGGTCTATTCGCCCTATACCGGGCGTGTCACCCGCCTCATGGTGCGGCCGGGCGATGCCGTTGTGAAGGGCCAGCCGCTGTTCGTGATCGAGGCGGCCGACACCGTGCAGGCGCAGAACGATTACATCGCGGCGATGACCGGCCTCAACAAGGCGCAGTCGGCGCTCGACCTGGCGCAGATCCAGGAGAAGCGCGCCAAGGATCTGTCCGAGGGCAAGGCGATCCCGCTGAAGGATTATCAGCAGGCCCAGACCGCGCTGGTGCAAGCGCAGAACGATGCGCGCTCGGCGCAGACGCTTTTGGAAGCGGCGCAGAACAAGCTGCACATTCTCGGCTTCGGCGACGACGACATCACGACGCTGCGGCAGAAGGGCCGCCTCAATCCGGAGACGACGGTGTTCGCGCCGATCGGCGGCACCGTGGTCCAGCGCAAGGCCGGTCCCGGCCAGTATGTCTCGACCGGTGCCAGCGACCCGGTCTACGTGATCGGCGATCTGTCGACGGTCTGGCTGATCGCCTTCGTCCGCGAATCCGACGCAGACAATGTCGCGGTCGGCCAGGACCTCACCTTCAGCGTGATGGCGCTGCCGGGCAAGACGCTGAACGCCCGGGTCAACTATGTCGCCGCGGCGATCGACGCGACCTCGCGCCGGCTCCTGGTTCGCGCCACCATCGACAACGCCGACAAGCGGCTGAAGCCCGAGATGTTCGCCAATGTGACGCTGTATTCGAAGGGCGATCACCCGGCAGTCGGCGTGCCGAAGCAGGCGCTGATCTACGAGGGCGACCAGGTTCGGCTCTGGGTCGCGAGGGCCGACGACAAGACCATCGAGCTGCGTCAGATCAAGCCCGGCCTCATCAATGGCGACCTCGTCGAGGTGGCCGGCAACCTCAAGCCGGGCGAGCAGATCGTGACGAAGGGAAGCCTCTTCATCGACCGCGCCGCATCAGGCACCTAAGCGCATGATCCGGAAAAGTGGGAAGCGGTTTTCCCTCGCGACAAACGCGCAACGCGTTTGCGCGGAGATCACGCTCAATAAGAAAATTCCCTTCCAGTTGAAAGCGCCGATCTGAATGGATCGCCTCGTCGCCCTTGCCGTCAATCGCCGCTACTTGATGGTGGCCATGTTTGTGGCCGTCTTGATCGGCGGCCTGCTCGCGTTCAAGCAGCTCAACATCGAGGCCTATCCCGATCCGACCCCGCCGATGGTCGATATCGTGACGCAGAGCCCGGGCCTCTCGGCCGAGGAGATCGAACGCTACATCACGATCCCGATCGAGACCCAGGTCGCCGGCATCAAGAACCTCAAGACCATCCGTACCATCTCGCTGTACGGCCTTTCCGACGTCAAGCTGCAGTTCTCCTTCGACTACACCTATGACGAGGCGCTGCAACAGGTGCTCAACCGCCTGTCGCAGCTCGCGCCGCTGCCGGGCAACGTGCTGCCCGGCATCTCGCCGCTCAGCCCGATCGGCGAAATCTTCCGCTACCGCCTGAAGGGACCGCCTAACTACAGCGTGCTCGACCTCAAGACGCTGCAGGACTGGGTGCTGCAGCGCCGCTTCCGCGCGGTGCCCGGCGTGATCGACGTCACCGGCTGGGGCGGCAAGACCAAGACCTACGAGATCCAGGTCGACTTCAACAAGCTGGTCGCCAACGGACTGACGCTGCCGCAGGTGCTGCAGGCGGTGTCCAACGCAAACATCAATGTCGGTGGCAACACCGTGAACATCGGTTCGCAATCGGCCGTGGTGCGCGGCGTCGGCCTGATCCGCTCGATCGACGACCTCGCCAACACCATGGTCTCGCAGTCCGGCGGCAATCCGGTGCTGGTGCGCGACATCGCCCATGTCACGATCGGCGAGAAGCCGCGGCTCGGCATCGCCGGCCTCGACAATGACGACGACATCGTGCAGGGCATCGTCCTGATGCGCCGCGGCGAGCAGAGCTCGCCGACGATTACCCGCGTCGAGCAGCTGGTCCACGACATCAACCATTCCTCGATCCTGCCGCCCGGCGTGAAGATCGAGCGGATCTACGACCGCAAGGACCTGATCGAGCTCACCACCCACACCGTGCTGCACAACATGGTGGTCGGCATCCTCCTGATCGTGCTGTGGCAGTGGATATTCCTCGGCGACCTCCGCAGCGCGCTGATCGTCGGTGCGACGATCCCGTTCGCGCTGTTCTTCGCCGTGATCATCCTGGTGCTGCGCGGCGAATCCGCCAATCTGCTGTCGGTCGGCGCGATCGATTTCGGCCTGATCGTCGATGCCACCGTGATCATGGTGGAGGCGATCTTCCGCCGGCTGTCGCAGACCACCGCGCTGTCGGAACACGAGCGAAGCCACATCTCCGAGGACACGGTGATGGGGATGAAGAGCCACGCGATCCTGTCGGCGGCCGCCGATGTGTCGCGCTCGATCTTCTTTGCCGCGGCGATCATCATCGCGGCGTTCCTGCCGCTGTTCACGCTGTCCGGCGTCGAAGGCAACATCTTCGGCCCGATGGCGCGCACCTATGCTTACGCGCTGGCCGGCGGGCTGCTGGCGACGTTCACGGTCACTCCGGCGTTCAGCGCGATCATCCTGCCGGCGCATATCCACGAGACCGAGACCTGGATCGTCAAGAAGCTCGACGCGATCTACCTGCCGGTGCTGAACTGGGCGATCGCCAACCGCAAGCTGGTGATGGCCGGCGCGGCCGGCCTCGTGGTCATGACCATCATCTTCGCGCGCTTCCTCGGCCTCGAATTCCTGCCCAAGCTGGAAGAGGGCAATCTGTGGATCCGCGCCACGCTGCCGCCGACGATCTCGCTGCAGGAGGGCAATGCCTATGTCAACGAGATGCGGAAGCTGATCCGCAGCCGTCCCGAGGTGGTATCGGTGGTGTCGCAGCACGGCCGTCCCGACGACGGCACCGATGCGGCCGGCCTGTTCAACGCCGAATTCTTCGCGCCGCTGAAGCCGGCCAGCGAATGGCCAAATACTCACGACAAGGACGTGCTGACTGCGCAATTGCTGGCGCAGTTGCAGGAGAAATTCCCGGGCGTCGAATTCAATTTCTCGCAGTATCTGCAGGACAACGTGTCGGAAGCGGTGTCCGGCGTGAAGGGCGAGAACTCGATCAAGCTCTACGGCAATGATCTGCAGGCGCTGACCGACACCGCCAACAAGATCAAGTCGGTGCTGTCGACGGTGCAGGGCGTCACCGATCTTGCGGTGTTCACCTCGCTCGGCCAGCCGACCATCCAGATCGACGTCGATCGCGCGCGCGCCGCGCGCTATGGCCTGTCGCCGGGCGACATCAACGCCACGATCCGGGTTGCGGTCGGCGGCGACAGCGCCGGCGACCTCTATGAGCCCGGCAGCGACCGGCACTTTCCGATTATCGTCCGCCTTGCGCCGGAATATCGCAAGAGCGCGGAGGCGATCCAGAACTTGCGGATCGGGGTGGCCAACGCCAACGGCGGCATCACGCAGATACCGCTCTCCGAAGTGGCCTCGATCAACCTGATCTCCGGCGCGGCCTATATCTACCGCGAGCAGCAGGAGCGCTATTTGCCGATCAAGTTCTCGGTCCGCGAGCGTGACCTCGGCAGCGCGATCCGGGAGGCGCAGCAGAAGATCGACGAGCAGGTGCAGCTGCCGCCGGGATCGCGTGTCGAGTGGGTCGGCGAGTTCGGCAATCTGCAGGACGCGATCAGGCGGCTGTCGATCGTGGTGCCGATCAGCCTCGCGCTGATCGCGGTGCTGTTGTTCTTCAATTTCGGCTCGATGGTCGACACCATGCTCGCGATGAGCGTGATCCCGATGGCGATCTTTGGCGGCGTGCTCGGGCTGCTGATCTCGGGGATTCCGTTCAGCGTGTCGGCGGCGATCGGCTTTATCGCGCTGTTCGGCATCGCGGTGATGGACGGCATCATCATCCTGTCGCAGTTCAACCAGCTGATCGACGAAGGCTACGACCGGATGCGCGCGGTGATCCGCACCGGCGAGCTGCAGTTGCGTCCGGTGCTGATGACCTGCGTGGTGGCGGGCGTCGGCCTGTTGCCGGCGGCGATTTCGGAAGGCATCGGCTCGCAGGTGCAGAAGCCGCTCGCTATCGTCGTCGTCACCGGCATGATGCTGGCGCCGCTGGTGATCCTGATCACGCTGCCGGTCTTGATCTCCTACTTCTCGCGCCGGCCGAAGGACGGCCTCAGGTGAAGCCGTAGAGCCGCGCCGGATTGTCGACCAGGATCGCCTTGCGGACCGCGGCGTCCGGCGCCCAGACCGGAAGCTGGTTGAGGAGGCGGCCGTCGTCGATCTGAAACAGCGGCGTCACGTCGGTGACCTTCTTGCCTTGCGGCGTCACCGAATCCGGGTGCGGCCAGTCGGTGCCCCAGACGATGCGCTCGGCATTGGCCGCGATCAGCGCCTGCGCCAGCGGCGTGGCGTCGGCATAATCGGGCGCGAGCTTGGAGGCGCGGTAGGCGCCGGAAATCTTGACATAGGCCTTGCCGGACTTGACCAGCGCGAGCAGGTCGGCAAATCCCGGCTGGCCTGTGCCGAGGGCGGCTTCGGCGCCGCCGAAATGGTCGAACACGACCGGCACCGGCGCTGTAGCGACGAGGTCCTTGATCGCGGAGATCATGGCGAGGCTGGTGAACAGCTGCACATGCCAGCCGCGCGCCTTCATCCGCTCGATCGCGGCCGAGAAGCGCTGCCGGCCGACATTGGGATCGTTGACGCCGCCGGTCGCGAGGTTGAGGCGGATGCCGCGGAAGCCGGCCTTGTTCATGGCATCGAGATCGCTCTCGCTGGTCTTGTCGTCGATCACGGCGACGCCGCGCGCGGTCGGCCCGCGGGCCGTGATGCCGAACAGGGTCGACGAATTGTCGGGGCCATAGACGCTCGGCGTCACGATCACCACGCGCTCGACATGGAGCGCCTTGTGCAGCGCGCTCATCTCCTCCGGCGAGGCCGGTTCCGGCGTGTAGACGCGGCCGGCGAAGAACGGGAATTTCTCGGGGTCGCCATGGATGTGGGTGTGGCAGTCGCATGCCCCGGCAGGCACGTCGAAGTTCACCGCGGTCGATGGTTGCGCTGCCTTGGAAAATGCGTTGCTGCTGGTCATGGTCACTCCGGCTGCGATGGAAACCTGCATCATATCGCGTCGCGTCAGCATTGGACGTCTCCCTGCGTGCTCGGCTGTTATGCGCGTCATACGCGCGCCGGCATTATGGGTTGCCGGCGGGGGCGGAGGTTATCGGCGGAGAGAGCGGGCGGGAAGGGCCCGTTCGCGGAGCGAACGGTTCCGCAGTGCCTATTGTCCCGACGGCGTGCGCAGGCCGTGCCAGGCGTCGCGCACCTGATGGTAGTGCACCTCGGGCAGATAATCCGGCGTCTTCAGGTTCAGCGTCTTGACGTCGAGGCGCCCGGTCGCGCTGAGCAGCGTGTAGGAGGCGATCACGCGGTCGCGCTGCGCACCGATCAGCCGTGCTCGCGCGGTGATCAGATCCTGCTGCGCGTTGAGCACGTCGACCGTGGTGCGCTGGCCGCCCGCGGCTTCTTTCTGCACGCCAGCCAGCGCAACCTCCGCGGCCTTCATCTCGGACTCGGAAGCCGACACCGCGATCTTGGCGCCCTCATTGGCGACCCACGCGCTGACCACGGCGGTCTTGGCCTGATTGCGGACCTGATCCAGCACCAGCCGGCTCTGCGCCGCGACTTCCTTGGTCTGCCGGGTCTGCGATGCGGCGGTGCCGCCGTCATAGATCGGCTGCGTCACCTGACCGATCACCGAGGCTTGATCGGTGCCGAAGCTGCCGAGCGTGGTGTCGGTGTCGCGGCTGCGGCTGACGCTGCCCTGCACGGAGACATTCGGCATCAGGCTGCTCTCGGCGACGCGGATCGAGGTCGAGGCAACGTCGACGTCAAAGCCTGCCGCGGTGACGGCGGGATGCTCGCGGAGCGAGAGCGCGATCGCATCCTCGCGGCTGCGCGGCAACAGCCGGTCGATGGTCTCGGCCGGGCGCAACTGGGATGGTGCGTTGCCGACCACCTGCGCATAGGTGGCCTGGCTGATCGCGTAATTGACCTCGGCGGCGTTGAGATCGGCAAGGCCGCGGTTGAGCCGCGCCTCGGCCTGGGCGGTATCGGTCGGCGTCACGTCGCCGGCATTAAGGCGCCGTTCGGTGATTGCCCGGGTCTCCTTCAGGAAGGCGACGTTGGCGCGCTGCGCCTCGACCAGGGTCTGGTTGGCCAGGACGTTGGTGTAGGCGGTGACCGCGTCGAGCAGCACACCCTGGCCGACATTGCGCAACGCCTCGCGGCCGGACTGCACCTGCAACTCGGCGACGCGGACGCTGTTGGCGGTCTTGAAGCCGTTGAACAGGGTCTGCGTCACCGTGACGCCGATCTGCCACGGCTTCAGCGTTGCGGTCTGGATCACATTGCCGGGCAGCTGGTCGCGCACCGCTTGCAGACCAACCGACAGGCCGGCGATGATCTGGGGACGGTAGCCGGCCAGCGCCTGCGGCACGTTCTCGTCGGTCGCACGCTGGCGCGCCCGTTCGGCGTTGAGTTGCGGATTGGTCTGATACGCCTTGACCAGGGCGTCCGGCAGGCTCTCGGCGCGTGCCGCGGTCTCCGTCAGCAGCGCACATGCCAGCGCGCCAAGGCCGATGCCCGACAAAAGCACGCGCCTCGCTACGTCGCCGACCCTCGCGGCACGCTCAACCATGTGATCCCGCAAACCAAAACTCCGGCAGTGCGCCCCCGCCGACGCCGCCGACACATCTACCTGTTTACGGGGCGGTGCCGCCACAGACAAACCGCCGCGCGACATCTGCACATCATTTCAGTTCTTGTCTGTTGCCGGTTCGTCACAGGCGCACGTATCGGTCATATGAAGTATAAGTTTGAACCGCCGGCCGTCGATTCAACGATGCCGGTTATCCACCGTCTCTTCCGGGTCCATTGCTGATGCCGATATTCTTCTCCGACCCCGAGGCGATCGCGGAGCACATCATTCGTGACGTCGGAACCGAACTGGTGGTCGGGCTGCCGCTCGGCCTCGGCAAGGCCAACCACATCGTCAACGCGCTGTATGCGCGAGCAGTGGCCGACCGCTCCATCAACCTGACGCTGTTCTCCGCGCTGACGCTGGAAAAGCCGAAGCCGAAGAGCCTGCTCGAACGGCGCTTCATCGGACCGGTGATCGATCGCCTGTTCGGCGGCTATCCAGATCTCGCCTACGCGGATGCGCTGCATCACGGCGCACTTCCGCCCAACATCAAGGTGATCGAGTTCTTCTTCCTCGCGGGGCAGTGGCTGCACCAGCCATTCGCGCAACAGCACTACATTTCCGCCAACTACACCCATGCGGCGTCATATTTGTTGTCGCGCGGACTGAATGTCGTGCCTCAGCTCGTTGCCAAGCGCATGGTCGACGGCGTGCCGCGCTACAGCCTGAGCTGCAACACCGACACCACGCTCGACGTGCTGAGCGCCCGTGCGCAGGGGCGGGCGTCGTTCAAGCTGATCGGCCAGGTCAATTCCGAGCTGCCCTTCATGCCCGGCGCCGGCGACCTGCCGGCGGATGAATTCGCCGCGGTGCTCGACAGTCCCGAGACCGATTTCCCGCTGTTCGCGCCGCCGTCCGAGCCGATCAGCGACACCAAATATGCGATCGGCTTGCACGCCGCCGGTCTGGTCCGCGACGGCGGCACGTTGCAGATCGGCATCGGGCAGGTCGGCGACGCGCTGGCGCAGGGGCTCGTGGTCCGCCATCGCGACAACGCCCAATTCCACGGCATCATGCAGCGCCTTGCGCCCGGTACCGGGCAACTCGCCGCGGCCGAGACCGGGTCGTTCGAAAAGGGTCTCTACGGCGTCAGCGAGATGCTGTTCGAGGCGTTCCTCGGGTTGATCGACGCCGGCATCCTCAAGCGCGAGGTCGGCGGCGTGATCCTGCACGGCGCATTCTTCCTGGGCCCGCCATCATTCTACCGGGCGCTGCGCGAGATGGCACCGGAGCAGCTGGCGCGAATCCAGATGATGCCGGTTTCCTTCACCAACGAGATCTTCGGCGACGAGGACGGCAAGCGTCGCGCCCGGGTCGATGCGCGCTTCGTCAACAATGCGATGATGGCGACGCTGCTCGGCGCTGCGATCTCGGACGGTCTCGAGAACGGCCAGGTCGTGAGCGGGGTCGGCGGTCAGTACAATTTTGTGGCGCAAGCATTCGCGCTCGAGGGCGCACGTTCTGTGCTGGCGCTGGAGGCGACCCGTCAGTCCGGCAAGCAAGCGCAGTCGAACATCCGCTGGTCCTATGGACATGAGACCATCCCGCGGCATCTGCGCGATGTCTTTGTCACGGAATATGGCGTTGCCGACGTCAGGGGGAAATCCGATGCCGACGTGATCGCCGCGATGCTGCAGGTCTCGGACTCCCGCTTCCAGGGCGAATTGATGCGGCGGGCAAAGGATGCCGGCAAGCTGCAACGCAGCTACGAGATTCCTGCGGCGCATCGCGAAAATTATCCCGAGCGCATCGGCGATGCGCTGAGGCCCGCGCGCGATGCCGGGCTGCTGCCGTCATTCCCGTTCGGCAGCGACTTCACCGATGTCGAGCAGCGGTTGATTCCGGCCTTGCAGATCTTGCAGCAGGCGCAGCACACGCCGCTGCAACTCGCCGGCCTGCTGTGGCAGGGCATGCGGCATCCGCCCGATGCCGCCGACCGCGAATGCCTGGCGCGGCTCGGTCTCGACAAGCCGACGCATTTCGCCCAGCGCGCCTATCGCGCGCTCGTCACCGCGGCCTTGCAACGGAGCCGAATGGCTAAAGCGCGATGAGATCATCGCGCCTTAGCCTGTTGTCTGAGCATGGTCTTGTCCGGAAAACCGCTTCGCACTTTTCCGGATCATGCTTTAGCGGTTCTTGTTGACCGGCTTGCGCTTCTCGATGAACGCCGCCATGCCCTCGGAGCGATCCTCGAGCGCGAAGGTCGAGTGGAACAGGTTGCGCTCGACATTCATGCCCTCCGCGAGCGGCGTCTCGAACGCGCGGTTGACGGCTTCCTTGGCCATCGCGGCGGCCGGACGCGACATCGAGGCGATCTTCTCGGCTGCCGCGAGCGCCTCCTCGAGCAGCTTGTCGGCCGACACGATCCGCGACACGAGGCCCGAGCGCTCGGCTTCCGCCGCATCCATCATCCGCCCGGTCAGGCAGAGGTCCATCGCCTTCGACTTACCGATCGCACGGGTCAGGCGCTGCGTGCCGCCGATGCCGGGAATGGTGCCGAGGGTGATTTCCGGCTGGCCGAACTTGGCGGTGTCGGCGGCGATGATGATGTCGCACATCATCGCGAGCTCGCAGCCGCCGCCGAGCGCATAACCCGCGACCGCGGCAATGGTCGGCTTGCGGCAACGGGCGACGCGGTCGCCGCCGATGGCGGTGAAATCGCTGTTGAACATGTCGATGAAGCCTTTCGGCTGCATCTCCTTGATGTCGGCGCCGGCCGCGAAGGCCTTCTCGCTGCCGGTGATCAGGATACAGCCGATCTTGTCGTCGGCCTCGAGATCGTCGACCGCCGCGGCGATCTCGCGGAACACGCCGAACGAGAGCGCATTCAGCATTTTCGGCCGGTTCAGCGTGATGACGCCGACTGGTCCCTTGCTTTCGACAATGATGAATTCGAACGTAGCCATGGACGCAAACCCCGTGCCTGATTTGCCGGGCAATGTGCCCGCTGACGGGATGCGCTTCAAGTGGCTGAAACGAGGCTTTGGGCTGCGGTGCGGCGCCCCCCGCGCCGCACCGCAGGTGCCTCCGCTAGGCCATGAACATGCGCGCGGCGGAGGCCACCGTGAGCAAAGCGCCGAACCCGATGAAGATCTTCCCGATCAGCGAGGTCTGGTCCCAGCTCGCGCTGTCGCTGCTCGCCAGAACCGGGGCCGGCTTGGGTGCAGCCACGGCAACCGTCGGCGGCGGCGCCGGCGATGCCTCCTGTTGAGCGGTCTGCGGCTGGGCCGGCTGCGGCTGTTCCGCCGGCTGCTCCTGCTGCAGGGCTCGGTCGACCTCGTTGAGCTGGTCGGATGCGACCACATTACCGTCGGACTGGTCTGCGGGCTTGTCGGCCGCGGCAATCAACACATTGGCTTTCACCGGCGTCGCCGCTGCATTGTCGTCGCCGGAGGTCAGCTCCGCATTGGCGTTGGCGACGGTGGCGGGAATGCCTGCCGAGGTGACCCTGCCGGCGTCGTTATTGGTGGCCTTCTTGCTGTCGGATTTGTCGGCGGTCTTGTCAGCGGTCCTGGAGGACCGGTGGCGTGCCGAGCGCCGGCCATGCCGCGAACTCTGCTCGGCAGACTTGTCGGTCGTTGCGCTGTCGGATTTCGATGCCGATGCGTCCGATCCGGCCGCATGCGCCGGCAACGGAGCCGCGAGACACACAAGAAGCCCTGTCAGTCCTGTCGCAACCATCAATGCCAAGCGCCCGCTGGCTTTGATCTTCATTTTGATGATCTCCCCATGTCGCCCGCCCAAGGGCGAAAAGAGACCCCGCTGCGTGTCCACACCGGGGCAGAAAAAGGGAATCTTCGGGCATCCGGGGGCAAAAGCTGGGCAATTTCTTCCCAGTGGCCCATCGACGGCAGCAGCACCGATGCTTGTCGGACCGATCGGTGTTATGAGCCGTGACGTCTGGAAACCCGCCGGAGCGATTCTTTGAGGCCGATCCTCGGCGCGGTCTTGCTGGAGGATAGAGATCACGAATTCGTGATCGTCTGGCATGCCGCGTAACGAACTGAAAGATCGGCCGAATTGCAATTCAGGAGCCTGCGTGCGCGAACGTGAGGATGAATGGACCGGCCTGATGCGGTCGGCCATTTCAGGCGATGATGCGGCGTACCATCGCCTGCTCAAGGCCATCACGCCGGTACTCCGTGCTGCGGCGCGCCGCGGCCTGGCGCGCGCGGGACAACCGGTCGATCAGTCCGAGGACATCGTGCAGGACATCTTGTTGGCGGTACATTTGAAGCGACAGACCTGGGACACCAGCGCGGCGTTCGCGCCGTGGCTGTTCGCGATCGCGCGCAACAAGCTGATCGACGCGCTGCGCCGCCGCGGCAAGCGGATCTTCGTCAACATCGATGATTTCGCCGAGACGCTGCCCGGGGAAACACCGGAACCGACGGCCTCACCGGGCGAGGTGAGCGCCCAGTTGCAGGCTTTGCCCGCGCGGCAGCGCGAGGTGCTGCAATCGATTGCGGTCGACAGCGCCTCGATCAAGGACACCGCGGCGAAATTCTCGATGACCGAGGGCGCGGTGCGAGTCGCGCTGCATCGCGGGCTTGCGAGCCTCACTGCGAAATTACGGGATCGATGAGCATGGACACCGATCAACTCATTCGAACCCTGGCCGCCGACAATGCCTATCGCGCGCGTCCGATCGGTCTTGCGCTGATGCTGGCGCTACTGGCGGCGGCGCCGGTCTCGCTCCTGATCTTCTTCGCCGAACTCGGCGTGCGGCCCGACGTGATGATCGCGATGCACAATCCGTTCTTCGACCTGAAATTCGCCGTGACGCTGGCGCTTGCCGCCTCGGCGATCGCGGTCAGCCTGCATCTGTCGCGCCCGGAGGCTTCGCTGCGCGGCTTCGGCTGGTGGCTGCTGATTCCCGCCGGCATCCTCGTCGCCGCCATCAGCGGCGAGATGATGATGCCGCAGCGGACGCCGATGATGACGCGGCTGATCGGCAAGAATTCGATGGCCTGCATGACCGCGATCCCCGCGATGTCGCTGCCGCTGCTGGTCGGCGCGCTGTACGGGCTGCGGCAGGGCGCGCCGGCGCGGCCGGCGGTCGCGGGTGCGATAGCCGGCCTGCTCTCGGCGGGGCTCGCGGCAACCGTCTACGCGTCGCACTGCACGGATGACTCGCCGCTGTTCGTCGCCACCTGGTACACGCTGGCGACCGCGATCGTTGCGAGCGTCGGCGCACTGATGGGAAACCGGGCGCTACGCTACTAGGCCGCTGGCGCGGACTGCTGCATGCGATGGAAGCGCAGCACCTGCTGCGCGGTCGACGGCCGCAGCCGCTCATAGGTGTCCTTGCAGGCCTGCAGATCGGTCGGCTCGCCGCCCGAGATGTCGTCGCGCAGGTTGATGATCGCCCGCACCGTCGACCATGACAGGCCCGAGACCTTGGCCAGGATCATGACACCCTCGGCGCGGGTTTCGATCATCATGTTCTCGGCGACGCTGACCGAGACGTTGGCGAGCGCGGCGAGCGAGGCATTGGTCTCGTCGAACTTGCCGGCCTCGGCGAAGGCTGCGAGCTGGAATTCGTCGAGCCGGCCATCCTGGTAGAGCGACTTGACCAAGGCATGCGCGATCGTGGTGTTCGGCGTCACGGCGGCCGGCGCCGAGCGCGCGCGCCGCGTCGCTTCCTTCACCGCGATCGGAATCTCCTTGGCCTGCTGCGGATTGGCAGCCTCAAGCCGCTGCCTGACCGCGTCCGAGGCCTTGGCGACCAGCTTGAGATAGAGATGCCGCGGGATGTTCGGGCGCAGGCCGACGCAGGTCGACAGGTTGTCGTCGCCCTCGGCGCGGCTGACCAGGCGGGTGAAGCCGCGCTCGGTGAATTCCGCGCCGGGATTGTTGACCGCGCTCTGGATCACCTCGTCATTGCCGCGCAGCACCAGCACGTCGGTGACGGCGCCGCTCAGCGTCTTGCGGTTCGAGATCGCGAGCAGATGCGCCTGGCTCTTGCTGCGCGCCGTTTCGATCAGGGTGTCGTCGTCGAGCCGCGGCGACAGCGTCAGCACGGGGCCCGCCACCTCGATCAGGTCGTCGAAGGCAAGGGTGCGGATGGTCTGCGGCGGTGCGGTATCGATCGGGGCGAGGCGGTCGGCGAGCAGCGCCTTGGCCGAGTTTTCGATGTGCTCGAGCAGGCATTGGAAAACATCGTCGAACAGCACGATTTGCTCGTTGGAATAGTTCACCGAGCCGTTGATGAAGAGGTCGGTCACGCGGCGCAGCGTCTCGACGCGGCGTGCGACGGTGCCGTGTGCGAGCGTCGTCTGCAGCTCATCGAGCAGACTTTCGGGAGCGGTCTCGGGCTTCAAACTCATGACTCTGTCCTGGAGCGGCGGCGACGGCTTCTCCGGCGCCGAAGAGGAAAAGGATTTCAGCCGCTGGCGATGCGGTTGCGTCCCCTGGCCTTGGCTGCGTAAAGCGCGCCATCGGCGCGGGCGAGCAACGTATCGGAGTTTTCGCGCGGCTTGAGCGTCGTGACGCCCGCGGAGATCGTCACCCGCATGCCGGGCGAGAATGCGCTCCAGTCGAGATTGGCGATGATCGCGCGCAGCCGCTCGAGCGCGCGCATCGCCTGATCCTGCGACAGGTCGGGCAGCACCAGCAAAAATTCCTCGCCGCCGTAACGGCCGAAGCGATCGACGCTGCGGAGGTTGGCGAACATGCCGATGGCGAAGGTGCGCAGCGCCTCGTCGCCGATCGGATGGCCGTAGACGTCGTTGATGCGCTTGAAATGGTCGAGGTCGATCAGCGCGACCGCGCAGGAGCTGCCGTTGCGCGCGCAGCGCGCGATCTCCTCTTCGAGCGTGCGCATGATGCTGCGGCGATTGGAGGCGCCGGTCAGTTCATCGAGCTCCGCGAGCTCCTCGATGCGCCGGTAGGCTTCCTTCAGCTTCAGCCTGCTCTGGTACAGCGATTGCTGCATCGAACTGGAGAAGATGCCGAGGCACATGCAGCGCCCGATCGTCAGCGCGAACACCAGCATGGTGGCGAGGCGATCGATCCGGGTCGCGGTCGGCATCCCGATCGCCTTGTCGGTGCCGAGGAACAGCGCGGCGAGGCCCAGCACCATGACGGTCCAGACGATCGCAGTCTGCCGCGCCGAGGTGCGCAGCGCGCCGAAGCCGAACACCACGAACAGGTTGCAGAGAAACAGCACGCCGACTTCCGGCGCGATGTAGGTGAACACCAGCAGGTTCACCATGTTGATCGCCGATTGCGGCGCGACCAGATAGTGGTCGCGGAAGCGCTCGTGAAAGCCGCGCTCGGAGAGCACCACATAGACGGCGACCAAAGACAGACCGGTCAGCGCGTAGGCGGCCGCCACCCAAGCCGACGTGGTGCCGCCATGCGCGTAGATCAGCAGCACGACGGCGTCGAGCACGAAGCAGGCCGCGATCATCGACTGGATCTGGCGGCGCTGCTTGGCCCGGCGCGCCAGGCGCTCGGCCGTCAGCCTGGGACGGCCGCTTTCCGATGCGCCCGCGATCGGACTGGGAAGTGACGACGCAGCGCTGCCCATGGTCTCGCCATTGGTGAAGTCCGGCGAAAATCTACGTGGGAAAGCCTTTAGGTTTGGTATCTTTTGGAACCGAATCTACCCCGGTGTAGCCCGGTCATCGCCCTTGTTTCGTAAGGGGAATCCGTTCGCAGAGGCGAGACGGGAGCGATGTGCGGCAAGCCTGCGCTGTGGCGGACTTCGTGACGGTGCTGGCGTGCCGATAAAGCCTTGGTATGGTCGCGCCGGATGGTGCCTGTCCGCGAGAGTTTCCACTATTATGATACCGTTTATCGAGTCTCGGCTGATTTTTTCTCATTGGAAGCGCCGACTGTGGCATAGATCACACATGCAGTGCGGACATTGCCGTAATGTGAAGAATCTTGGCTCTCGCGTCGAACCACGCACCGCCCCCTTCAGACCAACTTTGCGAGACGGGCATTGAGCGCGACACAGGCGGCTTCAGACGACGTTCTGATCGCTCGGATCGCTCAAGGCGACCGGCTTGCCATGCAGGTGCTGTACGGGCGGCACCATGTCAGGGTGTACCGCTTCGGGCTTCGGCTCGTGCGGGACGAACAGGTGGCGGAAGATCTCATCAGCGAGGTCTTCCTGGACGTGTGGCGTCAGGCGGGCAAGTTTGAGGGACGATCCGCCGTTTCGACCTGGCTTCTGGCGATTACCCGGTTCAAGGCGTTGTCTTCGCTGCGGCGAAGGAAGGACGCCGAGCTGGACGATGAGGCCGCGAACGCGATCGAGGACACGTCCGACGATCCGGAAACGGTGGTGCAGAAGAAGGACACCGGTGACACGCTGCGTAGGTGCCTGACGGGACTATCGGCGGAACATCGGGAAATTGTCGATCTTGTCTACTATCACGAGAAATCCGTGGAAGACGTCGCTGAGATCGTGGGGATTCCGGAGAATACCGTGAAGACGCGCCTGTTCTATGCGCGCAAGAAACTTGCCGAGTTGCTGAAGGCAGCCGGTGTCGAGCGAGGTTGGCCATGATGGCTGCGAGAACAAAGGTGCAAGAGCCTGACGATATCGAGATGCTGCTGCCCTGGCACGCGGCCGGCACGCTGAACGCGCGTGACACGCGCCGCGTCGAGGACGCGCTTGCGAGCGATCCGGAGCTCGCTCGGCAATATGCCGTCATTCGCGAGGAATATGCCGAGACCATCGGCCTCAACGAGAGCCTCGGTGCGCCCTCGGCGCGCGCGATGCAGAAGCTGTTCGCCGCGATCGATGCCGAGCCGGAGCACAAGCCGTCGATGGGCGCGCGCATGTCGGCCTCTGTCTCGGAGTTCTTTTCGAAATTGTCGCCGCGGACGCTGGCGTGGTCGTCCGGCCTCGGTGCGGTCGTGGTGTTGTTGCAGGCGGGTGTGATCGGCGCGGTGCTGATGCGCAGCCAGCCGGCCTTGTTCCAGACGGCGTCGCTCGATGTCGCCGAGCGCAGTGCGCCGGTCGCGCCCAGTGCGCCGATCACGCGCGACCTTGGCGCCAGCGTGGCGGCGACGCCGACCCGGCTACTGGTGCGCTTCACACCCGATGCCAGGGTCGCCGACATCACGTCGCTGCTCGACAATTACCAGGCCTCGATCCTCGACGGGAAGGGCGGGATGTTCCGGCTGCAGTTCCGCGCAATGGACAAGAGCAGCGTCGCTGCGCTGATTGCGCGTTTGCAGAAGGAGAAGATCGTCAGCCTCGCGGTCGAAACGCCGTAATCGGCGGCTGACGGTTCTGCGCCGAGTTGAGGTCACCATGGCCGCCAACGGCCGGACCAGATCGACGAACCACGCGATCGCCGCAGCCACAGCATTGTTGCTGGTCTGTGTTGCCGGCTCCGCCTCCGCCCAGAATTTCATGCGATCGCCGACCGGTGGCGGCGCGCCACAGGTCTCGCCCGGGTTGCGGGCCAATCCCGGCATCGGAAAGCTTGGTGGCAATCCCGCCGGCGGGTTCGGCGGCCCAGTTGGCCGCATGCCGCCGCTATCGGTGGACCGTGGCCCGGCCACGTCGTGGACCGACGATGGGCCGCGACCGCGCGTGCCGCCCCCTGTGCGCCCCGCGCCCCGTCTCTCCGCTAATTGCGATGACGGCGATCGAGGCCAATGTTCCGACCGGCCGGTCGCCGGCAACGGCGGCAAGGGCGCAACGCGGAAGGGCAGGGCCGGCGGTGGCGGCAGTTTGCGTGCACAGGATGCGTCGAGCGTGTGAACCGTGCCAAATGAGCTCGTGGCTGAAATCGACGGTGCATTGACGGAGGCGGAAGCAGATGCACTCGCACGCCGTCATGGGTTGAGGCGGATCGCCTCGCAGAATGTCGCGCTGCTGGGTGCGACGATCGGCCTGTTCCGCATCCTGGGCAATCGTTCGGCCGAAACGGCGAGCCGCGAGCTCGCAAGCGATGCCGGCGTCCGCTCCGTACAGCCCAACTACCGTTACGCGCTGCAGGACCAGAAGGCGTCGGGCGGCAGCGATCCGGCGCAATATGCCCAGACACAGCTGCATCTGCCCGCGGCTCACAAGCTGGCGCGCGGGATGAATGTCACCATTGCCGTGATCGACTCCGGCGTCGACGCCGCCCATCCGGAATTGGCGAACACGGTCGCCGATACGTTCGATGCGCTCGGCAGCAAGGATGCTCCAAACGCCCACGGCACCGCCATTGCCGGCGCGATTGCGGCGCGTGTCAGGCTCACGGGGAGCGCGCCGGAAGTGCGGATCCTGGCGATCCGCGCCTTCGGTGCGGTCGCGGGCGGCGCCGGGAGCACTTCCTATGTGATCCTCAGGAGCCTCGACTACGCGGTGGCGCATGGCGCGCAGATCGTGAACATGAGCTTCGCCGGACCGCAGGACGCACTTGTCGGACGCGCCGTGGCAGCCGCCGCGGCACGGGACGTCGTGCTGGTCGCCGCGGCCGGCAATGCCGGTCCGACATCGCCGCCGCTGTATCCGGCCGCCCATCCCGATGTGATCGCGGTGAGTGGCACCGATGCCGGCGACCGGCTGATGGCGGCCTCGAACCGCGGCAGCCATATCGCGCTGGCGGCCCCGGGCGCCGACCTCCTCGCGCCGGTGCCCGATGGCAAATACCAGCTGATGTCGGGCACCTCGTTTTCGGCCGCGTTCGTCAGCGGCATCGCGGCCTTGGTGCTGGAACGCAATCCGGCATTGAAGCCCGCCGAGGTGCGACGGGTCCTGGCCAGCACGGCGCGCGATCTCGGGACACCTGGACGTGACGATCTGTTCGGTGCGGGGGAAGCGGATGCGCTTGCCGCGGTGATGGCGGCCACCAGTGCTCCCGTTGCCTCTGCCGCGGACAAACCGTCGCAGCCTGCACAGCAGGCCGACGGCAATAACACTTCCGTGAGCCGCACGTCGAATGAACCCGCGCCGTCGATCGCATCGGAGGATTCCGCTGCAAATCGCCGTGCTGCGCAGTGATTTTCGACGCCGAACGCCGGCAACGGTGCGATGGAACCGCGGCGCGAGAAGGTTAAAAAAATCGCCGGCGATTTGAACGTCCGCCTTCCTCTCACGACTTATGTGTGTGGGAGCGGTTTATCCCTCCCCGGCTATATCAGGCGCGAGCGCCCATCCACCCCAAGCGCCCATATGGCTTTGACCCGTCCGGTTGTCCCCCCGGACGGGTCTTTCATTTTGGGGGTCCCTTGTGTGACGGACTCGACGGTGCGCGGCGCGATGGCGCCGACCGATCGCAACGGGATGGGCAAACGCGCGACGGCTGCGACGGTTTGCTGTGGATCATTCCGCCCCAGGAGCGGTGCGCATCGCCACCACGGCAAGTCGATGACTTGAGGCAGTTCGAGCGAGAAACTCCGTAGTAGAGCGGACTTCTTCGATCGCCCGTTTGCGACTAAGAATTTAGTTAGACTTTATTTACCTTTTCCACAGAATATCGGCGTCGCGTCCAGTTGATTCGGTTCGGTTCGTTCGGTTGCGTCTGCGTCCGTTTCTTTTCCTGCGGGCAATTTGAATGACACATCGGACCGACGTGGCCAGAGGCCAGGAGATCGTTGCACGCTGGTGCAACCTCGCCGAGCAAAGGCTGGAGCACCTTACCGAACTGTTCGATACCGGGCGCTGGCGGCGCTATCACAGCGAGCAGGCCTTTCTCGAGAACATCAGGGAAGCCCGCGCCGCGGTCGACATCTGGCGCGAATTGCTGACCCGCGAAGCCTCGCTCGACAATTCGCCGATCGATCTGTCCTGGCTCGGCCGCGGCAGGTCGAAACTGCCGCCGCCCCACATCTCGCCGCCGCTCGAGCGCCGGCCGGAGGCCTCGGTCTTGGCCGAGGCGGCGATGAAAGCGGTCGCGGCCGCGCTGGAAACGGCGGCCGAGGTGCTGGAGCAGCCGCCCACGGTCGCCGACGCGCCGCCGCTGGAAATGCCCGCTCCGGCTGCGCCGCCGCCGGTGCTCGATCTCGACACCATCCAGCGGCGCTATCCGCTGCTGCGCAACGCGCTGTAGGCGACCGCTCTCGCTTATTTTTTGAGCATGATCTCCGTGCTTGTCGCGAGGAAAAACCGCTTCGCCCTTTTCCGGATCTAGCGCCGCACCGCGTTCGCGCCGACCACGAGCTGCGCATATTGCTGGGCGCCGCCTGCCGACAGATCCGGCGTGATCGGGCGTGCATGGTCGAGCCCGACCACCGCGCCGCGGGGGGGTTCCGAGATCATGTTGTTGTTGATCAGCGCGGTGCCGGCGCCCGGCACCACCGAGACGCCGATGCCGACGAAGGCGTTGCGGACTACGTTGCCTGATATCGCGACGTCGCGCAGGTACTTGCCCCAGCCGGCGACGATGCCGAAGGTCGGCGCGTTCTCGATCACATTGCCGGTCACGGTGCTGTCGGCCTCGACATAGATGCCGATGCCGGCGCCGTCGTTCGGGTCGGTGCCTGCAGGGCGCTTCGGCAGCAGGTTGCGGATGATGTTGCCCTGGACCACCGCGATGCGGCCGCCCTCGTTGAAATTGCACACGGAGACGCCGATCGCGGCGCCGTCGACGGTGTTGTTGGCGATGACCGCGGCCTCGAACGAGAACTCCGAATAGAGCGCGACCTCGCGGACATTGCTGACGCTGTTGTCGGTGATGTGGATGTTGGAGGCCGAATTGCCGCGCACCGCCGAGAAATCGCAGTTCTTGATGCGGTTGCCGCGCACGATCACGTTGCCGGCGCGGAAGGCGTTGATGGCGTTGCCGTACTGCCCGGAGCCGCCGGGGCCGGCCTTGATGTCCTCGATGCGGTTGTCTGCGACGATCGAGCCGTCGTCGCCGATCGCGGTGCGCAGGATCTCGATGCCGTTGTCGTTGGTGCCCTTGATGGTGTTGCGCGACACCATCAGGCCGAGCGCGTCGAACGACACCAGCGCCGTGGTCGCGATGTCGGTGAAGACGTTGTTGCTGACGTCGCCCGACATCTGCTCGAACCAGATGCCGTTGCCGCCGCTGCCGGTGAACCGGCAATCGGTGATGCGGATGTCGCGGCCGGACAGGCAGTGCACGAGGCCGCGCCGGTTCGGCAGCGGGACGTTGCCGCCGTCGAAGCTGAGGCCCATCAGGACGACGCCGCCGGCGCCTTCGCCCTCCAGTAGCGAGGCGCCGCCGTTGAACACCAGCCGGCTGGCGCCGCGCACGCCGATTAGCTGGCTGCCGGGCGCAAGCCGCAACAGGCCGGTGCGGTAGACGCCGGGCGGGAACGCCAGCGGCACCTGCGCCCGCGCGGCGTCGTCGATCGCGCGCTGCAGATTGCGGGTCTGGTCGTCCGGGCTGCCGGGGTGCACGCCATATTGCGTGACGTCGCGGCCGAGCGAGCCGGTCGATGGCGCGGCGGCACGCGCGGCGTCCGGCGACATCGCAAGCGCGCCGGCTGCGCCGGCGGCGGTTACTCCGATCAGATGGCGGCGGTTGACGTCCATGGGCAAGGCCCTCGCAACATTCGCGAGCGGTGACGTTCGCGGGTCGAGTGGTAGCGCGAAAGGCGGCGCGGCATGGTGAACACGCCGAGGCAGCGCGGCGATTGTTGGCGGTAGGGTTAATCGCGGGTGCAACCGATTCACGTTGTCAAACAGTCGTTCCTCGGTGTCGTCACCCGCGCATGCGGGTAATCCAGAATTCCAGAGCCGCCGGTGCTTGAATCGAGAGGCCGCGGCGTACTGGATGCCCGCCTTCGCGGGCCTGACACCGGGGAGAATGCGGGCCCACGACTCCTTCCCAGGCCGCCCCGGCGAAGACCGGGACCCATACGCCGCGGCTTGTGTTGTGAACGCGACTCATCATCGCAGCGACGATGATCTTTCGTGGTTATGGGTCCCGGCGTTCGCCGGGACGACACTGAATTCAACCCGTTGCAGACCTCGTCATTCGATCCAATTTTAGTCTTTGCTGGGGTCTACGGTTGACGCGTCTGGAATATTGCTCGCCCGCTGGCTTGAGAGGAGAGACCGGTGTTTGACGTAGGAGACCTGGTTGTCTGCATCGACAATGGCCCGAAGAAAGGAGCCATTGGGCCGGTAGTGCCCATCCATCATCTGCTGCACAAGGGGCGCATCTACCGTGTCAATTTCATCGGGACGACCTGGACGGGGAGTCTGACCGTCGGGCTAGCGGGCGTCGCGCTACCTCCTCCGATGATTGGGTTCGAGCCTTACAGATTCCGCAAGATCGATCCTGCGGAGCCTGAGTTCATTGAAATGATGCGCAGCTTGCGCACGCGTGAGTTGGAGGATGCCAACTAGGGACGTGTACTTACACCGCCCGATCCGCGCGCTCACGCGCGCGAGGCCTGCCGGGTCAGTTTCACCAGCTCCATCAGCATGGCCTCGCCGGCATCGACGAGCGCTTCCAGCGTGATCGATGATTTGCCGGGTGCAGCCGTGCCGTCATGGGCGAGCGGCGGGACGTGGACGAATTGCGCGAGGCGCAAGTCATTGTCGCCGTTGACGGCCTCGATCGCGCGCCAGCTCAGATAGTTGCAGAGATAGCTGCCGGCGTCGCGCGAGGCTCGCGCGTCGATCCCGGTCGCCAGCGCGGCGCGCAGTAATTTTTCAGTATGAGGCCCGAACATGCGCGCATCGGCGCCGCCCTCAATCGATCCCTTGCGTGCATGCTGGCGGCCGGCGTCGGGGAAGCGCGTGGTCACCGCGTTGCGGGCACGGCTTTCGATCCGCAGATAGTCGGTGCGGCCGGCGAGGCCGAACATCAAGAGCGCCTGCGGGCGGTGTTCTGCGATCAGCTCCGGCAATTCGCGATCGACGGCCGCGTAGGTGACGTCGAAGATGTGGCTCGACAGCGCGACGTCGTCGAAGGCCGGGCGGCGCAGGGCGGTCAGCCGCTTCACCAACGGCATGGTCGGGTTGAACGGCGCACCCGGAAACGGCCCGAAGCCGGTGACGAGGATGCGCAGCCTGCCGCTCAATGCAGCATCTCCGCGATCTGTTCGGCCGCGACCGCGGGCGAGATGCGGCCGCCGGCGACCTCGGCCTCCATCTTCTTCACTTTGGCGCGGATCGCGGCATCCGAGCGCAGCCGCGCCATCATCCGGCTCTCCAGCATCGACCACATCCACTTCACCTGCTGCTCCCGGCGGCGGCCGGCGAACTCGCCCGAGGCGTTCATCGCGGTACGGTGGTCGAGGATCTTCTGCCAGAGCCGGTCGAGCCCGGCGCCGGTCAGCGCGGAATAGGTCTCCACCGGCGGATGCCAATGCTCGGAGCGCGGCGCCAGGATGTGCAGCGCGCTGCGATAGTCGGCGGCGGCGAGGTTGGCGCGCTTGAGGTTGTCGCCGTCGGCCTTGTTGATCGCGATCATGTCGGCGAGCTCGACAAGGCCCTTCTTGATGCCCTGCAATTCATCCCCGGCACCCGGCAGCATCAGCGCCAGGAAGAAATCGGTCATATCGCAGACCGCGGTCTCGGACTGGCCGATGCCGACGGTCTCGACCAGCACGACGTCGAAGCCGGCCGCCTCGCACAGCAGCATCGCCTCGCGGGTCTTCGCCGCGACACCGCCGAGCGTACCCGAGGAGGGCGAGGGACGGATAAAGGCCTGGTCGGAGACGGCGAGCCGCGCCATCCGGGTCTTATCGCCGAGGATCGAGCCGCCGGTGCGCGCCGAGGAGGGATCGACCGCCAGCACCGCGACCTTGTGGCCGCGCTCGATCAGGAACATGCCGAGCGCATCGATGGTGGTCGATTTGCCGACGCCGGGCGAGCCGGTGATGCCGACCCGCACCGCCTTGCCGGTGTCGGGCAATAGCGCCTGCACCAGCTCGCGCGCCGCCGCCTGGTGGTCGCTGCGCCGGCTCTCGACCAGCGTGATCGCCCGCGCCAGCGCGGCACGGTGGCCGGCACGGAGGTCCTTGGCGAGGGCGCGGATGTCGGGAGCGGCAGGCTTCGGTGAGGTCATGGTGTTGGTTTACAACGGCTGGCCATGGCAGGCGAGGGGAACGCGGATCGGCACGTCGCAGGGGCGCACTGCCAAAATGTCGAAAACAACCCCATGCAAAGGTGCCGGCGGCCGCCGGCGCTCGACAAGGCACGTGCGACAAGGCTACTTGACACGTCGGGCAACTCAGCGGCATTCTTCCATTATCCAGAAATCGTGCAGACACCCGTAGCCCGGGTGAGCCAACGGGTCGCGCGAACGCGCGCCCGATGACAGGCTCCGCGATGTCAGGGGAAACCGGCCCCGCATATCGCTTCAGCTCATGCGGGCTACGAACTATTGCTGCTCGTCCGCATCGCCCTTCGGCCGTGCGCCGGCGAAGATCTTTGCGCCTTCCGGTGTCAGATAGGGTTTCAGCGTCTCCCACGGCACGAAGATCACGTATTGGCCCTCGGCGTAGGGGCCGACGGCATAGGGCGGGTAGTGGAAGGTGAGGCCGGAGCTCTTGCCCGCTTCGGTCGACGGCGCCAGCGTCACGGCGCCGATCTTGAGCAGGGTCGGCTTCATCTCCTTGTACCACTCGGCGGTTGCGGTCTCGCCGGCATCGCGCCGCTTCTTCTCGGCGTTGAGCGCGGCGATGACCGCCTTGCGCATCGCCGTCAGGGTTGGGCCGTTGTCTGCGGTCTCGGTGAAGAACGGGCGGATGCTGATGCGCTTCTTCGCGGTGGTGTCCCACAGGATGGTGTTGACGTCGGAGTTCGGATGCGCGCCGTGGGTGTCCATGTAGTCATCGCGCAGCACGCTCACATAGCGGCCGTCGACGACGGAGCGCTCCGAGTATTTGCGTTCGAACGAGTACCGGCGGCATTCTTGTCGATCCACGTCTTGCCTTCGGCGAGGCAATCGGCCGCCAGCGCACTATCTGCCTTGATCCTGTCGTCGAGATAGACGCTCGCCTCGATGCTCGCATTCTTGATCGACGCGTCGGGCTTCGGATCGGCGGCGATGGCGGGCAGGCAGAGGCAGGCCAGCAGGCCGGTAAAAGCCATGATGCGGGCAGGCGTCATCAAGCGATCGGCGCGCATGAAAAACTCCAGGTGGCAGGGGGCAAGCGCGGCAGCGTTACTCCGCTGCAGCGCTATGGCCGAGCCGGGCGTTGAGCTTGTGGATCAGCTCCTCGGCGGCATCCGAGATCACCGTGCCGGGCGGGAAGATCGCCTCGGCGCCGGCGGCATACAGCGCGTCGTAATCCTGCGGCGGCACCACGCCGCCGATGATGATCATGATGTCGTCGCGGCCGTGTTTCTTCAGCGCGGCCTTCAGTTCGGGCACCGCGGTGAGATGTGCCGCGGCGAGCGAGGAGACGCCGAGAATGTGGACGTCGTTCTCGACCGCTTGCCGCGCAGCTTCGTCGGCGGTTGCGAACAGCGGTCCGATATCGACGTCGAAGCCGACATCGGCGAACGCCGATGCGATCACCTTCTGGCCGCGGTCATGGCCGTCCTGGCCGATTTTCGCCACCAGGATGCGCGGGCGGCGGCCTTCGGCCTCCTCGAACGCATCGATCAGGGCCTGCACTTTTTCGACCTTGTTGGACATCGCCGCTGCCTCTCGCTTGTAGACGCCGGTGATGGACTTGATCTCGGCGCGGTGGCGGCCGAACACCTTTTCCATGGCGTCCGAAATTTCGCCGACGGTGGCTTTGGCGCGAGCGGCGTCGATCGCCAGCGCCAGCAAATTGCCGTTGCCTTCGCCCGCCGAGCGGGTAAGCGCGGCGAGCGCCGCATCGACGTCCTTCTGGTTGCGCTCCTTCTTGAGCCGCGCCAGCTTGTCGATCTGCAGCCGACGCACGGTGGAGTTCTCCACCTTCAAGACGTCGATCGGCTTCTCGTTCTCGGGCTTGAACTTGTTGACGCCGATCACCGCCTGGCGGCCGGCATCGATCCGCGCCTGGGTCTTGGCGGAGGCTTCCTCGATCCTGAGCTTCGGCACGCCGGCCTCGATCGCCTTGGCCATGCCGCCGAGTGCCTCGACCTCCTGGATGTGCCCCCAGGCCTTCTGCGCGAGATCGCGGGTCAGCCGCTCGACATAATAGGAGCCGCCCCAGGGATCGATGATGCGGTTGGTGCCGCTCTCCTGCTGCAGGAACAGCTGGGTGTTGCGGGCGATGCGCGCGGAGAAGTCGGTCGGCAGCGCCAGGGCCTCGTCGAGCGCGTTGGTGTGCAGCGACTGGGTGTGGCCTTGGGTTGCCGCCATCGCCTCGATCGTGGTGCGCATCACGTTGTTGAAGACGTCCTGCGCGGTCAGCGACCAGCCCGAGGTCTGACAATGGGTGCGCAGCGACAGCGAGCGCGGATCCTTCGGGTTGAACTGCCGGAGCAGCTTGGCCCATAACAGCCGCGCGGCGCGCATCTTGGCGACTTCCATGAAGAAGTTCATGCCGATCGCCCAGAAGAAAGAGAGGCGGGGGGCAAAACGATCGACGTCGAGGCCCGCGGCAAGCCCGGCGCGCAGATATTCGACGCCGTCGGCCAAGGTATAGGCGAGCTCGAGGTCCTGCGTCGCGCCGGCTTCCTGCATGTGGTAGCCGGAAATGGAAATGGAATTGTATTTCGGCATCCGCTGCGAGGTGTAGGCGAAGATGTCGGAGATGATCCGCATCGAGGGGCTAGGTGGATAGATGTAGGTGTTGCGCACCATGAACTCTTTCAGAATGTCGTTCTGAATGGTGCCCGACAGTTTCTCCGGCGGCACGCCCTGTTCCTCGGCAGCCGCGACGAACAGCGCGAGGATCGGCAGCACCGCGCCGTTCATGGTCATCGACACGCTCATCTGGTCGAGCGGGATGCCGGCGAACAGCGTGCGCATGTCGTAGATGGAATCGATCGCAACGCCGGCCATGCCGACGTCGCCGGAGACGCGCGGATGATCCGAGTCATAGCCGCGATGGGTGGCGAGGTCGAAGGCGACCGACAGGCCCTTCTGTCCGGCCGCGAGGTTACGGCGATAGAACGCGTTGGAGTCCTCTGCCGTGGAGAAGCCGGCATATTGCCGGATGGTCCAGGGCTGGTTGACATACATGGTCGGGTAGGGGCCGCGCAGATAGGGCGCGATGCCCGGCCAGGTCTCGAGGAAGTCGATGCCTTCGAGATCGGCCTCGCCGTAGACGGATTTCACCGGGATGCCCTCGGGCGTCAGCCACGGCTCGGCGCTCGCAGCCGGGGCCGTACTGGCCACGGGCTGGAAGGCGACATCGGCGAAATTGGGAATGCGGGTCATCCCTGGGCTTCCTCAAACTGGCGATTGCGTTCGATCAATCGCTGTAGCTTCTAACTCAATCGTGGTCCGGATGCTGATGGCTGACGATGGTCGCCATCTTGTCCGGTCCGTAATTCTGCATCGTGGTCTGGCTCGGCAGGTTGGCGATGCCGACCACCCAGCCGTGGCGGGACTCGGTTCCGAATTGTTGCGTCGGTATCACCCGGTCGGGCCGGTCGAAGGCGCCGGTCATGATCTCGATGCGGGGCCCGTCGATGCGGCGGAAGCTCAGGGGCGTTCCGCAGGCGGCGCAGAAGTCGCGCTCGGCGATCGAGGAGGATCTGAACGCGGCGGGCTTGCCGCGGGTCCATCTGAAGTCGTTGCGATCGATGTCGGCGAAAGAGGCAAATGGCGCCCCGGACGCTTTCTGGCACATCCGGCAGTGGCAGATGCTGATCCGGGTCGGTGCCGCCGAGACGGCAAATCGGACGGCGCCGCACTGGCAGCCGCCGGTCAGAACGGGTGTCGATGGTGCCTCTGCGCTCATGTCTGCTCCATCCGCCGATAGGCGTCGCGCAATGTCGCCAGCGCATCACCGCCGGCGAAGACGAACTCGCCGATGCCGGCCGCCCGCAGCGCCGCTTCCTGGTCGCCGGGCCGCCCTGCCAGATAGATATGCCTTGCACCGGCGCCTTGAAGGGCCCTGGCGGCCTCAACGGCGCTGGCGGCATAGACCTTATCCGAGGAACAAATGCACGCCAGCGTGGCGCCCGAGGCCTTGTAGGCCGCGGCCAGCGCCGCCGCGTCGGCAAAACCCTCGCTGTCGATAGCCTCGATCCCGCCGGTTTCGAAGAAACTCTTGGCGAAGGTCGCGCGGGCCGTGAAGTCCGCGGCGGTGCCGAGATTGGCCAGGAATATCTTCGGCCGTGCGCCATGCGCCTTCAGCGCGGCATCCGACTTGTCGCGCAGCGCCTCGAACGGTTCGGCAAGCCGCATCGGCGCGAGGGCGTCGAACTTCACCTTGGCGCCGGCGAGGGACGCCGGCGCTGATGGTTTCACATCCAGCACCGCGGGGGCGGCCTCGCGCAGATCCGGAAATTCGCTGGCGCCGGTCAGCACGTCGCGGCGCTTCGCCACATTGGTCTCGCGCAGCAATCGCGTCGCGGTGACCTTGTTTTGCAGCAGTCCCTGCTCGAGTGCGGCGAAGATGCCGCCGGCCTTCTCGATCTCCTGGAACAGCGTCCACGCCGCCTCGCAGAGCTGCGAGGTCAGCGTCTCGATGCCGCCGGCGCCGGCCGCGGGATCGGAGACCTTGGCGAGGTTGGACTCATCGAGCAGCACGAGTTGCGTGTTGCGCGCCACGCGCCGGGCGAAGTCATCAGGCAGGCCGAGCGCCAGCGTGTGCGGCAGCACCGTGATCGCATTGGCGCCGCCGAGCCCGGCCGCAAAGGTCGCGATCGTCGCGCGCAGCATGTTCACATTGGGATCGCGCTGGGTCAGCATCCGCCAGGCGGTTTGCGCGTTGACGACGATCGGCTTCGGCGCAAGTCCGCAGGCTTGCTCGACACGTGCCCACAGCAGCCGCAGCGCGCGAAATTTCGCCATGGTCAGGAACTGGTCGGCGTCGGCGCTGAGGCGGAACGAGATCGCCGCGCGCGCCGCGTCGAGCTCGATGCCGGCGTCTTCCAGCATGCGCAGATAGGCGAGGCCAAGCGCGAGCGTGAACGTGAGTTCCTGCACCTCGGAGCCGCCGGCATCATGGACCGGCCGGCCGTCGGCCAGCACGAACGGCCCCTTGAAGCCGCGCTTGATCAGGCCGTTGACCATCTGGCCGAACGGCTTTGCGTAGTCGGCCCAGCCGGCTGTCGCAGCACCGCGCACGGCAATCGTGCTGAGTGCCTGGTAATTGAAATGCAGATCGAGCTTGGCCGGGTCGAGCTTGCGGGCCTCGACCATGTCGGCAAAGGTCTCGCCGGCGTTCTCGCGGCCGATCACCGGATTGAGCGCGATCATGATGCCGGCATCGAGATGGACGCCGCCGCAGGCGCGCGCCAGCGTCTTCTTGCTGGCGTCGGCAAGACCGAAGCCGCGCGCGCCGGGACCGCCGGCGAACTCGAATTCGAGGCCGGTCGCCCCGTTCTCGAGATCCTGCAGCGCTTGCGCATTGGCCTGTGCGGCATCGGGATGATCGACCCGCTGCAGGATCTGCCAGGGCGCAGCGGCGGCGCGGCCGGCAAGCGGGCTTGAATTGGCGGCGCGGCGGTAGATCGGATCGATCTTCAGGCCGTCATAGGTCTTGCCGACCAGCTTCTCGAACGGGGCGCCCTTCAGCACGCCGTCGACCAGCTTGCGCCAGTCGTCATAGGTCGCAGGTCGAAAATCCGAAGCCAGAGCCAAATCGTCAGTCGAGGTCGTCATCCGCCCAAATCGTCCTTCACCGGCCCCGCGCGGGGCCCCTTGATTTGGCCGGAAATTGCCACGGGCGGGCGGCCAAGCCAAACGGTTGTTTGCGGTGGTTTGGCTTTAATCGAGGTCCGCTAGACGGAAAATACCGTCTGTAGAGACCTTCGCCAGCGCATCGGCGACGCGGCGCCCGGCGATGACGCGGTCAGGAACGATCTCGGCGAGCGGCACCAAGACGAAGGCGCGTTCGAACAAACGCGGGTGCGGCAGCGTCAGTTCCGGCTTGTTCAGTGTGACGTCGTCATAGGCGATCAGGTCGAGGTCGAGGGTGCGCGGCCCCCAGCGCTGCTCATTGGCACGGTCGCGGCCGAATTTGGCTTCGATCTTGTGCAGCGTGAACAGCAGCGCGTGCGGATCGAGACTGGTCTCGATCTCGATGCAGGCGTTGATGAAGCTGTGCTGCTGCTGCTCCCCCCAGGGCGGCGTCGAATAATCCGACGAGCGTGCGATAAGCGCGGCCTGGGTCATGCCGCAGATATTGGCGATCGCCTTGCGAAACGTGGTGCGGACGTCGCCGACATTGCCGCCGAGGGCGATCAGGACGTCAGCCATCTGCGTTCAACCCTGGGGCGGTTGATGGCGCGAGCGGGTCAGCACCACGCCGACATCGTCGAAGATCGCGGCGATCGGCGCGTGCGGCTTGTGCACCGTGACTTTGACCGCCCGGATGCGCGGGAAGCTCGCCAGGATGTCCTCGGCCACCGCACCGGCGGCGCGCTCCAGCAGCTTGTAGTTGGTGTTCTTGAATGCCGATGTCGCGGTCGCCACCACGTTGGAATAGGAGACGGTGTCGGAGAGGCGATCGGTGCGCGAGGATTCCGAGAGGTCGGTATAGAGCTCGAGATCGATGACGAAGCGCTGCCCGACTTCGGTCTCATGTTCCATCACGCCATGACGGGCATGGATGACGATCCCGGTGATGAAGATCGTGTCGGTCATTGTTGTCCCTCGATTGCTGCGGCCACGCGCAGCGCCTGAACGGTTTCGGCGACGTCATGCGCGCGGATGATGCGGGCGCCATTCTGCGCGGCGATCAGATGCGCCGCGATCGAGCCGCCGATCCGCTGTTGCGGCTCCGACGGCACGACCGTGCTGACGAAGCGCTTGCGCGAGGCTCCGACCAGCAGCGGCAGTCGGAACGCGCCGAGCTCGGAGAGCCGTGCCAGCGCGGTCATGCTCTGCTCAGGGGTCTTGCCGAAGCCGATGCCGGGATCGAGCACGATCCGATCGGGCGAAATGCCGGCGCTTGCGGCGATCGCGAGTGAGCGCTCGAAGAAGGCGGCGATGTCCTGCATGATGTCGATCGCCGGATCGGCCTGCTCGCGATTGTGCATGATAATCACGGGCACGCCGCGTGCGGCGACCAGCGGCGCCATGCCGGCATCGCGCTGCAGGCCCCAGACGTCGTTGGCGATGACAGCGCCCTGGTCGAGCGCCCAGGCCACGACCTCCGATTTCATGCTGTCGATCGAGACCGGCACGCCAAGCGCGATCACGTCGGCCAGCACCGGTTTAAGCCGCGCCATCTCGGCCTCGGCGGTGACCGGCTGCGAGCCGTAGGGACGGGTGGATTCCGCGCCAATGTCGATGATATCGGCGCCCTCGGCGACCAGCTTGCGGGCCTGCGCCAGCGCCTCTTCGGGTGCGGCGAACTGGCCGCCGTCGGAGAACGAGTCCGGCGTCACGTTCAGGATGCCCATCACGGCCGGATAGGGCCGCGACAACAGCGCCGGCAGCAGCGCCGATACGGCCGGGCCGGTCACCGTCGATGCTATGGGCTTGCTCGCCATCATGCGGTGGCTTTGCGCTGACCGCAGCGGCAAGTCAAGGTGCGGCGATGGCGGGTGACGCGGCCGGCGGCCGAATGCCGTTAAGACAGGCTAATAGGTGATCTTGGGAGGCAGCTTGCGTGCCTCTTCGATCAGCAGCTCGACCGACTTCTCCGACGGCATCACGCGGACGAGCTTACGCCGCACATTGGCGTCCTTCATGCTCTGCGCGAGCCGCGACGGGTTGCGGTGCGCGAGCTCGCGCACGGTGGTGACGCCGGCGGCGCGGACCAGGCCGACCTTCGCCTTGCCCATGCCGGGAATCCGCATGTAGTCGGAGATGTTGGCCCATTCGAGCAATTGTTGTTCGCTGATCCCGGTCTTGGCGGCGAGCGCCTTGCGTCCCTTGACGGTGCGGGCGGCTTCAAGCAGTGCGTCGGTCGTGCGGATACCCTGCGATTTCAGTTTGGTGGCGCAATAGGCGGACAGGCCTTCGATCTCGGAGAGGGGGTATGTCATGATACTCGTATGCAGGTAGAAGGGAGCGCACGTGCAATGGCGTTTTGGGAGAATGCTTCAGGCAAACTGGCTGAGGCCCGGCGTCCCCGAGATGATCTCGCCCATTTGATCCGCTCCGATTTTGTCGCGGCCGAACCTGAAAAGTTCACGCGCGACGTTCTGAATCTCACTCATGCTCAATCCAAGCGCCATCAGCCGGGTGCCGACAGCCATCAGACCGCCACCCATCAACCGCGATAGACCACCGCTGTTGTTGGAGGCGGCGATTGCCGCTTCGGCGCCGGGGATTTGGTCGATCAGAGCCTGAACTTTGTCGGAAGGTCCCTCGTTACGGAGGAAACCCAGAACGATGCCGATGGTTTTTTCAGCGACAGCACCGTCGATGCCGGCCTTCGCGGCCAGCTGCCCAACCAATTCGTCCATATTGCCCCGCCTCAACCGGTTTTTGCCGGATCATTCTTGAAGATTTATCTTGAGCGCCTGTGTCACGAAATACAAGCGATCCGCGCATTTCAGTTCGTTTTCTTTTTCGATCGCGTCGGGAGTGTTGCACCTCTGCAAGATTGAGCGGCGGATTCACACCATCTTGTCGCAATGCGCAATGCCTTTCGTCACTTGGCCCGGAATCTTGGCCGGGAATAAAGTATGAGGAACTGGTGCAGCGACAATATACATCAGTGCGCGCCGATGGTTTCAATCGACCTGCAAGATGCAATATGATGTCATCGGTTCGAATGGATCGAGCCGATTTAAAATCGCGTTAAGAGGCGAAGCGATGGCGACGTCCGACACCAAGTTGGCCGATACCGATGAGAAAATCTTTATCGGCAAGGGCGAGGAAACAGCCTGGCTGACGCTTGCACTGGCCAACCGCCACGGCCTTGTGACCGGTGCGACCGGAACCGGCAAGACCGTCACGCTACAGGTCATGGCTGAAGGATTTGCGCGCGCCGGCGTTCCGGTTTTCGCAGCCGACATCAAGGGCGATCTTTCCGGTATCTCCGAAGTCGGCGAGGCTAAGGACTTTATCCTGAAGCGCGCCAAGGAGATGGGCCTGACCTTCCAGCCGGATCAGTTCTCGACCGTATTCTGGGACGTGTTCGGCGAGCAGGGCCATCCGGTGCGCGCCACCATCACCGAGATGGGACCGCTGTTGCTCTCGCGGATGCTCGATCTGAACGACGTGCAGGAGGGCGTGCTCAATGTTGCCTTCCGTGTCGCCGATGAGAACGGCCTCACGTTGATCGACATGAAGGACCTGCGGGCGCTGCTGGATGCGATCGCCCCGGACGGCAGCAAGAAGGCTGCCGACGACGAGGATCCGCTGGCGCCGATCCGTAAGGCCGCGCAAGGCTACGGCAATGTGTCCAAGGCGACCGTCGGAACGATCCAGCGTCAGCTCCTGGTGCTCGAGAACCAGGGCGGCGCCAAGTTCTTTGGCGAGCCGGCGCTGACGCTGAAGGATTTCATGCGGACCGACCGCGACGGCCGCGGCATCGTCAATATCCTGGTCGCCGACAAGCTGATGCGGAGCCCGCGGCTCTACGCCACCTTCCTGCTCTGGATGCTTTCGGAATTGTTCGAGGAATTGCCGGAGGCCGGCGACCTGCCGAAGCCGAAGCTGGTGTTCTTCTTCGACGAGGCGCATCTCTTGTTCACCGACGCACCGAAGGCGCTGATGGACAAGATCGAGCAGGTGGTGCGGCTGATCCGCTCCAAGGGCGTCGGCGTCTATTTCGTTACGCAGAATCCGATCGATGTGCCGGACAAGGTACTGGCGCAGCTCGGCAACCGCGTGCAGCACGCGCTGCGCGCCTTCACGCCGCGCGACCAGAAGGCGGTTGCCGCGGCCGCACAGACCTTCCGGCCCAATCCGAAGCTCGACACCGCGCGGGTGATCATGGAGCTCGGCAAGGGCGAGGCGCTGGTGTCGTTCCTCGAGGGCGGCGGCACGCCGTCGATGGTCGAGCGCGTCATGGTGCGCCCGCCGTCGGCGCGGATCGGGCCGATCACGCCGGAGGAGCGCAAGGCGATCATGGATGCGAGCCCGGTCAAGGGCAAATACGACACCGCGGTCGACGCCGAATCCGCCTACGAGATCATCCAGAAGCGGCTCGCCGGAACGGCGGCGCCGGCGGACGGCAGCGCCGGCGGCGAGGGGGGCGGCATCCTCGGCCAGCTCGGTTCGATCGCGTCCACGATCTTCGGCACCAACGTCAAGCGCGGCCGCATGTCGACCGGACAGGTGATCGCGCGCAGCGTCACGCGCTCGGTGACCGACAAGGTGATCGGTGGCGTGGCCGCCGATCTCGGCAAATCGCTCGGCGGTTCGGTTGGTGGCTCGATCGGCCGGGCGCTGGTGCGCGGCGCGCTCGGTGGATTGCTGCGCCGATAGCATCGCGCCGGTCGGCTGAAGCGGGAGACCGGCTTTGCCTCCCGCGGCCGGCGCGCTACAACCTGGCGCAACGTCCAACAAAAAGGATATCCGCGATGTCCAACGCCAAGCTGCAGCCCGTCCTCGACCGCATCGACGCCGATTTCGACAACAGTCTCGAGCGGCTGTTCACGCTGCTGCGGATCAAATCGATCTCGGCCGATCCGGCCTTCGCTGATGACTGCAAGGCGGCTGCCGATCATCTCGCCAAGGACATCGCAACCCTCGGCTTCAAGACCGAAGTGCGGCCGACTGCCGGCCATCCGGCCGTGGTCGGCAAGCTGAACGGCTCGACCGACGGACGCCCGCACGTGCTGTTCTACGGCCACTACGACGTGCAGCCGGTCGATCCCTTGAATCTCTGGCACCGTCCGCCGTTCGAGCCTGTCGTGACCGACCATGCCGACGGGCGCAAGATCATCGTCGCGCGCGGCGCCGAGGACGACAAGGGACAGTTGATGACCTTCGTCGAGGCGTGCCGCGCCTGGAAGACGGTGACGGGATCGCTGCCGGTCGACATCACGATCGTCATCGAGGGTGAAGAGGAGATCGGTTCGAAGAATTTCGTGCCGTTCCTCGAGGCGAACAAGGACGACCTCAAGGCCGACTTCGCGCTGGTCTGCGACACCGGCATGTGGGACCCGAATACGCCGGCGATCACCACCTCATTGCGCGGCCTGGTCTATGACGAGGTCAAGATCAAGGCCGCCAATCGCGATCTGCATTCCGGCGTGTTCGGCGGCGGCGCGCAGAACCCGATCCGCGTGCTGACGCGGATCCTCGGCGGCCTGCATGACGAGAACGGCCACATCACCATCCCCGGTTTCTATGACGGCGTGAAGGATTTGCCGCCGGATATTCTGGCCCAGTGGAAGCAGCTCAATCTGACGCCGGAGAGCTTCCTCAAGCCGATCGGCCTCTCGGTGCCCGCCGGCGAAAAGGACCGGCTCCTGATCGAGCAGGTCTCCTCGCGCCCGACCTGCGACATCAACGGCATCGTCGGCGGCTATACCGGCGAGGGCTCCAAGACGGTGATCGCGGCCGAGGCGTCAGCGAAGGTCTCGTTCCGCCTGGTCGAGGGACAGGATCCCGAGAAGATCCGAAAGGCGTTCCGCGACTATGTGAAGGCGCGCCTGCCGGCCGACTGCAAGGCCGAGTTCACCGACCATTCCAGCGCGCCGGCGATCGCGCTCGACTGGAACATGAAGCCGCTGGCAGCCGCGCGCCGTGCGCTGACCGACGAATGGGGCAAGGAGGCGCTGCTGATCGGCTCCGGCGCCTCGATCCCGATCGTCGCCGATTTCAAGCACACGCTCGGCCTCGACAGCGTGCTGATCGGCTTCGGGCTCGACGACGACAACATCCATTCGCCGAACGAGAAGTACGACCTCAAGAGCTACCACAAGGGCATCCGCTCCTGGGCGCGGATCCTGGCGGCGTTCGCCGACGCCAAATAGCGCAACGGCAATTCACGTAAAAACGCCGCCCGGAATTGGGCGGCGTTTTGATTCGGTAGTGCAGAGGATGTTGGCCGTTAGCCTACCCGAAGATTATGAAATTTCAATCACGGTAGCCGGGATTGACCCGGTCGAGCTTGCGCAGCAGCGGCGGCCAGACCAGCTGGGTCGAGCGCAACTCGGCGCGGTCCGGGTTGGAGAGCAGCTCGGTGTTCTTGTCGATCGCATGCTGGTCGACCGGATAGGCGATCGGTCCGAGCGCGCGGGTCGCCACCTGCATCGAGCAGGCGCGCTCCAGATGGTACATCCGCTCGAACGCGGATGCGACCGAGCGGCCGACCGTCAGGGTGCCGTGATTGCGCAGCAGCATGTGGTTCTTGCTGCCGAGATCGCGCTGCAGGCGCGGGCGCTCGTCATGATCGAGCGCGATGCCTTCATAGTCGTGATAGGCGAGGTCGTGGGTGACGAGCTGCGCGGTCTGGTTCAGCGGCAGCAGCCCGTCGGGGCCGCTCGATACCGCGGTGCCGTCGACGGTGTGCAGATGGAGCACGCAGCCGGCGTCCTCGCGCACCTCGTGGATCGCCGAATGGATGGTGAAGCCGGCCGGGTTGATGCTGTAGTCGCTCTTCGAAAGCTGGTTGCCGTCGAGGTCGACCTTGACGAGGCTCGACGCGGTGATCTCGTCGAACATCAGCCCGTAGGGGTTGATCAGGAAGTGATGCTCGGGCCCCGGTACGCCGGCGGAGATGTGGGTATCGACCAGATCGTCCCAGCCATAGAGCGCGACCAGCCGGTAGCAGGCAGCAAGATTGATCCGCTGCTCCCATTCCGCCGCACTCATATCCGACGGCACTTCCTTCAGGCGCGCTTCCGCTGGCGACATGGCCAATTGCTCCATTGATGGCGTTATTGCTTGGTCCAAGCGTAGCGCCGCCGCCGGACCGCAGCAAGGCAGGGCAACGGCGTGACAGTCATGTCGGCATGCGGCCCACGATCCGAACGGCGATCGTCAGTGGGCAGCGTGATGCGTTACGGCGCTGGGATCGCCAGCAGGCTCGAGATGCTGCGGCCGCGGATGTCGTAGACGCGGGCGAACACGACGTCGTCGCGCTTGATCTCGACCATGACCGGCGCGGCCAGCCCCTTGCAGTAGAATTCGCCGAGTGTCATCGCGAAGTCGGCGGCATTGCTGTCCCATCCGATCGTGAAATCAGGGCCGAGCGCGACCTGCGCGGGGCGCTGCGGCCCGCACACCGCGACCTTCCACTTGCGGTTCTGCGGCGGCACTTCCTGCCGCTCCGCCAGCTGCTCGCGCAGCCCGTCGGATGCCTGCTTCAGCGCCAGGCCCCAATAGTCCAGCATGAAGAAGTTGTCCGCGGTACGCACCGTGCCGGCGATGTGGTTGAAGTGCGTGTACTGATACGGATGCAGGCGGATCATTTCGCTGAGTGGCAGCAAGAGGCCGAACGCGAACATGGCGAGCGCCGCGGGCTGCCAGGCCCGGCGGTTCTCGCCGAGCCAGTCCATGCCGCGCGCGAATGCGACGCCGGCCAGCACCGTCATCGGCGGAATCACGAAGATGAAGTGGCGGATGCCGTTATAGAGCGCCGGCCGCTTCACCATCGCGATCACCAGCGGCAGCGTCGCCGCCAGCGTCAGCATCAGCATGATCGACTTGCGCTTTGCGGTGACGTCGTAGCGCGACAGCGACATCAGGGTGATGACGACGGCGGCGGCCAGCAGCACCAGCAGCACTTCGGGAAGCTGCAGGGCGAACAAGGTGGGCAGATAGGACCACGGCATGTCCGGCACCGACACCAGCGCGCCGTCGAACATCTCCTTCCACGGTTTCTCGAAGAAGTGCGAGAAATAGGTTACCGCTTCGAGCGGATGTCCGGGCTCCATGATCGACCACGGCCAGATCAGGCCCATCACGAGATAGCCCAGCACAAGTCCCGGCAGCAGCACATAGACGACATGGGCAAAGCGGTGGGTCGCCTCGCGCGGGCCCTGCTTGCGGAATTCCTCGATCAGGAGCGGGACGAAGCCGACCACGGCGTAGATCAATGCGAGCCCGCCAAGCACGCGGCAGCCGATCGACAGGCCTGCCCCCAGGCCGACGATCAGGATGGTGCGCGGCGAGGGCGCCGGATATTCCTCGATCAGGCGGACCAGGCCCATGATCAGGACCACCATCGCCACGGCGAACGGCGCATCCTTCGGATTCATGAACATGTGGCCGTAGAAGGTCGGGCACAGCGCCAGCAGCAGCAGCGCCGCCAGTCCCGCCAGCGGGCCGCCGACACGGCGTGCCAGGCGCCAGGTTACGGCAAGGCCGATAACGCCGACGATCGCGCCGAGCAGGCGGCGCGTCTCGAACAGTTCGAGCGGAATGAGCTTGTGCAGCAAGGCCGCGGCCATGTCGAAGCCGCCGCCGTACATATACAGATTGGCGAACGACAGCGCGCCGGTGTCCTTGAACCCGGACTCGTACATGCGCAGCAGGAGGTCGGCATATTCAGCGTGGGTGTAATCGTCCCAGCCCAGACCGTAGTCGCGGAACGTCAAGCCGGCGACCACGGCGACCACGCCGAGGACGAGGACAGCGAGATCGTCGCAGGTCTTCTCCACCGAGCGCCGCGCAGGCGCCTCGAGGGCAGACGTCGTAATCGATGACATAGCTAGTGATACCGGCGTGCCTGTGGCCCAGATTGGCGCTTTAGGGCCTCATTCCCCGGCATCCATAGCGCAGTTCCGTTTCCGAGTAATTGGTAATTGTGGCGTAATTTCCCAGATGCGTTGCAATAAATTGGCAGCAATTCGTAGCCAGTAGATCTACGGGAGCTGGCTGCCCGACAGCCACTGCGGCCGCGGTGAAGCAACGCATCGCGGCTTGGTTAAGCGGGATTTTAGGGAACTCTGTCTACAATTGGCGGTTGGCGGTGTGGGCAATATGACGGTATCGTGGCGTTGGTGGCCCGCGCCGATTTTCGGATGGGTCTCCCGGGGGTTAGTTCGATGAAGGTTGGTCTGTTGGTCGTCGGCGCGGGCCTGGTCGTGGCGGGCTTGGCGGCGATCGGCCTCGGAATTCCAAACAAGGAATTCAGCGTCGGCGGCACGTTGATCGCAACAGGCGTGACCGGCGCATGTACCGGCGTGATTGTTCTCGCCCTTGCCGCCATCCTTCGCGAACTCCAGGCCATGGGCGACCGGCTCGATGCCGTCGTGGCAGTGGGTCTGCGGTCCGGGTCGCCGTCTGCAACTTCCCCGCGCGGCACTCCCGACGATCCGGTGTTCCCGCCGCCTGAGCCGAAGGTCTCGGCGCCTCCGCCGCTGGCTCCAGCGTTCCCGCCATCCGCTCCCGCGGCGCCGCCCTGGCACGACGAGATCGCCTCGCGCGGCGCATCAGGCGAGGTGCCGCCGCCCGCACCGGCGGCCGCGCCCGCGGATGGCGCTGCGCCGCCCAAGCGGCGCAATCTGCTGTTTTCCTCCTCGCGCAAGGAGCGCGAGCGGAGCCAGGGGCGTGCCGCCGAACCGCTCACGCCGGATCTGTTGTCGCCGGAACTGCGTCCGAATCCGGGTGGTTCGGCCGAACCGGCGTCGGCAACCTTCGACGATGCCTGGCCGAAGGCCGACCGGCCGCGGCCGGTCGACGTCGCCCCGCGGCGCGGCCCCCGGACGCCATCCACCTTCGGCGAGGCCCAGTCGGCCGCCGCCGCCTCGCCGTCGTCGGGCCATCCGCCGCCGCCGCAGGAGCAGCCGCCGGTGACCGTGCTCAAATCCGGCGTCGTCGACGGCATGGCCTATTCGCTCTATTCGGACGGATCAATCGAGGCGCAGATGCCGGAGGGCATGATGCGATTTGCCTCGATCGACGAGCTCAGGTCGCATCTGGAGCAGCGGCCTTAAGATCCGGGCCAATACTTGCGCGCGGCCGGCCCGTAGCCGGAAACGCGGCCGTTGTTGTCAGATTTGCTGCAATTCGTGCATATTCGCAAAGTAGTACGCGATTCCATTAATGTATTGCTGCGCATGGATACTGTCCGGTGGGCGCCGGGCTACCGAGAGCACGGGGAAGATTGAGCCATGTCCGATACGTCAGGCAAAACGCCGGTCGAGCTGACCGCCAACATCGTTTCGGCCTATCTCAGCAACAATCCGACGCCGGCCTCGGACATTCCGAACCTGATCAGCCAGGTCCACTCCGCTTTGCTGCGGGTGTCGAGCGGACGCAACGACACGCCGAGCGAGCCGGCCAAGCCTGCGGTGTCGATGAAGAAGTCGATCACGCCCGAATATCTGGTGTGCCTCGAGGACGGCAAGCGCTTCAAGTCGCTGAAGCGCCATCTGCGCACCCAGTACAACATGACCCCGGAGCAGTATCGCGACAAATGGGGCCTGCCGGCCGACTATCCGATGGTGGCGCCGAACTATGCGGTGGCGCGATCGCAGCTCGCCAAGAAGATGGGTCTCGGTCAGCAGGCGCGGAAGCGGAAGTAAAGATCTACGCGGCGGACGCCAGCGCCTCGCGCGCATCGTTGCGGATGCGGTCAACCATCGAGCGCAGGCCGTTGGAGCGCTGCGGCGTCAGATGGTCGCGGAAGCCGAATTCGTCGAACAGCGCGAGCGCGTCGGTGCCGAGGATTTCCTTGGGCGTTTGCCCGGAAAACAGCGTCAGCACGATCGCGACCAGGCCGCGCACGATGTGGGCGTCGCTGTCGCCGATATAGATCAGGCGCGGTTCGCCGTTGGCATCGCGCTCGATCCGCTTCGACAGCCAGACCTGGCTGACGCAGCCCTGCACCTTGTTCTCGGCCGAGTGCTCCGCCTCCGACAACGGTTCGAGCGTGCGGCCGAGCTCGATGACATAGCGGTAACGGTCGTCCCACTCGTCCAGCAGCGCAAAATTGTCCCTGATTTCGTCGATCGTCGTCATCGTGGCCCGCGTCCTGTCCTTGACGGCTTATATAGGAAGGCGGGCCGCGAAAGCGATGAAAATGGAACCGGTTCCCGGCTGTTTTGACGCGTTTTCTTCACGCGAACCGGTGCCTGCCTCGCTCGACAGCGCCTTGGTTTCCGCTCACGGCGTCGGCGGCAGGCGGAATTCGATCGACTGATCCTCCGCGGTCAGCGTGTCGCGGAACGCGGTGGCTGAATCGGTATCGTCCTGGCCGATCGAGCCGGTGTGGTCGGGTGGCTTCTTGTCGGTGATGATCTGGTAGAGCTTGCGCGCCCCGTCGGTCGCGCGCTGGCCGATTGCGGTCGCGGCCTGGCCGCCGACCTCGCAGGCGGACGGCTGGCGCTTGCAGAACTGACCCATGTCGTTGATCGTCGCGGTCGCGGCCGACACCGCGTCCGACGCGCTGATCTGCGGCGCCTTGTCCGCTTCAGGTGTTTTGTCTCTCGGCAGCAGCACGAGCACAAGCCCGAGCCAGAATGCCAAACGCAGCAGGAAGAACATGGCGCGATCCCGGTCGTCTATCTTGTCTTGCTTCTTGAGCGGTCGATGCCGCTATTGGCCTTGAGGGTTAGCATCGGTCGATAAATCGGAAGTATCTGCATTGAAGTAAATCCGCCGAAAAATCGCGGAAAATTCGCCTGAATTGATTCGCCGTAAATTTTCGATTGATGGCGGCCGACGCGCGCCGGATACGCAGGATTCGCCGCGTCCACCATTTCGAAACCATAGAATGTCGCATCCGGAAACCAGCCGTTCACCATCCCCGACAAATGGCCGGTGAATAGCGGGTCAAACCCGCTCCAATGCACGGTGTTTGGCGGCACGCCGCCCAGCCTTAGCGTTCGCTTAAGTTCGCTCTGACACGTTGACCTGCAATCACGAAGGAGGCGTTCCGGCGCGTCTGAGTTGACGATTGAGCCGAAGCGCGAGTGCTGTGAGTAGTTTGAGTCTGATCCGCGATTGCCTGGATGCGCTGCTGCATCCGTCGGCGCAATATGATGCGCTGACGCGTGCGCGCCATCGTGCCTTCATGGCGCCGCGGCTGCTCGGCAGCCTGGCGGCGCTTGCCTCGTTCCCTGCCTTTCTTGCGATGCGCGGTGCGCCGACGGCGATCGAGGTCGCGGCATTCGCCTGGCTGATCGCGCCGATCCTGCTGTCGTGGTTCCTGTCGCGCACCGGCCGCTATGAAGGCGCGCATGTGCTGTCGTCGCTGGCGCTCGCCGGTCTCGTGATGATGATCGCGGCGACGACCGGCGGCCTCGCCTCGTTCGCCGCCGTGTGGCTCGTCGTCATTCCGATCGAGGCGGCGCTGTCGGCCTCCCGGCGCGTGGTGGCGTTTGCGTTCGCGCTGGCGATGATCTGCGCGGCGCTGCTGAGCGTGCTCGGCCATTATCATGTACTGCCGGTCGTCGATCCCGCGGTTGCTTCGAACAGCACGCTGGTCGGCTTCGGCGTCGTGTCGGGGATCTTCTACGCCGCCGGGCTCGCCTTCGGTGCGGAGTCGCTGGCGCGCACCAGCGTGGCGCTGCTCTATGTCGAGGAAGAGCGCTACCGCCTGCTCGCGCATAACATGAGCGACGTGCTGTCGCGGCACAGCCGCAACGGCGCGGTGCGCTTCATTTCGCCCGCGGCCGAGAACATGCTCGGCGTGCCGGCATCGCGGCTGTTGGGCCACGGCCTGTTCGACCGCGTTCATGTCGCCGATCGCCCGGCCTATCTCACGGCGCTGTCGGACGCCGCGCGCGGTGACTCCCGCAGCGTCGAGTTCCGCGTGCGCCGTGACGGTGCGCGGGGCGAAGCCGTCGCCGAATTCATCTGGGCCGAGATGCGCTGCCGCCCGCTCGATCAGGCCGCCGCCGATGCCGAGGTCGTCGCCGTGATCCGCGACGTGACCGATCGCAAGGTGCAGGAGCAGGCGCTCGAACAGGCGCGCAATGTGGCCGAGCAGGCCGATGCGTCGAAGACGCGCTTCCTGGCCACCATGAGCCACGAACTGCGCACCCCGCTCAACGCCATCATCGGCTTCTCCGAGATGATCGCGCAGGAAGACGTGCTCGGCCTCGACGTGGCCCGCCGCAAGGAATACGCGCAGCTGATCAACGATTCCGGCCAGCATCTGCTGTCGGTCGTCAACGGCATCCTCGACATGTCGAAGATGGAGTCCGGCAATTTCGAGATTTCGCCGGAGCCGTTTGCGCCGCGGCCGGCGCTGCTCAATTGCTGCAATCTTGTGGCGTTGAAGGCGCGCGAGAGCGGCGTCGATCTCGTCACCCGCGTGCCCGACGATCTGCCGATCGTGAACGGCGATCCGCGCGCGTTCAAGCAGATCGTGCTCAATCTGGTCTCGAACGCCATCAAGTTCACCGAGCGCGGCGGCAAGGTCACCGTGTCGGCCGGTGTCGAGGGATCGCGGCTGGTGCTGCGTGTCTCGGACACTGGCGTCGGCATCGCCGCCGATGATCTCAAGCGGATCGGCGATCCGTTCTTCCAGGCCGGCAAGACTTATCAGCGCCGCCACGAGGGCACCGGTCTTGGTCTTTCCATCGTGAAGGGGCTGGTCGGCCTGCACCACGGCGAAATCAATGTGGAGAGCAAGGTGGGCGAGGGCACCATTGTATCGGTCGCGCTGCCGCTGGCGTTCACCCCGCCCGCCGCCGTCGAGCCGTCCAGCAATGTCTCGACCCTGAAGCCCGCGCTGCGTTCCGGACTACAAGAGCAGACCCATCAGGTGAAGAAGAGTGCCTAGACAGACTTTGGATGACGATGAAACGCCGCGCCGTCGCCGCGGCGCCAAGGCAGTGGCCATCGCGGCCGAGGAGGAACGTGGCCTCGTCCTGCGCCTGCTGCTGCACAGTCCGAAGGATCTGGTCGCCGGCGTGCTGGCGACGTCTGCCATCGTTGCGATCCTGATCAATGCGCTGTTCCTGCAGGCGGGCCGTCATCCGTCGCCGATGTTCGGCGGTTCGGTTGTGACGCTGCCGCCGCCGGCCCCGGTTGCCGCGGCCACCAGCCCGATACCGCGCCCGCGTCCGGCCGAGGCGGCTGCCCGATCGGCCGAGCCCGTCGACGTGAAGCCGGTGGAGACCAAGCCGGCCGAGACCAGGTCCGTCGAAGCCAAGCCGGCAGAACCCAAGGTCGAGGCCAAGCCGGTCGATCCGATGGCCAATCTGGTGCTGAAATCGACCACTGCGCCACCGGCCGCAGCACCGTCCCCGGCCGCCGCGCCGTCCAGCGTCATTCGTCCGCCGGCGTCGATTCCGACACAGCATCTGAGCCCGGCCGGAAAACGCATCGCCGCGGTCCAGCGTACACTGACCGAGTATGGCTACGGCCAGCTCAAGCCGACCGGCACGATCGGCGCCGACACCCAGCACGCGATCGCGAAGTTCGAGCGCGCCCGCAAGCTGCCGGTGACCGGACAGATGTCCGATCGCCTGGTGCGCGAGCTCGGCGCGATGATCGGCCATTCGATCGAGTAGTCTCTCTGCGAAGGCATTGAATATGTATTCGTCATGCCCGGGCTTGTCCCGGGCATTGACGTCTTTGAGACTTGTTGCAGCCAAGACGTGGGTGGCCGGGACAAGCCCGGCCATGACGAGTTAAGGCGCGTCGCCCAGCAGAACGTCCCTGACCTCGTCGGAGAACAGCTTCCTGCGGCCGGCCACCAGCACCCATTCCGGATCGTCGCGATCCGGAATAGCGCGCGGCATGCCGTGATCGAGCAGGGCCTGCGCGCAGGCCACCCAGTCGCCGCCCCTGACCGGCTCGTTGCAGGAGGCCCATGACAAGGAGCCGGACACGTTGTCGCCGAAGCCGTGCTGCTCGGTCCACTCCGCGCCGTGCTCGAGCAGGAATCGCGTCAGGCCGGCATTGCCGCGGAACACCGCGTGATTGAGTGCCGACGCATCCCAATCGCCGCCGCGCACCGTGATCGGCCAGCCGAGCTCGACCATCAGCCGCACCGCATCGTCGCCGCCTGCCGCGGCGAGCTCCGGGAGCAACCGCAATTGCCGCGGTGAAAGTGAACCTGGAAGATCGGGCCGACCGGCCTGGATTCGCCGCGCCTCGCTCTCGTCACCGCTGCTGCACGCCGCGACGAACCGCTCATCATCGGCAAGCGTCTCGTCGCCGGTACGCTCGCGGAGCAACTCGGCGACCTCGGTCAGTCCGAACTGCAGCGCGTACCTGTAGGCGCTGAGCCCGCCTGGTGTCGTGATGCGCGGATCCGCGCCGGCGTCGAGCAGTATCGCGATGCAGGTTCGCGACCGCCGCCGGCGGATCGCCCACAGCAACGGCGAGCCGCATTCGGTCAGCGGCGCGTTGCCGGCGGGTTCGTTTGGATTGCCGCCGTGCCGCAGCAGCAGGTCGAGCGCCGCCACGTTCTCGTCATCGAGCACCTTGTACATCGCGTTGGTGCCGGCGATCCGTGCGCCATGCTCGAGCAGCAGGCCAGTCGTCACCGAGCCTTCGAGCGAGTGGTAGAGCGATTCATTGTCGTTCGGATTGGCGCCCGCTTCGAGCAACAGTTTGGTCAGTTCGAGATCGTGGTTGCGGCCGGCGGCGCCGTACAGCGCTGACAGCGGATTGCTGTCATCGGGTGCGTCGAGCGTTCCGGGCGGCCAGCGGCTGCTGATGTGCTGGTCGGGATCGGCGCCGGCCTGCAGCAGCAGGCGTGCGCAGCGATGCAGCCGCGCTTCAAATTCCGGAATCTGCAGCAGGCTGGAATGCGTCACGGCGACCAGCGGCGGCAGTTTGAACGGACCGCCGGCACGGTTGACCCATGTGGGATCGTCGTTGGCGGTGCGTTGCACTGTCTCCTCGTCACCGATGGCGCAGGCGAGATAGGGATCGTCGGCGACAAGACTGGAATCCTCGGTGAGCATCCGCGCCGCAACGCGCGGATTGGCGCGGTCGGTGGTGCCGGCGACGTCCGCGGCATAGACCAGCTGCAGCCATCGCCGCACGCGATCGGCCTTGCTTTTACCGGACGGCAATTGTGCGTCGACATAGCGCCGCAGGTCCGGCCAGGAGGCGAAGCCGAGATCGCGCGCCACGCAGGACTGCGCATCGTGCAGCCGCAGATTGAGCGCGGCGATTTGAGCGTCGCTGCGCCCGGCCGCAGCCGGAAGCGCATGCCGGAAACGCGCGTAGGCCTCTGGCGCCTGCCGCCGATAAAGGCGAATGAGCTCCTTGGCCTGCTTCTTCAGATGATCGAGATTCAATCGCCCGGGCGATCGGTCCATGGAAACCTCCGTGCATCATCGCCGATGGTCCACAAAACCGGCTGCACAAAGGCTTGGTTGGCCGCTCAATTGGTGCAAGTGGGTTCAACCCTTCCCGTGGACCCGGGCGCGGCTTGCACCGCAGATGCAAGGATATGGGTGACGATTGGTTCGGTCAACCCGCCGCGGCGTGACGACATCTGTGACAATTGGACGTGACCGCGCCGCTGGCCTATAGCTCGGCGCATGCGATTGAAAACCAGCATATGGGTCGCGGCGTATCTGCGCCGCTGCCAGACCGAAGGCGTGTTCGGCGCAGTCCGCAAGAAGGGCGCCGAGGAAGCCGGCGCCGTGTTCGTCAAGGTGGCGCTGATGGACGGCAACGCGATGTTGTATGCGCCGGCGCCGCAGACGGTCTATGATGACAGCCGTCCGGTCGAGCGGCTGTTCGTGCCGACGGCACCACAGCCGGTATCCGAGCCATCTGTCGAGGAGCGCTTGACCAAGGAGCTCCGCTTCGATCCCGACGCCTGGATCGTCGAGACCGAGGACCGTGCCGGGCGGCACTTTCTTGATCTGGCGAAAAACTAGCTTCCGGACTTCTGGTTGCGAATGGCGGGCGCGCTGCCGGGCTGCAACGCGGGGCGCGTCTGCGACGCCGTCGCGCGCACGCGATGACGCTCATCGTCATAGAGCGACGAGCGATACCTGGCGCGGGCCACCGCCATGGTCGAGCCGCGCCACGCCGCCAGCATCACCAACGCCGAGCGCTCGCTCAGGCGATCGTAGAGCCGCGACAGCCGATAGACGTAGTTGACCGAGGAGCCGGCTTCCGGATTGAGGAACATCAGGATCCGCTGGAACGCGGCGCTCGACACGTCAAGCGCCCGCATCGCGCAGGCGAGCGGCTCGCCGCCGGGATCGTTGACGACGTCCGCGGCGATCCGCGACGGCAGGATCAGCGCCTCGCCGAGTTCGAGCGTGAAGTTATCGAGGTCCTCGGCAAACGCTGCCATCTCCAGGATATGGATCGCGCGCGCGGCGCGCGCGGCCGGGATCCGCGCCGCGGCCTTCAGCGGCGTCTCCTGCAGATTGTGCAGGATCTGCGCGCGCTCCCTCCTGCTGGCGGCAAAGAACATGTCGGAGATTTCGGCGGCATCGTTTGGCCGCATGGCAAGGCTCGCGGCCATCCGCAGCTCGGCTTCGGTCGGGACCTTGGCCGGCAGCGCTGACGGGGCGGGCGCGGGAATTGGCGTGGCCGCCGGCATCGGCTGGTCGGGACCGACGCGGCGCAGCCCGAGCTTGTCCACGATCCGCGCGGGCGTCGCCGGATAGATCGCAAGCCGCGCGCGGACCGCGGCACGCGTCGCGTCGTCGACCTCGTCGATCAGGCGCGTCGTCAACTCGACGAACTGGCGCTCTTCATCGTCGGAATGCGCGCTCGCCTGCACATAGAGGTCGGTCAGGACGCGCAGCAGCGTCGGGCGGATGTCGACGCCCTCGCGACGGGAGAGCGTCATCAGCCCATCGAAACCAGGAAATAGCGGAGCTGCGCTCATCTCGGGCGTACGCGACTTGCCAGTGAACTTCGGTTTGAAAGCCTTGTGGCAGCGAGCCTACGCAGGCTGTTTTAAGAGGCAGTTAAGGAAAACAAGCCGTGAAGGTGAATGCTCGAATTTGCGCGTGTCTATTAAGGCACAGCGCCATATCCGTAACCGTCCGTACCGGCGGCTTAAGATGTCATTAACCATGCGCGTTCTTAACTCGGCATGCGCGGGGCAAATCATGTCCGTGCGGGGCCAGAGAGAACGGAACATGGGCACCATCGTTGAGTTTCCGGCGGATGCGGCTGCACGGCGGCCGAGCATGGCCGGTGCTGCTGGCGAAGGCATGGGGACCGTACTGATCCTTCCCGTCGTCCGGATCGAGCGAACGACGGAGGAGACCGGCGGTGGTCGCGGACCGGAGCAGGGCACTGCGCAGGGCCGCCGTCGCCGACGCCGCTCCTGATCGCGGACATCGGGCAATGCCGGAGCTTGTGCAGCGGACCGTCGCGCGGCGGTCACTCCCGGCGCTGATCCTGCTGCTGGCGGGCTCGGCGCTCGCCGGCTGCAGCGGCGGCGATTTCGGCCGCACCCGGGCCGATTTCCGCAACGACGATATGCATCGCTGGATCGGTGCCGAGGCGACCGGCAGCATCGGCAAGAACGCCTCGCAATTCCAGCTCACCGAACACGAACGTCAGCTGCGCGACCTCGCCTATCAGTTCATCGAGCCGCCGCTGTCGCGTCCGGCGTGGAAGAGCGTATTCGGCGACTACCAGCCGCTGCCTTCGCCGTGGCGGCAGAGGGTCGTGTTCGATCGCACCGCCTATGGCCGCAATTTGATCGACGAGCCGCATCGCTCGTTCGCCTCGCGCTATTCGCTGCTGATCGACGAGGTGCGCGACGACATCACCCGCTTCGAGCCGTTCTTCGCCACCGCGATCCAGGTGATCGAGCTCGATCGCAAGCGCAATGCCAGCCTCCACATGATCGCCGATGTGTCGCCGCGTGAACGCGCCGATGCGGTGGCGCGGATGGAAGAGAACACGCTGATCGTGCAATGGGTCCAGCAGGCCCTGGAGCGGCGCATCTCGTCCTATCGCTGGGCGCTGGAGCGGCTGGTGATCCAGGCGCCAGACGGCATGGCGGCCGACGCCGAGCGCCAGATCAACGAACTCGCCCGGCTCACCGCCAATGCGCCGCTCATCTCCGCGCCGGTGACGGGCCAGGCCGTGGTGACGAAGGGCTAGTCTAGGCACGCTTCGTTTTCTTCGCCGTCGATTTGACCCGGCGACTGTTGGCTTGCCGTGGCAAGCTCGCAATGAATGCCTTCAGCGCATCGGAGGGCGGGTGGGCCGAGGGGTAGGCGAGGCCGACCTGGCGCGTCACGTCGATATCGATCGCGCGCGTCGCGACGTCCGGATTGCCGCGCGCCACGCCCTCGGGGACGATCGCGACGCCGACCCCAGCCGCGACCAGCGCCATCGCCCATTCCTCGGATTCCGCGATCGCCACCGGCTTGCGCGGCGGTGAGGCACCCTTGAAGAATTCCTGCTGCTCGCAATGGCAACGATCGATCATCGGAACGCCGGCGAAGTCGGTGGTCCGGAGCGTCTCCTTCAGCGTCAGCGGATGCGAGGGCGGCAATGCCGCGACATAGCGCTCGCTCCACAGCGGGATGAAGTGCTCGCCGGCGCCGACCATGGTCTTGGCGACGATCCGCGCGTCGGCCTTCTCGCTGGCGCCGACCAGCCGGAGCGCAAGATCGGTATTGCCGGTCAGCGGCTTCAGCAGCGCGATGGTCCGGGTCTGATCGAGCGTCCGCAACAGGCCGAGCGTCAGCGCCTGCCGCGTCGCGGGCTTGCGGAAGAGGTTTCGCGCCGCGTCCGCCTCGTCGATGATCCTGCGGGCGATGCCGTGAAACTGCGCGGCTGAGGCGGTCGGGGCCATGCCCTTCTTGTGCCGGATGAACAGCGTGGTGCCGAGCTCGGCCTCGAGATTGGTGATCGCCGCCGAGATCGACGGCTGCGAGATGAAGCAGCGCTTCGCCGCGGCGGTCAGATTGCGCTCGCGGTAGACTGCGGCGAAGTAGCGGAGTTCGCGGATATCCATAGGCACATCCTATCACATCGATAGAAAGACAATATTTTACCTATGGAAATGCGAGTGGCAAGTCTGCGCCTGTTACAGCGGAGGACTTGTCATGCGCATCCACCATCTCAACACCGGCACGATGTGCCCGATCGGAAAGCGGCTCGTGAACGGCAGCGGCAGCATCTTCCAGCGGGCGCGGATGGTCTGTCATTGCCTGCTGGTCGAGAGCAATGACGGCCTCGTGCTGGTCGACACGGGAATCGGGCTCGACGATATCGGCGACCCACCGCGGCTTGGACGCAAATGGGTGCGGCAGACGACGCCGCGGCTCGATCCGGCCGAGGCGGCGGTGCGGCAGGTCAAGGCGCTCGGCTTTTCGCCGGGCGATGTGCGCCATGTGCTGCTGACGCATCTCGATCGCGATCACGCCGGCGGCGTGCCGGACTTTCCGAAGGCCAGGGTGCACGTCCATCGCAAGGAGTACGACATGGCGGTGACGCATCAGGTCACGCCGCCGCAGGGGCGCTACATCACGGCGCAGTGGCAGCACGGGCCGGACTGGACGTTCTATGGTGCCGGCGGCGAGGACTGGTTCGGCTTCAAGAGCGTGCGCGCGCTCGGCGACCGCGAGCCGGACATTCTGATGATCCCGTTGCCGGGCCACACGCTCGGCCATTGCGGGATCGCGGTGCGCGACAAGGACAGCTGGCTGCTGCACGCCGGCGACGCCTATTTCCACCACGCGCAGCTCGACGCCAGGCCGCGGATCCCGCTGGTGCTCGGCATGTTCCAGCGCCGGGCGGACATGGATCGCGCGATGCGCATCCAGAACCAGGAGCGGCTGCGGCAATTGAAGGCGGCGCATGGCGCTGATGTGACGATCGTCAACAGCCACGATCCCGTCGACTACGAGACCTGCCGCTGCGGCCGGCACACGCTCGCCGCGAGCTAGCGCTTGCGTGCCGCAGGCGGCGGGGCCGGCACAGGCAGCGGCGGCGGCGCCTCCTGCTTGGCCGCGACCGGCTCGGTCTGCACCTTGCAGGAGGAGGCGGCGAGCGAGGCCTGCGCCTGCGGCATCAGGCCGGGCTCCGGCGCCAGCGCCTTCAGGAGGATCAGGCCGGTTGAGGTCGGCGAGTCGATGATCAGCCGGTCGGCAGCGGTGATTTCCTCGTCCTCCGGCAGCTCGTTGTGCTGCGCTTCCGTCATCAGGTCGAGCTCGATCACCTTCTTGCCGGCCGAGCGGTCGTTGATCGCGTAATAGGCGACCTCGTTGCGGGTGTAGAACGACACCGACGTATAGGCCTGGCTGACCGGCACGGTGAGCTTGAGCGGCCCGGTCGAGAGATCGTAGCGGCAGATCGCCACCGCGAAGGCCGGATCCATCAGCGGCATCGGCGAATGGCTCGGGTCGGCCAGCGGCAGCTGCATCACCTCGTTAAGCTTGGTCATCGGCGTCAGCCGCGAATAGGCGTCCTGCGAGGCGATGCGCGGCAGCGCCAGCACGCTGACGAGATGCACCACGCCGCCGAGCAGCACGCCTGCGAGGATGGTGAGCAGCACGCGGATCATGGGCAGCCCGTCGTTGTGATCGACGGCATCGGCGCGTCGCGCTGGGTGCGGGTCGCGACCCCGACCGGCGTGTCGTAGAGCCGCAGCATCAGCGCGTAGCGCTCGATGCCGCCGGTCGGCAGCCAGTTGCCGGCGCGCGAGCGCGAGGCGATGTGGATCTCGAACGTGCCGTCGGAGGCGCGCATGATCTCCTGGCTGGTGAAGCCGTAGCGCTGCAGCGTGTTGGCGACCAGGTGCCCCTTGCGGTCGAACAGCGTCAGCGTCCAGAACCGCGCCGCCGGCGTCACGCCGCTGACCACGATGTCGCAGCGGCCGTCGAGCGGCTTGTTCTTGTCGTCTGTGGTCGCCGAGAACGCGATGCCGTCGCCGGTGCCGATCGGCAACTCGCCGCTGCGCGCGATGGTGGCGCGCGAATAGGGATCGACGTCGGAGGTGCCGCTCTTCGGCCGCGCGGTCCAGGCACCGATCTTCAGCGTGCCGAGATCGGTGCCGCGGGTCGCCGTCGCGTAGGTCAGGCCGAGGCCGACGGCGGTGGCGATGACGAGTGCCAACAAGGTGGTGAGGAGGAGCCGCACGTCAGTTCTTGCGTGGCGGTGCCGGTGTCGCGCCGTCCGGCCCGGCCGCGGCAACGTAGTTTTCGGGGAACGCCAGCGCGCTCGAGGACTCGGCCTTGCCGGTCTTCGAGGACTCGTTCAGCGTGGTCTTGCCGGCGGTCCTGGCGGCGTCATCGAGCAGCTTCTCGACCCGCACCAGGATATCCGCGCCGCGCTTGGTCAAAACCGGCGGCGGGCCCGGCTTGGTCTCCAATACGCGCGGCGCCGTGTTGGCCTGGGCATTGGCCTGCGCCGGCTGCGGCGGCAGCTTCTGGCCCATGCCGACGCCGACCAGCTCCTTGACCTCCACGCCCTGATGCGCCGCGACCATGATGTCGTGCCAGGTCTGCGCCGGCAGCGAACCGCCGGTCATGCGGTTGGTCGGCGAATAGTCGTCATTGCCGTACCAGACAGCGCAGGTGAAGTTGCCAGTGTAGCCGACGAACCAGGCGTCGCGATAGGCGTTGGTGGTGCCGGTCTTGCCGGCGGTCGGAATGCCGTCGAGCGCGGCGCGGCGCGCGGTGCCTTCGCTGACCACGTGGCTCATCATGCCCGCCATATCGGCGGCGATGTTCGGCGGAATCGCCTGCCGCGGTTTCGGACCGTCGCGGTCCCAGCGCCATACCAGGTCGCCGGCGCCGGTGCGCACCTCGAGCACCGAATGCGGCGTCACCGCCTTGCCGCGATTCGGGAAGGTCGCATAGGCGACCGCGTGCTCCAGCACCGTGACTTCGTCGGAGCCGATCGGCAACGACGGCGTATCGGGCAGCGGCGCCTTGAGGCCGAAGCGGCGCGCGACCTCGACGATCTTGGCGCGGCCCGCCTTCGGCCCTTCCTTGCCGCCCATCATGATCGAGAGCTTGACCGGCACCACGTTGATCGAGCGGGTGATCGCCTGCGTCAGCGTGACCTGACCCGAATAGGAATGGCCATAGTTCTGCGGGCACCAGTTGCCGATGCAGACCGGGCCGTCGACGATCTTCGAGTTCGGCGTGAAGCCGTTCAGCAGCGCCGTGGTGTAGACATAGGGTTTGAACGACGAGCCCGGCTGGCGATAGGCGTCGGTGGCGCGGTTGAACTGGCTCGCACCGTAGTCGCGGCCGCCGACCATGGCGCGGATGCCGCCGTCGAGATCGGACACCACGGTCGCGGCCTGCGTCGCGTGATAGTCGCGCCCGAACTGTCGCAGCTGGTTCTCGATCGCTTCCTCGGCCGCCTTCTGCACGTTCATGTCGATCGCGGTGCGGACCACGAAGACGCGCTCGGTGTAGGATTTCGGGAAGGTGTCGACCAGCTTGCGCATCTCGTCGAAGGCGTAGTCGAGATAGTAGTTCGGCGAGTTCTCGTCGCGCCGGTCGACCGCGACCGCCGGATTGCGGCGGGCGCCGAACACCTGGCCCTCGGTCATGAAGCCGGCATCGACGAGGTTGTCGAGCACGACATTGGCGCGGGCGCGGGCCGCGGGCAGGTTGATGTGCGGGGCGTATTTGGTCGGCGCCTTGAACAGGCCGGCGAGCATCGCGGCCTCCGCGAGATTCACGTCGCGCACCGACTTGTTGAAATAGAAATGCGCCGCGCCGTCGACGCCGAAGGTGCCGCCGCCCATATAGGCGCGGTCGAGATAGAGCTTCAGGATCTCGTTCTTGGTGAGCCGCGTCTCCAGCCAGATCGCGAGGAAGGCTTCCTTCACCTTGCGCTCGATGGTGCGCTCGTTGTTCAGGAACAGGTTCTTGGCGAGCTGCTGGGTGATCGACGAACCGCCCTGGCGGACGCCGCCGGCCTGCGCGTTGGTGACGAGCGCGCGGGCAAGGCCCGGCACGTCGATGCCGAAATGATCGTAGAAGCGGCGGTCCTCGGTCGCGAGCGTCGCCTTGATCAGATTGTCCGGAAAATCTTCCAGCGGGATCGAGTCATTATGCTTGATGCCGCGGCTGCCGATCGGGTTGCCGTAGCGGTCGAGGAACGTCACCGCGAGGTCGGACTTCTTCAGCCAGTCCTCGTCGGCGGTCTCGCGGAAGGCGGGGATCGCGAGCGTCAGCATCAGGATCATGCCGCCGAGCCCAAGGGTTGCGGCCTCCGACAGCGGCTCGATGAACACCCAGCGCTTCCAGCGGCCGACATAGAAGCGGTCCATGAAGGTGGAATAGCGCTCGTAGAGCTCGCGCAGGCCCTTGCCCGACGAGAACAGCGTCGAGTCGATACGCGCATCGAGGTCCAGGAAGAAGTTCCGGACCCTCTGTTTCCAATGGGACGGCATGATCTGAAAGGACCGGACCCTTGATCAGTTCGACTGCGCTGCGGGCGCCCAAACCGGGCACAGGGCAGCGTCTTGCTTCGATGTTGCGGCAATCCCAAGGCGCTTTTGCGTCGATGGGGACTCGTTCGTTGTTCTATCCGAGCGGCTGCCATAAACCAATGGCGCGGCTTGTGAATTTAATGGGAGCCCTAACGCTGCCCACCGGCTTTTTCGACCCCGCAATACCACCCCCTTGCGCAAGCGTTGCCGGCATCCCAAGAAGAGTTGCACCGCCATTTCAGGGATATCATGACCGCATCGCCCAAGCGCCCGTCGGACCAGGAGGGATTCTTCTGGAAAACCAAGACGTTGGAAGAGATGTCCAACGCCGAATGGGAGAGCCTGTGTGACGGCTGCGCACGGTGCTGCCTGGAGAAGCTCGAGGACGAGGACACCGGCAAGATCTATTTCACCCATATCTCCTGCAAGCTGCTCGATTCCGGCCTCTGCACCTGCAAGGACTACCCGAACCGTTCCGACCAGGTTCCGGATTGCGTCCGCCTGACTCCCGAAAACGTCCGGACGCTGAACTGGCTGCCGCCGAGCTGCGGCTACCGGCTGGTGGCCGAGGGGCGGGACCTCTATTGGTGGCATCCCCTGATCTCGGGCGATCCCAACACCGTCCATGAAGCGGGAGTTTCGGTACGCGGGCGAGTGGAGGGCACCGAGCTCGACGTCAACGACGCCGATCTCGAGGATCATATCGTGCGATGGCCGGCGCTGCTGCCGAAACGGGCACAATTGAAGAAGCGGCCGAAAATGCTGGGCAAGACGACCAAAGCGTGACGTCGTCGCCGCGTCCGCGATCACGTCACCGCGAGAACATCGCCGCGGGATGCACCCATGCGCTGGGGTGCCTGCCTCAGCATTGAATTGCTGCATAAATTGCAAAGCAGAGAATGATTCCATCGCGGGATGCGCCCGCGCAGCAGCATTACGCCTCAAATGAACAAGTATGAACGGCAGAGCCGGATTCCTGCCGACCAAGAGACATTGCCCGACGACATTGCCGAAGAGCTGTCCTGCCTTCCGAGCGAGGTGATCGAACTCAGCGAAGCGCCGCCGCTGGCGCCGCCGGCACCACTCAATCCGGACGAGGTCCGCACCATCGTCATCAGCCTGATGCTGACGATGTTCCTGGCCGCGCTCGACCAGACCATCGTCGCGACCGCGCTGCCGACGATCGGGCGCCAGTTTCACGACGTCACCAATCTGTCCTGGGTGATCACGGCCTATCTCTTGGCCTCGACGGCGGTGGCGCCGGTGTTCGGCACGCTGAGCGACATCTATGGCCGCCGCGTCATGATCATCACCTCGCTCAGCCTGTTCGTGGTCGGCTCGGTGCTATGCGCGATCGCGCCCAGCATGACGATGCTGATCGTTGCCCGCGGTCTGCAGGGGCTCGGCGGCGGCGGCATCATGCCGGTGGTCCAGACCGTGATCTCCGACGTGGTGAGCCCGCGCGAGCGCGGCCGCTATCAGGCCTATTTCTCCAGCGTCTGGATGGCCGGCGGCATCCTCGGCCCGGTGGTCGGCGGCGTGTTCGCCGAGCATCTGCACTGGTCGATGATCTTCTGGATCAACCTGCCGCTCGCGGCGGCGGCGCTGGCGCTGCTGCTGCCGAAGATGGGCAAAATCCCGGTGTTCCACCGCAAGCGCAAGGTCGACTGGCTCGGCGGCATCCTGCTGATGGCCTCGGCCGTCGTGTTGATGCTGGTGCTGACCTGGGGCGGCACCCGTCTGTCCTGGCTGTCGCCGACCATCACCGCGATGGTGGGCGCCTCGATCGCGCTCGCCGGCGCCTTCGTCTGGCACGCGCGCCGCGCCGACGAGCCGTTCCTGCCGCTGTCGCTGCTCGGCGGCTCGGTGGTGCCGTTCGCGATGGGGGCGGGCGGCTGTGCGCTCGGCGCCATGGTCGGCCTCACCGTGCATCTGCCGCTCTATTACGAGGTGGTCTATCATCTCACCGCCAGCGAGGCCGGCCTCGCGCTGATCCCGCTCGCGGCGATCTCGACCTTCGGTGCGGCGATCGCCGGCCGGACCATGGCGAAGGCCAAGCACTACAAGCGCGTCGCCATCGTCGGCACCTCGGTGGCCGCGATCTGTGCCGTCGGCATGGCGGTGACGACGCTGCCGCTGTGGGGATTATTGCTGTTGATGAGCGTGTTCGCGCTCGGCCTCGGCACCACATTCCCGATCAGCGTGGTGTCGTTGCAGAACGCGGTGGCGCGGCCGCAGGTCGGTACCGTGACCGGCGCGATGAACTTCTTCCGCGCGATGATGGCCTCCTTCACGGTCGCCGCCTTCACTACCATCCTGCTGATGACGCTGGGGACCGACATCTCGCTCGCCGGCGAGCATCATGCCGCCTCCGCCGGCACCGTCAGCGCGATCCCGATGGCCGACATGATCCATGCGTTCCGCTACGTGTTCGGCGCCGCCGCCGTGCTGCTGACCACCGCCTCGATCTGCATGATCACGATGGAAGAGCGCCCGCTCGCTGGTCCCGCCGCCCACCCGCCGGCGGAGATGGCGGAGTAGAGGCAGTCGCCTCATACACCGCTGTCGTCGCCGCGGCGGATGTTGTGAATCGGACTCGTCGTTCCAAATCGCGTAACAATGAGCATCCGTGGTTGTGGGTCCCCGCTTTCGCAGGGACGGCATTGAGCTTGTCGCACGGCCAGCGGGCAACAATCCGCGTTCTCGCGACATGAATTGCCCGAGCCGTGCTTTTCGTTCCGCTCTCTCCGCTTCGCTCGCCCCGCGTAATTTGCCAGCGGGGAATGACGATCTGAGCGATCGGTGCACCACCACTTTATTCCCCCGCTGCCTCATGTTTGTTCATTTGGTGAGCGCCGACCCACTACTTTAGTCGCCGTCCTTGCATGGCGATCTGCGCGCAGTTTCACTTGCTGCGCATTTTGTCGCGGCTATAGTCGCGCCCCAAGAGCTCGAAGCAGCCGAAGAAAAAGAGGAGAGAAACAGGGTGACAAGAACATTGCGACTCCCCGTGCACGCGATGCAGAAACTTGCAGGAGCGGCCGTGTTGGGCCTGTTGGCTGCGGCGCCGAGCGGAGCGCTGGCTGCCGACACCCTCAAGATCGGCGTGATCGCCGAAGCGCAGGCGATTGCCGGTGCATCGATCCCGCAGGCGGCGCAGCTGGCCGCCGACGAGATCAATGCCAAGGGCGGCATCGACGGCCGCAAGATCGAGATCGTCAGCTACGACAACCACTCGTCCTCGGCGGATTCGGTGCGCGCGTTCCAGCGCGCGGTCAACGAAGACAAGGTCAACGTCGTCATTTCGAGCTACATCAGCGAAGTGGTGCTGGCGCTCGAGCCCTGGGCTTCGCGCCTGAAGACGCCGTTCGTCACGCCCGGCGCCGCCTCCAACGAGATCAGCAAGAGCGTCCACGCCGATTACGAGAAGAACAAGTACACCTTCCACGGCTACCTGACCTCGGCCGCGCTGGCGCTGTCGGTCTGCGACGCCGCCAAGGAGCTGCTGGTCGATCAGAAGCACATGAAGACCGCGGTCATCATGAGCGAGGATGCCGCGTGGACCAAGCCGCTCGATGTCGGCTACGAGGAGTGCCTGCCGAAGATCGGGCTCAAGGTCGTCGACCATATCCGTTTCTCGCCCGACACCACCGACTTCACGCCGATCTTCAACAAGGTCGAAGGCTCCAAGCCCGACGTGATCATCACCGGCATCTCGCATGTCGGCGTGCAGCCGACGGTGCAGTGGAAGAACCAGCAGGTGCCGATCCCGATGTTCGGCATTTCCTCGCAGGCGACCAACGAGACCTTCGGCAAGGACACCAACGATGCGGCGGAAGGCGTGCTGTATCAGGGCGTGTCCGGCCCGAACGTCGCGGTGACGCCGAAGTCGGTGCCGTTCGCGGAAGGCTTCAAGAAGCGCTACGGCAACTATCCGTCCTACGCGGGCTACACCGCCTATGACGAGGTCTACTACATCGCCGATGCGGTGAAGCGCGCCGGCTCGGTCGAGGCCGACAAGATGGTCGATGCGCTGGAGAAGACCGACTGGGAAGGCACCATCGGACGCGTCCAGTTCTACGGCAAGGACGATCCGTTCACCCATTCGATCAAGTACGGCAAGGGCCTGATCACCGGACTGATGCTGCAGTGGCAGGGCGGCAAGCAGGTCGCGGTCTGGCCGAAGGAGGTCGCCAAGAGCGATCTCAAGTTCCCGAGCTTCATCAAGGTCACCACGAACTGACTGATGATCATGCTCCCGGGCCCCACCCGGGAGCATCCCTGTTCGGTTCTGTGTCCTCCACAACAGGCAGCCCTGCTGCCGCGGCCAATCTGAGATGCTTGCCTTACAAATCCTGATCGATGGCTTTGCCATCAGCGCGCTCTATGCGCTCGGCGCCACCGGTTTCACCCTGATCTTCGGTGTCTCCGGCGTCCTCAATCTCTCCCACGGTGCCATCATGGTGGCCGCGGCGGTCGCGGCCTGGGCCGCGGCCAGCGTGCTGCACCTCGACATCTACACCGGCGCGCTGTTCGGTGTCGGCGTCGCGCTGATCGTGTCGTTCGCGACCTATTTCGCGGTCGTCAAGCCGATCCAGAATTCAACGCGGATCCCCAACGAGGAAAAGGAAATCTTCGTCCTCACCGGCACCCTGCTGTGGGGCATCATGATCCAGGAGCTGATCGCCTATTTCTTCACCAACAACGCCAAGACGGTGCTGCCGATCGTCGAGGGTGTCGTCGATATCTTCGGCAACCGCACACCGCGCAACAATATCTTCACCGCGCTGGTCTGCTGCCTCGTGATCGGCCTGCTGTGGCTACTGGTGAACCGCACCAGGACCGGCAAGGCGGTACTGGCGGCCTCGATGAACCCGCGCGGCGTCACGCTGCTCGGGCTCGAGCTCACCCAAATCTACATCGTGGTGTGGGGCATCTACGGCATTCTCGCCGGCATCGCCGGCGTGCTGCTCGGCATGTTCCTCGGCGTCAGCTCCTACAGCGTCGGGCCGCTGACCGCGAGCGCGTTCTCGATCGTCGTGCTCGGCGGCCTCGGCAGCGTGTCGGGCTCGCTGATCGCAGCCTTCGTCGTCGGCTATCTCGAGACCATCACGGCCTACATGATCTCGCCGGCCTATCGCACCATTCCGGCGCTGCTGCTTCTGGTGTTCGTGATGTATATCCGGCCTCAGGGCCTGCTCGGGAGGCGCTGAGATGGCCAGCTTCTTTTCCTCGCGCCTGTTCTTCATTTCGCTGTTCTGCGTAGTGGTCGCCGCGACGCTACCGTTCTACGTCTCGGGCTACATCCTCGGGCTGCTGACCGTCGCGTTCTATTTCGGCGTGTTCGCGATGGCCTGGGACCTCCTGTTCGGCTTCGCCGGCGAGGTCAATTTCGGGCCGACCTTCCTGATCGGCACCGGCGCCTACACCGCCGGGATCCTCAACAACCAGTTCGGCTGGTCGGTCTATCTCTGCATCCTGCTCGGCGCGCTGGCCTCGGTCGTCGCGGGCTTCGTGCTGGCGCTGCCGGCGCTGCGGGTGAGGGGGCCGTATTTCGGCCTGACCACGCTGGTGGCGGTCTTGATGCTGCAGAACTTCGTCGTGGTGTTCGCCGATCTCACCGGCGGCGAGATCGGGCTCACCATCCCCGACGTCATCACCATCAATGCCGGCGCCAATTACTGGATCGCGCTCGGCTTCATGACCGTGAGCGCGGCCATCCTCTACGGCCTGTCGCAATCGCCGGTCGGTCTCGTGCTGCAGGCGAGCGGGCAGGATCCGGTGCAGGCCGGTGCGCTCGGCTTCAACATCGTCAAGCACAAGCTCGCGGCCTTCATCGTCAGCGCCTTCTTCTCGGGACTGTCGGGCGCGCTGCTCGTGTTCTACTTCGGCACCGCCTCGGTCGGCACCGTGGTAGACGTTGCGGTCGGCGTGAACGTGATCGTCTCCGCCGTGCTCGGCGGCCGGCGCACCGTGCTCGGCGCCGCATTAGGCGCGATCTTCCTGATCGTCGCCGGCGAATTCCTGCGCCCGACCGGCGAGCTTGCGACCTTCATCGTCTCGGCGGTGGCGCTGCTCGTCGTCCTGTTCTTCCCCGGCGGTTTCCTCGGAGCGGCCCTGTCACGCGAGGCGCGCTCTTAAATGGATCAGACTGTGACCACAGCAACGCTCACCGTCCGTGGATTGACCAAAAGATTCGGCGGCCTGACCGCCGTGAAGAATCTCTCGTTCGACCTGCATCCCGGCGAGATTCTCGGCCTGATCGGGCCGAACGGGTCGGGCAAGTCGACCGCGATGAAGAGCGTGATGGGCATCGAGCGTCCGACCGCGGGCGAGGTGCTGTTCGAGGGCGAGAACGTCGCCGGGCTGCCTGCGCACAAGATCGCGCGCAAGGGTTTTGGCATGGTGTTCCAGCACTCGCGGCCCCTGAACCGGCAGACTGTGCTGGAGAACATCATGGTCGCGCTGTTGCCCGACAGCCTGTTCATGCTGTTTCCCGACAAGGCGCTGACTGAGCGCGCCAAGTGGATAGCCGAGCGCGTCGGGTTGGGGGCGGTGATGGACCGCCGCCCGCCGACGCTGCCGTTCGCCGACCTGCGCCGGCTGGAATTGGCCAAAGCGATCGCGCGCGACCCCAAGGTCGTGCTGGTCGACGAGCCCTTTGCTGGTCTCACCAGCGCCGAGGTCGGTACCTTCTCCGCATTGATCCGCAGCTTCCGCGACGAGGGCCGCGCGGTGATGCTGGTCGACCACAACGTCAAGAGCGTCGCGGCGCTGGTCGACCGCGTGCTCGCGATGTATCTCGGCGAGGAGATCACGACCGGCCGCGCCGAGGACGTGATGAAGAACGAGACCGTGCGGCGGGTCTATCTCGGCGGCGCGATCCAGACGCACGCGCGGCCCGAGACCTCGTTCAAGGACAAGGTGCCGCTGCTGCAGGTCGAGAATATCAGCGTGCATTACGGCAAGGCGCAGGCGCTGGAAAACGTCTCGATCCACGTCCATGAGGGCGAGTTCGTCTCCGTCGTCGGCCTCAACGGCGCCGGCAAGACCACGCTGTTCAACACCATCTCGGGTTTCCTGCCGTATACCGGCGAGATCCTGCGCGGCGGACAGCCACTGCGCGGCACGGGACCCGCGAAGATCGCTCGCTCCGGCCTCGTGCAATGTCCGGAATCGCGCGAATTGTTCGGCGAGATGACGGTGCGGGAAAATCTCGACCTCGGCGGCCAACATCTCGACGACGCGGCGCGGGCCAAGCAACTCGCCTGGCTGTTCGAGCTGTTCCCGATCCTGAAGGAACGCCAGGGCCAGATGGCGCAGACGTTGTCCGGCGGCGAGCAGCAGATGCTGGCGATCGGCCGCGCGCTGATGATGCAGCCGCAGATCCTGATCCTGGACGAGCCGACGCTGGGGCTTGCGCCGGTTATCCTCGAGCTGCTGTCGAAGGCGCTGGAGAAGCTGCGCCAGACCACCAAGATCACGGTGCTGCTGGGCGAGCAGAACGTGACGTTTGCGCTTCCGCATGCCGACCGCGTCTATGTGCTGGAGCACGCGCGGATCGTCTGGGAGGGCGATCCGGGCCGGTTCGCCGCGGAGGCCGGCAAGGACTTTCTCTGACGTTCGCAGTTTGAAAAGAAGAAAGCAAAGCAAGGGAGATCATGATGACAGCATATTCAACCGCGACCCGCGTGAGCCTGTTGGCCTCGGCGCTCGCGCTCTGCCTCGCGGCACCGGCCTATGCGCAGTCCAAGGACCCGATCAAGATCGGTATCATTGCCGAAGTGCAGTCGATCGCGGGCGCGGCGACGCCGGGCGGCGCGCAGATCGCAGCCGACGAGATCAACGCCAAGGGCGGCGTGATGGGCCGCAAGATCGAGATCGTCACCTACGACAACAAGAGCTCGTCGGCGGACTCGGTGCGCGCCTTCCAGCGCGCGGTGAGCGAGGACAAGGTTTCGGCCGTGATCGCGAGTTACATCAGCGAGGTCGTGCTGGCGCTCGAGCCGTGGGCTGCGCGGCTGAAGATGCCGCTGATCACGCCCGGCGCCGCCTCGAACGAGATCACCAAGGCGGTGCACAACGACTATGAGAAGAACAAGTACACCTTCCACGGCTACCTGACCTCGGCCGCGCAGGCGCAGCTGGTCTGCGACGCGGCCAAGGAGCTGTTGGTCGACCAGCTCAAGTTCAAGTCGGTCGCGATCATGAGCGAGGACGCGGCCTGGACCAAGCCGCTCGACGTCGGCTACGAGGCCTGCCTGCCGAAAGCGGGCCTGAAGGTGGTCGAGCACATTCGCTTCTCGCCCGACACCACCGACTTCACGCCGATCTTCAACAAGATGGAAGCCGCCAAGCCCGACGTGATCGTCACCGGCATCTCCCATGTCGGCGTGCAGCCGACCGTGCAGTGGAAGAACCAGCAGGTGCCGATCCCGATGTTCGGCATCAGCGCGCAGGCGCTGAGCCCGACCTTCTGGGGCGATACCAACGGCGCGGCCGAGGGCGTGCCCTCGCTCGCGGTGGCGACTCCTGATGTTGCCGTCACGCCGAAGACCAAGCCGTTCGCGGCGGCGTTCAAGGCCAAGTTCGGCACGCCGCCGGCCTATACCGGCTACACCGCCTATGACGAGGTCTACATCATCGCCGAGGCAATCCAGCGCGCCGGCTCGACCGATCCGGACAAGATGGTGACCGAGCTCGAGAAGACCGACTTCGAGGGCACGATCGGCAAGATCCAGTTCTACGGCAAGAACGACGAGTTCACCCACGGCATCAAGTCCGGCCCGGGCGCGGTGACCGGCCTCGTGTTCCAGTGGCAGGGCGGCAAGCAGATCACGGTCTGGCCGAAGGCGATCGCCGAGGGCCAGATGAAGTTTCCGAACTTCGTGAAGCTGTCGCAGTAGCAGGCGTACGCGCCGTCATTGCGAGGAGCTCGCGACAAAGCAATCCATTTATCCCGGCGTGGAGGGGTGGATTGCTTCGCGGAGCCTGTCATCCGGCGGCGCTTCGCGCCGACCGGGTGGCTCGCAATGACGATCGGCGAATGTGAGTCCCAAGCTACTTGCGCGTCGGCGGCGCCGTCTGGATCGTCGGCGCGGCCGCCGCGAGCAGCGCGGCGCGGTCGCCGTTGCGTGGCGGATAGATGCGCTGCTGGTTGATGGTCTGCTTGGTGAGCTTGGCGGCGGCGCCTGTGGTGTGCACCTCGCGGTCCCAGCCGGTGGTGTAGAGCGCACCCCAGGCGCCGAGATCGAGCACCGTCACATACCAGTCGATATTGAGCGGCAGCAACTTCTCGCCAAACAGGTCCGCCACCACATTGTGGCCGGCGAAGCGGCCCATCGGCCGCGCGAACTGGCACGACATCACGGTCGGGTGCTCGCCGTCGATCAGGCAGGCGGCGACGTCGCCGGCGGCGAAGACGTCCGCAAGGCCTTCGACGCGCATGGTATGGTCGACCTTGATGCGGCCGAGCGCGTCGCGCCTGGCCGGCAGCGAGGCGGCGAGGGGGCTGGCGCGCATGCCGGCGCACCACACCACGGTTTTGGTCGGAATGATCTCGCCGCTATCGAGCGTGATGCTGTCGGCGCCGACGGCACTGACCCGGACGTTCAGCCGCGTCTCGACGCCGAGCGTGGCCAGCGCCTCGTTGATGACCGGGCGGCCATGCGCGCCGAAGGTCGCGCCGACGACGGGATTGGGATCGATCAGGATGATCCGATGATCGCCGGTGATGCCGGCGTGCGCCAGCTTGGCCGGCATCTCGGTCGCGACCTCGATCCCGGTGAACCCTGCGCCGACGACCGCGATGCTCGCGCGTGCCTCTGACGGCGGCTCGTTGCCGAGCGCCGCCAGATGCGCGTCGAGCCGCATCGCTGCCTCATACGTGTCGACATCGAAGCCGTGGGCGGCAAGGCCCGAAATGGCGGGGCGGACCAGCTCACTGCCGGTGGTTAGCACCAGCCGGTCGTAGCTCACAACCTCCGCGCCCGCGCTGGTCTTGATCGTGACCGCGCGCGTCGCCGGATCGATCGCCGCGACCTCGGCCACCATGTGGCCGACGCCAACCGGATCGAGCAGGTCCTTGAGCGGCAGCGCGACGTCGCCGAGATCGACCTCGTAATTGCGCACCCGGATGTTGTGATAGGCGTTGCGATCGACGACCAGGATCTCGGTGTCCGCTGCCCGTGCACCGATCTCGTCGCGCTTGCGGGCTGCGCCGAGCGCGGCCCATAGCCCGGCAAAGCCGGCCCCCAGCACCAGGATGCGCGCCATCTCTCCCTCCGAAGTTGCACCGGAGGGAGCTTGCCTGCGCTGGCGCGGTCAAATCAAGTGGCAGAGCGGCGTGTGAGGTGCCGTCACGTCCCCGGCCGCGACACCTCGGTCTCCTTGCTGGTGATGAATTCCAGCAGCACCGGCACGCCCTCCTTGGTCTTCTGGATGCCGCGCTTTATCGCGGGGATGATGTCCTCGGGCTTGGTCACCCGTTCGCCATAGCCGCCGAAGGCGCGGGCCATCGCGGCGTAATCGCCGGAGATGTCGGTCGAGCGGTATTTCTCGGTCGAGATCGGCATCACCTTCAATTCGATCGCCATCGAGAAATTGTTGAGCAGGATCGACATGATCGGAATCCGCTCGCGCACCGCGGTCTCGAAGTCCATCCCCGTAAAGCCGATCGCGGCGTCGCCCCAGACATTGATGCAGAGCTTGTCCGGCTTGGCGAGCTTGGCGCCCATCGCGAGACCAAGGCCGTAGCCGAGCTGCGTGGTCTTGCCCCAGCCGATATAGGACAGCGGCTCGACGGACTTCCAGAACGGCGAAAGCTGGTCGCGCGGGCTGCCGGCGTCGTGGGTGATGACGGTGTTGTGGATGTCGACGGTGTGCTGCAGGTCCCACAGCACGCGGTAGGGATTGAGCGGCGCGTCGTTGTGCGTCAGCTTCGGCATCCACTTGGCGAGCCACTCCTTGTGGGAAGCGGCAATCTCCTCGGCGACCGCACTTGCGTTGCGGTCCGAGGTCACGGTCTTACCGATCTCCTCCAGCAGCGCGTCGAGCACCAGGCCGGCGTCGCCGACCAAACCGACCTTGGCCTCGACATCCTTGTTGATGTGGTTCGGATCGAGCGTCGAATGGATGATGGTCTTGCCCTTCGGCATCGCGATGCCGAATGACGTCTCGGTGAAGGAGCAGCCGACGCCGAAGATCACGTCGGCTTCGGAAAGAAATTTCGGCACCGCGCGCGGCACCGCGAGGCCGCCGGAGCCGAGCGAGAGCGGGTGCGTCTCGGGGAAGGACGACTTGCCGCCGAGGCTGGTGGTGACCGGGATCGCGAGCCGTTCGGCGAGGCGCTTCAGCTGCGGCCAGGCCTTTGCATAGTGCACGCCCTGGCCGGCATAGATCACCGGACGCTTGGCGCCAACGAGCAGGGCGGCTGCTTCCTTCACATGGACGGGGTCGGCGCCGTAGCGGGTGCGCAGCACCGGCGTGTAGTTCAAAGGCTCCGGCACCTCCTCGTTCCACATGTCGGCGGGGATTTCGACGATGACCGGCCCGCCGCGGCCGTTCTTCAATTTTGTAAACGCCCGCCGAAAGATGTTGCAGACCTCGGCTGCGATGTTGATCGGCTCCGACGATTTTGAAAACGCCTTCATCGCCTGGCTGGAATTGAAGTTCGGGTCGATATTCGCCAGCCGACGCGCATAGCCCATCGGCAGCACCAGGACGGGCACGGATTCGCCGTAGCACTGCGCGACGCCGCCCATCGCGTTCTCCGCGCCGGGGCCATGCTGCATGCAGAAGGCGCCGATCTTCTCGCCCGAGGTGACGCGGGAGATCGCGTCTGCCATGTGCACGCCGATGCGCTCCTGGCGCACCATCACCGGGCGGATGTCGGCATTGGCGGCGTATTCGATCAGGTGGTTGACCGGGTAGCCCGTGAGGATCTCGATCCCCTCGCGCTTCATGATTTCCGCGATCGCGGTGCCGAGCTTCATGACGGTCACTCCCTTTGCATGCGGCCGGTTCGTTCCGGCCTCGTTGTCGCCTGTCCGATAAAGGAACAGGATTCCGCGGCACCGGTAAAGCGCGGCCGGGGCCGGATCAGGTAGTTCTGATATGCGTTTACGACTGGAGCTGTTTCCGCTCAGACAGGATCAGAACGGAGCTCTAGATACTTGTTTTGACGCGTTTTCTTTGCGCGAGCCGGTGTCCACTTCGCTGGAAAGCGCTCCGGCCGCGGCCAAGTGCCTCGCCCGGCGGCAACCCGATGCAGGCAGAACTAGCACGGAAATTCGCTGCAACTTTTAAGCGACCGTTCATCCTTTCCCTCAATGGGCCGTCAACCAATGTGGCCTAGTTTGGCCGGCATATTACTACGGCGCGGGAGAAAAAGCCGCGAGCGTCGGACAGGAGCTTTTCATGCGCGCGTTGATGGCAAGGTTTCTGCGTGATGAGGTCGGGGCAACGGCCATTGAATACGCCATCATCGCCGGAGGCATCAGCATCGTGATCGTCGCCGGCGTCAGGGGCATCGGCACCAGCGTGAGCGGCCAATTCAATGCCGTCAGCTCGGCATTCAAGTAAGCCCTGCCGGCAGCTCGGCATTTTCCGGATTCAGTCGTCCCCGTTCAACGCGCGCAGCATCGCGATGCGCGCGAACATCAACCAGCCGGCGCCTTGTTCCGCCGCATTGATCAGATGCTCGACCGCGATCTGCCAGCGCGTTTCCTGCTGGGTGTCTTCCGATAGCTTCATGATGTAGTCGGCGGCGTGCTGCAGCGTCACCAGTGTGCCGCCGCGATGCAGCGCGATCGGTTCGTCAAACGGCGTCGACCAGGGCATCTCGACCGGAACATCTCAGGCGCTGTGGACCGGGCTCATCTTGCGGTCGCTGCGCTAGCCTGCCTTCGTGCGCGCCGCGGTGCCCTGGGCGCGCGTTGTCTTCTCGGCCTTCTTCGGCTCGGGTTTGGCGGCCTCCTTGGGCTCGCGCTTGCCGCTGCCCGAGATCGGCAGCAGCATTTCGCGCTGGCCCTCGATGCGCTTCTTCGGCTTCTTGCCCTTCGCGGCCTTTGCCTCGGCCTTGGCGGGCGCGGCCTGCTTCTCGTTGGCAAGGCTCTTCTTCAGCGCGTCCATCAGGTTGATGACGTTGCCGCTGGTCTTCGCCGCGGGCTTAGCGACCTTGATGCCGTTGCGCTTCTGGTTGATCAGGTCGATCAGCGCCTGCTCGTAGCGGTCCTCGAACTCCTCCGGATCGAAGTCGGCGGACTTCTGCTCGACGATGTGCCTGGCGAGATCGAGCATGTCCTTGGTGATCTTCACATCCTGGATGTCGTCGAAATACTCCTTCTCGCTGCGCACTTCATACGGGTAGCGCAACAGTGTGCCCATCAGCCCGTTGTCGAGCGGCTCGAGCGCGATGATGTGCTCGCGATTGGTCAACACCACGCGGCCGATCGCGACCTTGTTCAGGCTGCGGATGGTCTCGCGGATCACCGCAAAGGCGTCGTGGCCGACCTTGCCGTCGGGAACGAGGTAGTAGGGGCGGATCAGATAGCGGCTGTCGATCTCGCTGCGCGGCACGAATTCGTCGATCTCGATGGTGCGGGTCGAATCCAGCGCGATGTCGTCGAGCTCTTCCTTGGTGACCTCGATATAGGTGTCGGTGTCGACCTTGTAGCCCTTCATGATGTCTTCGGTGGAGACTTCCTCGCCGGTCTCCGCGTCGACCTTGGCGTATTTGATCCGGTGGCCGGTCTTGCGGTTGATCTGGTTGAAGGAGACCTTTTCGGTATCCGATGTCGCCGGGTACAGGGCAACCGGGCAAGTCACGAGCGAAAGGCGCAAAAAGCCCTTCCAATTGGCGCGAGGGGCCATGGGGAAACTCCAGGGAAACTCCGATTACGCAACCGACGGAACGGTCAAGGATAACACCGGGAACCCCAGTTTGAAACAACACGGCCCGGTGAATCTCGCAACGGCGTTAACCGTGTCCTCGCGCTGCGCCCGTTTGACGCGGCGGGCGGGACTGCCGTCGGCCCAGCCGTCAACGCTCTCGGAACATCGCTCCCGATCACGCGTTGGCTGTCGAAGGGGCGCGGCAAACGCCGGAATTACAGGCACTTAAGCAAAGAGGTTGCCATGGCAACGGAACGACACGGTCAAATCGTCGAAACCCCGACCGAGGCACGGCAGGCCGAGCCTGGACCTTCGGTTCTCGCGCTGCTCACAGCCTCGACAGGGCTGGCCGTTCTGATCCTCGGCATTGTCTGGTTCGCCTTTTTCCGCGTGTGAGGCGATTATCATTGGTTGACCGCGTGCGAGGACTTGATTGTTAAACTGAGAGGCAGGGCGAAGCGGGCAGATTGCTCCCGGGAAGAATCCGTTCGGTCGCGCCGGCCTCCGGCGCGCGGCTATCCTGCATGCCGGCCACATCGCCTGGTCAAGCTGCACGACCGTCTTGATCGACGTATGTGACGTCGATCGGGCGAGGATCCGAAGGGAAATTCCGGCGCGCGGGCCGCCGCGATCGCCGACGTAAAATTCCTGATCGTGTCGAACGGAATTTCCACTGCGCGATGGCGTGCGGCCTGGCGGCGTTTTGCAGCGGTGATCTGTGATGCGCGATGCGAATGGCTGCTGCGACGCGTCACGAGATCATCGAAATTGACTGCTAGCTGATTTGAATCAGCTACGCCTTGAGCCTGAGATGTTCTACTCGCAAGAAGAAAAAAACTCGTTGCTGGCGCGCTTCAAGGAGAAAAGCGTTTCAGGTGTCTTCGTCGGACTGACGGTGCTGGCGATGGCGGGGTGGATTTATCTTCTCAGCTCGATGTTCCTGAAATTCATGCTCTGGTGGTTCTCCTGAGACGTTCTCTCGCGAGAACAATTATTGTCGACGCTGATCATTGATGCGTCGTTCGATTGCACAAAAATTCCAGCGGCTGAACAATCTTTCGGCGCGTCCAATCATGATGTCGTCACAACTTCGAATGTTAATAACATCGGGGCGAACGTGGACGGTTGTGATGGTTTCTCCTGCTCTGATTCTCGCGGCGGTGTTCGTCGCAGGCTTCTTCTCCGGTTTCGCCGCGCGCTCGTGGCGGTCGCACAAGCGCCGCGCGCAATATCGGATCTATGCACCGTATGTGGCGCCATCAGCCGCGAAATCGTCGAGGCGGGAACAGCCGGTCAGTGCGTTCGGCCACATGCGTCGCGCGTTCTAGCGGAGTAGTTCGATCGAGGTAGCGCGACGGTGTGCGGTGAGTTGGGGTTGGCTGGCAACATGCAATCGGTCATCATGTCGGCGTCCGTCGCGGCAGGCGGGTTGGTTGCATGCCAGCGTGCCCCTGATCTCGTCGCCAGCCCCGCGGATCGCAAGGGAACTTTCACGTCATGAGTGATCTCAGGGGGCATTCGCCAAGGCGGTATGTCGTCGATGTCAGTGGCAAGCGTGTGCTGGTCGGGCTGACGCTTGAGGAGACGTCGGAGTTCGAGGACCTGGACTCCTCGCTGCCGGGACTGGCGGACGGGCACGATAACGGGACGGGCCTGGTGCCGTCAGCCGGTGAGGGACGGTGGCTCGAGCTCTATGACAAGCACGACAAGGCCTGGATCAAGTGGAAAGCCGACCTGAGGGCCGGGCACGAGGGCAATTCACCCTTTTTTAACTAAGACCGGGCGATTTTGACCTGTGCTGCCTCAATGGGCCCGAACCGGATACTGACAGATGTTTCAGCTGTTTTTGCGGTCTCGCGCGCAGGACCTGATCAAATCGCGGCGCGGCGAGGAAGGTTTCAAGGCACGCTCGGCCGAGCGCGATGCCGAGACCGATCGCGCCCGGATCGGATCGATCATGGCCGCGATCGAGGCCGCGTTGCAGGCGGCCGAAAGCGAGCAATCCGGTCTTGGCCGCCGCGTCGATGATGTTCTGGCCCGTGCCGCGGTGACTCTCGGCAACGGCACCGACGAATATCTGGAACGCGAGGCGCTTGACAACTATCATCAAGACCTGTTTGACGCCGAGATCTCCAACGGCCAGCGCCGGCTGAAGGAATTGGCGACCGAGATTGCGCACTTCAAGTTCATGAAGGCCGCGGTCCTGAGCCGCTTTCCGGACTACAAGCCTCCGGCCGCCAGCAACTGACGCCTGGCGGCGCGCAACGCGAAGACAGCTGCGGCTGCCGCGTGTAACGGCTTATTCGAATGGTCCGGCGCAAGGCGAAAGGCACGGGCAAGACGTGGTGATCGCAGGCAATCTACTCGTCACGGGCTGCGCCGGCTTCATCGGCTTCCATCTGGCGGAGCATCTGCTGCGGGCAGGGCAGCCGGTCATCGGCCTCGACAATCTGAACGACTATTACGACCCCGCGCTCAAGCGCGCGCGCCTCGATCTGCTCAAGCAGCACCGTGGCTTCACCTTCGTGGAGCTCGACCTCGCCGACCGAGCCGGCATGAAGGCGCTATTCGAGCGTTATCGCTTCGAGGTCGTGGTGCATCTCGCCGCGCAGGCCGGCGTGCGCTATTCCCTGCAGAACCCGCACGCCTATGCGGATTCCAATCTGGAGGGCTTCCTCAACGTCCTCGAGGGCTGCCGACACACCGCGTGCAAGCACCTGTTGTTTGCGTCCTCATCGTCGGTCTATGGCGCCAACACCAAGTTGCCGTTTTCGGTCCACGACAATGTCGACCATCCGGTCAGCCTGTACGCCGCGACCAAGAAGGCCAACGAGCTGATCGCCCATTCCTATAGCCATCTGTATCGCGTACCGGCAACCGGGCTGCGGTTTTTCACCGTGTATGGGACGTGGTATCGGCCGGACATGGCGCTCTATGCGTTCGCCGACGCGATCACCAAGGGCAAGCCGATCCAGCTGTTCAACAATGGCAACATGCGGCGCGACTTCACCTATGTCGACGACGTGGTCGAGGCGATGGTGCGGTTGATCGGCCGCGCGCCGGAAGGCGATGTCAACTGGTCGGGAGCGCATCCCGATCCGGGCTCGAGCCGGGCGCCGTGGCGGGTCTACAATATCGGCAACAGCAGGCCGGAAGAACTGATGCATGTGGTGGCGCTGCTCGAGCAGGGCTTGGGGCGGCAGGCCGAAAAGCAGTTGATGCCGATGCAACCGGGAGATGTACTGGAGACGTCGGCCGACGTCTCCGACCTGGAGCGTGAAATCGGCTTCCGCCCGCAGACGCGGATCGAGGATGGCATTGCCAGGTTTGTCGCCTGGTATCGGGCCTATCACGACGTCGATCGGACCTAGGCGCCGCGAGAAGCGTCGTCGTGTTCCAGCTCGCGGTCAGAGCTTGATCTTCGCGCAAACGCGATCCGCGTTTTGTTGCGACGGAAGACCGCTTCGCACTTCTCCGGATCATGCTTTAGTGCGCTCATTGCGAGTCCGGGCTCGAGAGAAAAAACTGATTCAGTTTGGAACGGAGTGTGGCAATGCGAGTTATCTGGGGTTTTGCGATCGTCTCAGCCGTGATCATGATCTCCAGCGCAATGGTTCCCGCGCATGCGATCGACGTGCAGGTGGCGCGCGCCTGCGATGCCTTGGTCGCGAAGGCATTTCCGCCGCTACAGCCCGGCAATCCCGCTTCCGGGAGCGCGCGGGGAGGCGCCAAAGCCCAGCGGGACTATTTCAACAAGTGCGTCGCCAATGGTGGCAAGATGGACGACGATACGCCTCCTAAATCGAAATAGCGCGCGATCGCGACGCGTGGCGAATTAGCGATGCTTATGGCGAATCTTCGCTGTCGCTGCTGTTCGTGAGGGCTGTGCAAGCGCGTGCGAATGCAGCGACAAGCGCGCGAAAGGCGTCCGCTCCCCTCTGTTCAAGCCGGACGCTTCGGTCCCGCTCATTTTAATTAGAATAGCGTTAGCGCGGTTGGGTCCGGCGGAGGCGAAATCGCGCTTGATCCGATGTCCAGCGTTGAATTCATTTCGCTGGATTGCTCGAGCGCTTCAAGGCACCGTCAGCCGCTTCAATATTCGCAACCGGTCGAAACACTCTGCGATCCTTGATGGACGTGGCAGCAGCAGATTTTGCGTCTAAGGAGCAGCTTTGGTGGAATATCTTGTGTGCACCTGAGCGCGTCCCTTGAAGCGCGATCGCTGTAACACGGCGACATTGTGATAGCCGGACAATGCACGTTCGGTTGAACGACTTGGCAGCCATCAATGATCACCAAGCAATATCATGCGCTTGGTAGAGCTTCCGACCCACATTGAGCCGCGTTGTCCAGCCGCGCGCCTCATAGCTGCCGCTGCCAACTCATCTGTACGACACATCAAAGGCCGCCGATCGGGCGCTTCGCGATCAGGTTGTGGAACCTGATTGAGAAAATTTAACTCGGAGCCATGTTGGTCGCAAACCTGCCCCATTAACCGCCTTCCATGTGCGCGGAATAACCCTGTCATCGAAACTTCAATCACATCGCTCATACCCTTAACCGCAGAGCGAGGGCGCGCCATGAAGCAGCACAAAGTTCAACATTTGCATCAGCCGATCGAAGAGGCGTTGCTCGCGACCAATCAATCGCTGCGCAACGAAGTCGTTGCGCTGATGCTTGATATCGCTGAGTTACGTGAAATCCAGGAACGCCCGGGCTCGTCGCGTTCGTTCGGCATGTCTCGAGAGCAGAACACCCCGCGCGTCGCGCTGCGCCGGGTTCACAGCTGAAGTCCGTCAGCCTCTTTCTCATCGGCAGAATATGCGGCCACATCCTCGCCAATCCGGCGAGCATGCTCGCGCGCCTGCAGTTGCGGACATTTCAATTCTAAATTGAATGATGCGCTGGCCCGATACTCGTTTAGGCGAGCTGGCGGACGTTGCTGCGGATAATCGCGGTCGTGAGGGTGGGGGCGGTCAGTGCTCCAGCGGCACGGACTTGCGTGCCCCGACATCGGACAGACGCTCGCGCAGGATCCAATTCTGCAAGACCAGTTCGACCGCGGTATGCCGGAGCTCGCAATTCTCCGCGACGAGGCGTTCCAGGATGTCGGCCGCCTCGCTTGACGCGGGTTGGTTCCCCTCGAAGACCTTGAGACGCGCCATGGTGTCGATCCTCGCAAAAATGTTGATCAGAGGCTGGCTCTGACAAGCGTCAGCACAGAATGGTTCGCGGATTATCGGGCGGACGTGGTTCCGCCTGATGGCCTCGGGTGGGAAAGCGCTTAATTGATAATTCGTGGATCGAGATATGAGCGTTAGGTTTCGTGAAAATAATCCTCAAATATGTTGAAACCCTCGTGACACCTAACATCCTAGTAACTACTGCTGGGCGTGTACGCCCGCAAGCGGCCGGACGCGAAACTCGCGGGATTAATTTGTTAGAAATTTGTGAAAGTTGCGCTTGACCGGTGGGGCGATTATCGCGGCGAGGCATGGCGCACTCACAATCTGTCGAGAGACCGATTGAATATTCTCATTTGCTTCCCGTTTGAGAATGCAAACAGTGCGCCAGTTATCCCGATCAAACTCTCATACACAGAAAGTCGTATAACTTTTTTTATCGGGCCCTTTCAGCGGAGGAATATTCCCCGTATATTCCGCTCAATACCTTGCAGCTTCGGCGTTTCTTCGCACTATGTGTTGCTGCCGACCGGCAAGTTCGAGGCTCCCGAAAGGCCCCCGGGAAACCCTCAATTTGAATTTCCTGTTGCATTTACATAGCTTATAGGCCATGCGATGATTGCTAATCTAGGGGGCAATGAGATGACCAATGAGGCGTCATTCTACTGAGGAGATCAGTTCCAAGGTCAAACAGGCCGAGGAACTCATGGCGCGGGGGCAGTCCCAGGCCCAAGCGTGCAAGGTGCTGGGCGTTAGCGTGATGACGTTTCATCGCTGGCGCAAGCAGGAGGCCGCACGCGGCCACCAGGCGAATGGTACTGTTACCGAATTCGCCGCTCGCACCGATGATAGAGATGGGATCCCCCCTGTCCATAACCGTATTGATGAATTACGGCTGGAAAATGAACGGCTGCGCCGGATCGTGACCGACTTGCTGCTCGAGAAAATGAAGATCGAGGAAAAGCTTGCGCTCAGGTCCGGCGGCGGGAGCGGCTTGCCCCGCCGTGGTGAAGCCCAAAGCTGACGTAAGCTATCCGTTAGTGGATGCGTGAAGGCCTGGGAGCCAGCAGCAGCTGGTCGCTCAGATGTGCCTTCTCCGACCTTGCGCGCAGTTCTGCGAAGATCGGACGCAGTCTGGCCTGCGCAAGGTCCAGGCCCCTGACGATGTCCTGATTCGGCATGTCGGCCGGGAAGCGGGCCGCGCGCAGCTTTGTCTCGATCGCCTTGACCAGCACCTCGACGTCGTCGCGGTGCTGGCCCGCGACGAGCTCGGCGCCCATCAGGCGGATGAGATGGAGGAGGGCCACCAGCGCGGCCTCGGTTTCGCCAGCCGATGAACTCATGCGCGCTCTCTATCCGATATCCGCAGCAGCTCTTGCGAGCTCACGACTCGCCTGATAATACACATATGAATTGTTAACACGAATGTTAATTCCCGATGGCCGACCTTTCGGACGCTCGATTGGCGAAGGTACCGGTTAACTTCGGCGCCTTCTCGTTCGCTTTCGCCTCCCTCGAGGCGTTTGCCGTCGCGTTCGAGATGATAATCGTCGTGCTGTCCAGCATCGTCGGCGGCGCGGCCTATCACCTCTTTTACTACCACACGGTTTATAGCAACAGCTTCGAGGGTTTTCTAGGGATCGGGGTCCTCGCCGCCATCCTTCACATGTTCGTGGCGAAGTCGCAGGGCCTTTACAATGCGCAGGTGCTGGCCGGTCTCGACCGGCGCTGGAGCAGCCTGCTCGGCGGATGGCTGCTGGTCGTTCTGCTGATGACCCTGATCATCTTCCTTTTGAAGGTGGGTTCCGGCGTCTCGCGCGGGTCGGTGCTGTCATTTGGCCTGATCGGCGGCCTCGGGCTGGTCGGCGGACGGATGCTGCTGCAGGCGCCGCTGCAACGCGCGATCGACCGCGGCATGCTGGCCACGCGCCGCGCGGTCGTGGTCGGGATGGCGGACGAATTGTCCCGGGTGCGGCAAGCGAGCCTGCTGCGCGATTTCGGCCTCAGCGAGGTGCGACGGGTCCAGCTCTCCGGATCGTCCGATGACGCCGGCGACCGCGCCGCCGTCGCGTCGGCCATTCTTGCAGCCCGCGAGTGCGGCGCCGACGAGATCATCCTGGCCATGCCCTGGCAGCAGGAGCCGCGCATCCAGTTCGTGTGCGATCAGCTGCGGGCATCGCCGCTGCCGGTGCGGCTGCTGCCGGACCGGACCGCGGAGCGGTTCCTGGCGCTGCGGATGGTGGCGACCGGCCCGATCCCGACGCTGGAAATGCAGCGCTCGCCGCTTACTTCGCTCGAGCGCGCCGGCAAGCGACTGTTCGACATCGTGGCGTCCAGCGGCCTCCTGGTGCTGTTCGCGCCGCTGCTGATCGGAACGGCGATTGCGATCAAGCTCGACTCCAGGGGGCCGGTCCTGTTCCGGCAGCGCCGCAACGGCTTCGACGGCAAGCAATTCACCATTCTCAAATTCCGCTCGATGCACGTGCTCGAGGATGGCGATATCATCACGCAGGCCCGCCCGAACGATCCGCGGCTGACCGGGATCGGCGCGACCCTGCGCCGCCGCAGCATCGACGAACTGCCGCAGCTGGTGAACGTATTGCGCGGCGACATGTCGCTGGTCGGGCCGCGGCCGCACGCGCTGGCGCATGACGACAAATATTCGAAGCTGATCGCGAGCTATGCAGAGCGCCAGCACGTCAAGCCCGGCATCACCGGTCTCGCGCAGGTGCAAGGGCTGCGCGGCGCGACGCCGGCGATCGAGGACATGCAGCTGCGGGTGGCGCATGACCTCATCTACATCAAGAGCTGGAGCTTCGTGCTCGACCTGCGCATCCTGCTGCGCACGGTCGGCGCGGTGTTGCGTCACAAGGGTATCTGACGGCTGGGCATCTGGGCGCCAGGCGCGCGTTACTGCGGAATGCTCTGGTTGGCGTCCTTGAACTCCGCCTCGATGATGCGCCGGTTGGCGTCGCCAGCCACGCGATAGGCCTGCCCGATCGCGCCCTTCAGTTCCGGCGCCCGCGTGAGGATCAGGCGGATCTGCCGCTGCAGCAGGTCGACCAATTCGACATCGCGCGTGGTGTCGACTTGCGCCAGGAGGATCAGGCGCGGCGCGATCAGATCGCTGCGGTTGAAGCCGGTATAGTAGGACATCTTGAGCGCCTTCGACGCGGTCGGGTTCAGCCAGTCGAACCGTCCGGTTGCCGAGGCGAGGCCGAACCAGGCGCCGGCGTCCATCGGCGAGAGGCGAAGCGCCCGCGTGAACGCGGCTTCGGCCGCCTCCGGTGACGTCTGCAATTGGCTCCAGCCGTCGCGCAGCCACAGCTCGCCTCTGACCATGCCGACCTCTGCGGCGATCGCCGGTTTGGCGCGCAATGCATCGGCGGCAAGCCACCAGGTCGACAAGGCGAGCGTCGCCGCGCCGATCGCAGCGGCGGCCGGCACGAAGGCCGGCGAGAGACGCCTCGCATTCCGGCCGATCGCGTCAGCCATCGTGTTAGCCATCGCATTAGCCATGGCGCGCGGCCCGGTTGCCGGTCATCAGCAGGGTTCGCCGGGCTCCCTCGAGCTTGACGCAGGTCAGGCGGCCGGTCGCATAGGCACCGGTGTCGACATTGATGCGGTTGCGCAGCAGCTCGGCCTCATGCACCGGCGTATGGCCGTGGACCACGACCTTGCCGAAGTCATCTTCCGAGATCAGGAAGTCGTCGCGGATCCAGAGCAGATCCTCCTTGCGCTGCTGGTTGAGCGCGACGCCGGGCCTGACGCCGGCATGGACGAAGAAATAGCGTTTGTGCACATAACAGAGCGGCAGCGAGCGCAGGAAGGCGAGATGGGCCGGCGGCATCTGGCGGATCAATTGCCGGGCGAGCGCCCTCCGTTCGGAAGCGTCGGGATTGGGCGAGGGCGTCAGGCCGTAGGACATCAGCGTTTGCAAGCCGCCAAACTGCCGCCATTGCGCGAGCATGTCGGGATTGACGAGAAATTCCAGCAGGCAGGCCTCGTGATTGCCGAGCAGGCAGACTATGCTGCGGGTGCGGCGGCGTTGTTCGAGCATGGCGATGACATCGCGCGAATCCGGTCCGCGATCGATATAGTCGCCGAGGAACACCTGGATCGGTCGCGCCGGCCGGAACCGACGGATGTCGGCATCGATGCGGGCGCAGATCTCGTGCAGCAGGTCGGCGTGACCGTGGATATCGCCGACGGCGTAGATGCAGGTCTCGTCGCCCTCATGTTCGAGATCGCCGGTCTGGCCGACAAGACGCTGGAGGAAGCTGCGCATCTGGCGTCTAGCCCGCCTGCGACCGTGAACGGCTGATCCGCTGTGCCAGTCCTGTTCCGATCACGGCTCCCAACACGATCACTCCGGGCAGCGCCGGCAATTCCGGCAAGGTGAAGCCAGCAAGCAGCAGCGTCAGCAGGACGGCTGCCGCCGATGCAGGGTAGGACCAGTCGCGGCCGCGATTGCGCGCACCGGCCGTGAACGCTGCGATGCCGACGATGATAGCCGCGACTAAAGTCCAGAACATGGCGGAACCGAATTGCGCGATCAAGGCCGCGGCGCTGGTCGCAACCACGGGCCGCGTGGTGGCGCCCTGCCAGTCCATATAGGTCGACGCCAGCGTTGCCGTGGTGCCGGCGCCGCTGCCGAGCGCGGGCAGGTCGGCGAGCAGATTGTGGGTCGATTGCACGAACTCGGACGGTGCATGAACAAAGGCGACCGCAAGCGGCACGTCGGGATGACGATTGCCGATCGCCGTCGCCAGGGCGATCAGCGCGATCGCTGTCGCCGCAGCAGCGCTGCTCCTGCGGTGCAGATGAAGTTTCCGCGCGGCGAAGGTCATCAGGACGAGGGCGATGCCCGCGGCGATCGCGATCGCGGCGCCGCGCCGCCCAACCCAGCAGGCGCTGGCGGCGCAGAGCAGCGCGCCGGCAGCGAGCAGCCAGCGCAGCCGTGTCAATTGGGCGGCGGTGCGGCCATCGGCGTGTCCGCCGACGTCGAGCGCGCGCGCAAGGCCGAGCGGAACGCCAACGAGAACGACGACCAGGAATCCGTTTGCCGTCTCATCGCGTGCAGCGCCAGACCAGACTTTGACCGGATCGCTTGATAGCAGCAGGATCAGGGCCGCGACGGCCGCGGTTGCTGCAACGGTGCGGGCCACCATATCGGCGCGGCGGGCGTCGATCGCGACAGCGGCGGCGGTGATCATGGCTGACATGAGTGACAGCCAGATCAGCAGCGCGCCGAAGCTTGCGCCGGTGTCGATCGTGATGCTGCCGCTGAGCTGTGCTCCCAGCGTTTCGCCGGCGAACTTCCACACCGGATGCGCCAGGGCCGCCAGCGGAAACATCTGCAGGACGATCCAGAGCACCGGCAGAAGCGCCGCCGCAACAGCGGGACCGGCGACCGACTTCAGGAACGACAGCTCACCCGGACGGATCGCCACGAGGCTTGCGAGCAGCCCTAGCGACGTCGCCGCGCCGACGAGACCCGTCGCGAGCGATGCGTCGATGAGACCGAGCGGAATCGACGCCCCGATCAAGATGCAGATGAAGGCCGTGACGTTCCACACGAGAGGGGGAGGTCCTGCAGAGGATGAGACGCAAGGCAGCGGGATGCCCCGGGCTTGCCGCGAGGTCAACGGAAATCGGCCACGCCAAAGCGGGCAGTGTCATGCCCTGCTATTGCGAACGGCGCAGGGCGAGACGTGGCGTCGAGGTGCGAGACCAGAACAGCGGCGCGAAGGCGCCTGCCAGATATCCGATTTGCAGCGCTACGATCGCAGCGATCATGAGCAGCGCGGTTTCCGACCACGACAGGCGCCCGACTCCGATGGCGGCCAACAGCGCGAGTTCCGCGAGCGCCACCGGCGCCAGCACCAGACAGTGCTGGCGCAGCCCGAGAACGGCGCCGCCGATCAAATTGCCAAGGAAAACAAATAACATAATCAAACCCTGCGCCCGCATGGTATCGGGCCGGGCCTAAGCCGGGGTTAACCCGCGCGTCGCCAGCGGGCCGGCGCGGTGCTGGCCGAGCTCGATGGCCTGTGGTTTTGTTAGTCGATTAACATTCAGAACGGGCGCAGATCGCCGTAACTATAGGCAGCCCAATAATCGCGGCCGCCAAACGGTCCATAGGCGCCGTAGAGCGGCGCGCAGGAGTAGCGATCGGGACAGCCGTGCCAGCAAACCCGTTTCCACTGGCAGACGTCGCCATGACAATATTGCAGCCGCTGACAATTGCCGCTGACCCGTTGCACGGCGCGCGGGGCCGGGGAAACGCTTAGTTCTGCGGCGAAAACCCCGGAGCCGCCGAGGGCGCCTATCAGCGGCAAGGCGACCATTCCCAACGCGATCGCGGGTAGCTTCCTGCGGGCCATCGAACCCTCGGTTAACTCAAACCATCTCATTCACAGATAACGGGGAGATCGGACGAAAGCAAAGCCGGAGTGACGGCGCGCGGGGCTTTGTCTCACGGCGGTGCGCCGGTGTCGCCGAATTGCCTCACCTCGCTAACATTATTTATCAATTGCATCGCAATATATCGCGGAAACTTGTGATTGTGATAGTCGGCGTGTTACGGCACGGCCGGAGTATTTAGATGTCGCGTGCGATTTTCATTCGGGTGGTGTTATTGCTTGCGGCCGCCTGTTGGGTCAGCGGTTGCCATTACATGCCGACCAACGGTCCGACGAGCTCCGATGTCGTGGCCGGGCAGCGCGATCCTGAAAGCCTGCCCTATGCGATGGTCAAGATCACACCGCAGATCGAGAACGTGCTGGCGTCGTTCGCGCCGCAACTCGCCGGTGGCATCCAGGGCCCGCCGCCGAAGGACATCCGCTTCGGCATCGGCGACGTCGTCAGCGTCACGATCTTCGAGGCCGCCGCCGGCGGCCTGTTCATTCCGGTCGAGGCCGGCGTGCGTCCCGGCAACTACATCACGCTGCCGAACCAGAACGTCGATACCGACGGCAATATCTCGGTGCCCTATGCCGGCGCGATCCGCGCCAAGAACCGCACACCGACCGAAGTGCAGCGCTCGATCGTCGATGCGTTGAAGAATCGCGCGATCGAGCCGCAGGCCGTGGTCGCCCTGATCGAGCAGCGCACCTCGCTGATCTCCGTGCTCGGCGAGGTCAATTCGCCGAACCGCTTCCCCGCCAATGCCGCGGGTGAGCACGTGCTTGACGCGATCACGCGCGCCGGCGGCCCGAAAGGGCAGGGTTTTGACACATGGGTCATGCTCGAGCGCGACGGCAAACGTACTACGGTGCCGTTCGGCCAGCTGGTCTACGAGCCCAAGAGCAATATCTACGCCCATCCCGGCGACACCATTTATGTCTACCGCGAGCCGCAAACCTTCGTCGCCTTCGGCGCGTCGGGCGCGCAGGGCCAGTTCAATTTCGAGGCCTGGCGCATCTCGCTCGCCGAAGCCGTTGCCAAGGCGGGCGGCCTGAACGACTCCTCGGCCGATCCGGCCTCGGTGTTCGTCTATCGCGGCGAACTGCCGGAAGTGGCCGCCAAGCTTGGCGTCGACGTCAGCAAATATTCAGGGCCGATCATCCCGGTCGTCTACAACATCAATTTCCGCGATCCGGCCGGCTATTTCCTGGCCACGCGTTTCCAATTGCGCAACAAGGACGTGCTCTATGCGTCGAACGCGGCATCCGTCGAGGACGCCAAGGTGATGCAGCAGATCCGCCTCGTGACCGCAACGGCGAACGATCCGATCGTGGCCGCCTACAACGCAACCCTACTTCGTAATTCGATCAAGCTTGCGCCCTGATATTTGGGCGTGAGCCGGTACGGCCGGCTTCATGACACGTTTGCGATTAGCTTCCGGCTCAAGCGAGGCGACGGCATTGCCGTGGCCGGTGCGCTGGTCATCGTGGCTGTTCTGCGCCGTCGTCGCTTTGGCGCCGCTGCCGCTCGGCTCGGTCGGTACGGTTGCGCCCGCGATCTGGTCGATCCTGCTCGGGATTGCACTGCTCGGGGTGTTACCGATGCGCCTGCGCGGCAGTCAGCTCATGATCCTCGCCGTGACGGCGTTGTTGACGGCGCTTGCCATGCTGGTGCTGCACGAGCAGTCGGTCGTCCGGCCCTGGTCGGGTGCGGCGCCGAACGCGTTGTGGGCGCAGGCCGGCAGATTGCTGCCTGCCGAGCTGCCGCCGGCCGTGTCGATCGCGCGCGGTCAGCCGTTCTATTCGATCGGCGTCGGAATCGTTTGCCTGCTCAGCTTCGCCATCGGCGTCGTGCTCGGTGCCAACCGCAGACTGGCGCGGGGGCTGTTGCGGGCGGTGGCCGCGGCGGGGCTGGTCTATGCGATCTGCGGCATCATCACTTTCGTGATCGATCCCACCCGGATCTACCTGCTGCACGAGAAGCAGGCGCACCTGGCGTGGCTGACATCTCCCTTCGTCAATCGCAACACTGCCGGCATCTATTACGGTTGCTGTGCGCTGATCTGGCTGTTGTTCGGCTGCGAGCTGATCGAGCGGCATTGGCCGCCGCGCCGTGCCGGCCTGTCACGGCTGCTCGCGCGCCTCGATATGCCGGCGCGGCGCCGGCTCGCCGGCCATGCGTTCGGCTGGCTCGCTTGCCTGCTGGCGATGTTTCTGACCGGCTCGCGCGGCGGCGTCGGGGTCTCGCTGCTCGCCGCGGTCGCGGCTGTCGCGATCTTTTTTCGCAACCGGGTGCCGCGCCGCTGCGGCATGGCGCGCGCTTCAGCACGATGGGCCTGTCCGATGAGGGACGGTTCTCGACCTATCGCGCAACGTTGCGGATGATCTGGGATCACCCGTGGCTCGGCGATGGTTTCGGGACCTTCGAATGGGTTTATCCGGCCTATCGCACCGACGACATCTCGCTGCGCGGGACTTGGAACCGGGCACACAACAGCTGGCTCGAACTGGCGTCCGACGGCGGAATGTTAATGGCCGGCGCCGCCATGATCGCGCTGCTCGCGGCGTTCGTCGTGCTCGCGCATGGCGTGCGGACCCGTCGCCGCGACGTGATCGTGCCGCTCGCGGCGCTCTGCGCGTCGGTCGCCGGCGCACTCCATTCGATGATCGATTTCTCGCTCCAGATCACCGGCTATGCCGTTGTTATCGCGGCCTTGCTCGGGGCAGGCCTGTCGCAATCCTTCCGCTCCGGCCGGGGCGCCGGCGGTGGCGGCTCCGACCGTGACGCCAGTGTTACGGTCGGGCTGCCGGTTAACGCTGATTTCGCGCGCCACGGCCCGGCCGCGGCCGGCGCGGCTATTTAATTGGCGCGATAACTCTGACTATGCTAACGAACTGTTAGTATTCGTTAGGGAGATAGCTGTGTTCACATTTGAGCGATCCGGCGGCTTTTCCGCCCCGCGCCTCGCGACGTTGGTGGTGATGTTGGTGCTCGCGACACCCGGTGGCGCGGCGCTGGCGGAGACACCTGGCGGGCTTATCCAGCTGTCCCAGGCGGTCACCAATTTCAAGGCCAATCCCGAGCAGTTGCTGACCCAGTATCCGAATGCAGGCGTGGAGTTGACCTCGCGGGCGCGCGACTTCGCCCTCAACGATCCGACATCGCTCGATCCGCTGATTGCGCTGCTCGCCAAGGCAAGCAAGGACCAGAAGACGGCGATCGCTGCCGGCCTCGCCCAGGCCGCGCGCATCGTGGTGCGCAGCAACCAGCCCTACGCGACGCGCATCCAGCAGGCGATTGCCGACACCAAGGATCTCGACACCGTGATGGCGTTTGCTGCTGCATCGGGTGACAGCGGCACCGCGGCGACCGGCGCCGGCGGCGCGGGCAGCGCCGGCGCATCCGGCGGCCAGACCAGCGCGCTGGGCGCCAGCGGCGCCGGCGGCGGCACGCTAGAGGCCATCGACGGCAACAGCGTGAACACCGGCATCTTCAGCTTCACCTCGTCGGTCAGCAGTTCGGGCAGCACGACGACCGGTACGGCCACGGGCACCACACTCATTTCAACAGTTACCCCCTGAGCGGACGTCCGATCGCCAATGGAGAACTTTCTGCAGCAACGCGCTTCGGTGTCGGCGGCGGGACGCTTCCCAGGATCATTGGAGGGCGCGAGGGCAGGATCGATCCTGCCGGCGCGACGATAGGACGAGATGCTTCAGCGCAACCAGATTTCGCCGTCTGTCGATCTGAGAAATCGTCCGGCTGAATTGCCGTCGCTGGCGGAAACCTTCGACGCCTTCGTCACCTATCTGCTCCGGCAATACTGGGTCATCCTCGGGACCGCCGCGATCTGCCTGTTCAGCGGCATCTGCTACCTGGCGACGGCGGCGCCGAGCTATACGGCGCTTGCCACGATGATCATCGACACGCGCAAATTCCAGGCCTTCCAGCAGCAATCGCCGGTGAGCGAGGCCCCGGTCGATTCCGCCGCGGTCGAGAGCCAGGTCGAAATCCTGAAGTCGGAGAATGTGGCGCTCGCGGTGATCCGCGACCTCAAGCTCAACGAGGATCCGGAATTCGTCGGCTCCAGGGCCGGCGCGGTAGGAGCCGTGCTCGATTTCGTGTCCGGCCTGCTCGCCGGCGGGGCGCCGCCCACCGAATTCGACCGGACCCGGCGCGCGGTCCGCACGTTCCAGAAGCAGCTCGACGTCCGCCGCCGCGGCATGACCTATGTGATCGAGGTCAGCTTCCGCTCGCTCGATCCCGAGCGCGCGGCGCAGATCGCGAACGCCGTCGCCGACGCCTATATCGTCGATCAGCTCGATTCCAAATATCAGGCGACGCGCCGCGCCAGTGTCTGGCTGCAGGACCGCATCCAGGAGCTGCGCACGCAGGCATCCAACGCCGAGCGCGCGGTGCTCGACTACAAGAAGACCAACAACATCGTCACCTCCAGCGGCAAGCTGCTCAACGAGCAGCAGCTCGGCGAGCTCAACACCCAGCTGCTCCAGGTGAAGTCGCAGGTCACCGACGCCAAGGCCAAGCTCGACCGCATCGAGGCGGTGGTGAAGGGAGGCGTCCCCGATGCGACGGTGGCCGATACCCTGAACAACCAGGTCATCACCAAGCTGCGCTCGCAATATCTCGAGCTTGCCAACCGCGAGGCCGACTGGTCGTCGCGCTACGGCTACAATCACCTGGCCGCCGTCAACCTGCGCAACCAGATGCGCGAGATCCAGTCGTCGATCATCGATGAACTGAAGCGGCTCGCCGAAAGCTACAAGAGCGACTATGCGATCGCCCAGCAGCGCCAGAACGAGATCGAGCGCGCCGTGAACGACTCGGTATCGCAGTCGCAGTCGACCAACCAGGCGCAGGTCACGCTGCGCGAGCTCGAGAGCTCGGCGCAGACCTATCGCTCGCTCTACGACAATTTCCTGCAGCGCTACATGGAAAACGTGCAGCAGCAGTCGTTCCCGGTCAGCGAGGCGCGGGTGATCACCCGCGCTTCGCGTCCGCTCAGCAAGAGCCATCCGCAGACCTTGGTCGTGCTCGCGCTCTCGGCGCTCGGCGGCCTGATCGCCGGGCTCGGGCTCGGCGTGTTGCGCGACCTCTATGACCGGGTGTTCCGCACCGCTGAAATGGTCGAGACGATCCTCGAGGCCGACTGCGTCGCCATCGTTCCCCGCGTCTCGCCGGGCCAGATCAAGGCGCCGGTCGCCAGTCGTCCCAATCTGCCGATCGGTCCGCGCACGATCCGGCGCGGCGACGAGCCGGTGCTGTGGGCGGCGATCGATTCGCCGTTCTCGCGGTTCTCGGAAGCGATCCGCTCGATCAAGGTCAATGCCGACCTCAACGTCACCAAGCCGTCGAAGATCCTCGGGCTGACCTCGGCGCTGCCCAACGAGGGCAAGTCGACGCTGGCCTTCGTGTTTGCGCAACTAGTTGCCCAGAGCGGGGCCCGCGTGCTCCTGATCGATTGCGATCTGCGCAATCCATCGCTCAGCCGCAAGGTCGCCGCGACTGCCGAGCGCGGCATCCTCGACGTGCTGTCGAACAATGCGACCTTGCAGGACACGCTCTGGCGCGATCCCGAGACCGGCCTCGCCTTCCTGCCTGGCGCCACGCGATCGCGCATCGCCCATTCGCACGAAGTGCTGGCCTCCGACCAGATGAGGGATTTCATCGACGGGGCCCGCAGCCATTATGACTACGTGATCGTCGATTTCCCGCCGCTCACGCCGGTGGTCGATGTCCGCATCACCGCGCACTTCGTCGATTCCTTCGTCTTCATCGTGGAATGGGGCAAGACCCAGGTGCAGGTGGTCGAGCGTGCGCTGCGCAGTGCGCGAGCGGTCAACGAGAACCTGCTCGGCGTCGTGCTCAACAAGGCCGATATCGCCGCGATGAGCCGCTATAGCGGCTATGGCGGCAAGAACTACTATTACAACTCGCACTATGGGCGATATGGCTACACCGAGTGAGACGCACGGCGGGTTGCCCGGGCGCGCAGCCGCCTGGCTTGCGCGCGGCTTGCTGGCCGCGGTCGCGTGCTCGTCCGTCGCCTGGGGCACGACCACCTTGCCGGACTTTGTCGACCAGACCCGACTCGACGGCGCAAAGGACCTGATCCTTCGCAACGTACCGGTCAGCGACGCCGAGCTCGACAAACTCGGTCTGCTGCTGTCGCGCGCCGTGGCGGAGAAGGATTGCATGCCGGCCATCGATCGCAGCGCGGCGGTGATCCGGCTGCGGCTCGCCGAGAACGCGCTCGCATCCGGCGAGCAGGTCGACGCCCGGATGGGCGAGCTTGACGAAGCTGTCCGCAAATCGCTCGGCTGCGCGCCGGCCGATCCCTATCTCTGGCTCGTGCTGTTCTGGCTTCGCAATATACGGCAGGGCTTGAGCGACGCCAATTTCGACCTGCTGCGGATGTCGTACCGGCTCGGACCCAACGAGGGCTGGATCGTGGTCAAGCGCAGCGCGATGGCGCTCGCAATGTTCGACGCGCTGCCGCCTGACCTTTCTTCCGACGTGATTGCCGAGTTCGCGCGTCTCGTGAAGACCGAACTGTACACCGAGGCAATCGATCTCCTGAAGGGACCGGGCTGGGCGCACCGCGACAAGTTGCTCGCTGGCCTCGCAGCTGTCCCGCAACGTAACGTCGATATCCTGACCCGCACCATGGCTGACATCGGGTACGATCTCGACCGCCGCTCGCCGGCGGAGCGGCGCAATTGGGAGCACAAATCGAACGACCGCCTCGACGAGCTTGCCCGAATGCCGCCGGAGGCGAGCGCTAGGCCATGACGATGGAATTTTGCATCGGACAGCACAACGCGCATTATGAGGGCGTCTATTCGGCGCAGGAGCGCGACTGGCGCCGCGTCTGCGCGGTCGACAAGGCCGACCATATCGCCGGCTTGCTTGGCGCAGCCGTCGCGAAGGTCGGCAATGTGCTCGAGGTCGGCTGCGGCACCGGCGCCGTGCTGGCGCGGCTGTCGGCGATCGGCGTTGGCCGCGACTTCACCGGCATCGACGTGATCGATCCCGCGACCAATCTGGAGATCGACGGCGCCGCTTCGGCTCCGTTCCGCTGGTCCAGCTATGACGGCGTGACGATCCCGTTCGCCGACGGATCGTTCGACCTCGTCTATGCCAGCCACGTCCTGGAGCACGTGCCCGAACCGCGCGCATTCCTGCACGAGCTCGCCCGGGTCGCGCGGACCTTTGTCTATGTCGAGGTGCCGTGCGAGCTGCACGCGCGGACCAATCGCCGGGCGTTGCAATCGACGCTCGACATCGGCCATATCAATTTCTACACGCCCGACACGTTCCGCCTGGTGCTGGAGACGGCCGGGCTCCGCGTCACCGGCTTCGGCACCTATGATCACAGCCTGCCGGTTCATGCGTTCCATTCGTCGCGGGTGAAGGGGCTCGCCAAAAGCATTGTGCGGAAGTCGCTGTTGTCGGTCGGCCCGGCGTTCGCGACCAGGCTTGCGACCTATCATTGCGGGGCGCTCTGCCGGCGTGACGAGGCGCAGGCGCTGCCGCGGGACCGGTAAGCCATGGCGCCGCGCGTGGTCGTCTTCAACAACATGATCACACCCTACACCAACCGTCTCTACAACGAGCTGGCCAGCCGCGGGCTGGATCTCGCCGTGCTGTCCTGTACACAGCAGGAGGCCGATCGCTCCTGGGCCGGCTCGTTCACGACGCGCTACATCACGCGCACGGTGCCGGGTGTATCGATCCCGCTGTCGCGGTCGCGTCACACCCATGTCAATATCGGGGTCGGGCGCGCCTTGAATGCGCTCGCGCCCGACCTGCTGTTCGTGAACGGTCTTTATCCCTCGATGCTGGCGGGCGCGGCATGGGCGCGCGCCAACGGCAAGGCGCTCGCGCTGACGATCGACGGCTGGCGCGAGACGATGCCCAACACCGCCTATCACCGTCTGGCGCGACCCTGGCTGCTGCGCCAGTGCGACGCAGTGGTGTGTTGCAGCGACAAGGGCAGGGCGTATTTCCGCGGCGAAGGCGTTCGCGCCGACGATCTGTTCGTGGTGCCGTTGGTGCCGGCATGGGATCCGCCGGCGATTGTGCCGGCATTCGACGACCGTCCATTTCATCTGCTGTGGTGCGCCCGCCTCAATGACGACGCCAAGAACGCGATCTTCTTCGAGAACGTCGCGATCGCGCTTGGCCGGATCGTGCCCGGACTGAAGGTGCGCGTGGTCGGGTCGGGTGCAGCCGAGCGGCGCATGCTGGCGCGGCTCGGCGGTGCCGGCATCGATGTCAGCCACGACCGCTATCTGCCGTGGCAGGCGATATCGGACGCTTTTCTGCAGTCGCGGCTGTTGCTGCTGCCTTCACTGCTAGAACCGTGGGGCCTGGTGTGCAACGAGGCCCTGCAGTGCGGGGTTCCCTGCCTGGTATCGCCCCATGTCGGGGCAGGCGGCGAGTTGGTTTGCGACCGAGATAACGGCTATGTTTGCGCGCTCGATGAACAGGTTTGGGTCGACGCGGCGCGCAGCTTGCTCGAACATCCCGCGCGCTGGGAGGCGATGTCGCGGCAGGCGCGGCAGAGCGTGCGACGCGATGCGCTTGCCGACGCCGCGGCGCGTTTTGCGGCCGCGGTCGATCATCTCTTGAGGGCTCCGGCCCGGCAGGAGGCCGTGCAATGATTGGCAGATGGTGGCTGCGAACCGATGTCTTTCTGCACGCCTATCTGGTGATGGTGCTCGGCTGCATCTATTTCCTGTTCAATTTCATCGAGGGCATCTCGTTCGCGGAAAGGGCCGGGGAATCCACGCTGTTCCGCGGCGCCTGGCTGCTGCTCTACATCCTCCTGGTGCTGCACATTGCAATCGATCGGAAGCGCTTCGGCCTGCTGATGCTGCAGTCGCATCTCTATCTGACGTTCATCGCCTTCGCCCTGGTATCACTGGCGCTGAGCGCCGACCCCGCCGGCTCGTCGATCAAGTTCGCGATGTATCTGTTGACCACGATGTTCTCGGCGTGGGTCGTGATCAGCTGCCCGGTCGATCGTCTCGTCGATGCGCTGTTCCGGATCGGGATCGTGGTGCTGATCGTTCACGTCCTGCTGTTTCCGGTGATCGGCTCGCAATGGGATTACGACCCGCTGCATCGGCCGACGGTGCTCGGAACCCAGGCCTATGCCGGCGTGTTCGGTCACAAGAACCTCGCGGGCGCATTCTTCGGTCTCATGGTGCTGATCTGCTTCGTGCGCATGCTGGCAGGACCGCGCCGCCAGTTCGGCTGGACGCTGCTGCTGATGGGATTTCATCTTTTTGCGCTCGCCGCGGCCGGCGCCGCAGGTCCGCTGATCAGCATGTTGACGGCGCTTGCCGTGACCTTCGGGCTCGTGCTCGTGGTGCTCGGGCACAGGGGGGCTGCCTCGATCTATTGGCTTGGCCTCGCTCTTGTTGCGCTTGTCGTGTTCGCCCTGCCGAGCGACGAGTTGTACGGGCTGGTGGGCCGCAGCGGAAACCTGACCGGCCGCTCGTTCCTCTGGTCGGTCTGGCCGCACTTCTTCTGGCAGCACCCCTGGCTCGGCTACGGGTTTTCGGGATTCTTCAACGAACTGCCGAATTCGCCGGTGAACGAGCTGACGAGCATGGCGCCGTGGAATACCGAGTTCGGCTCGTTCGAGAATTCCTATCTTGACGCCTTTCTCCAGTTCGGCCTACTCGGCGGTGCGCTCTATATGCTGCTGCTGGCGCGCGCATTGTGGAACAGCATCGTCTTCGCGTTCGAGCGGAGAGGGATGTACTGCATGGCACCATTCGCGATGCTGCTGTTCGTCGTGATCGCGTCGGCCAATGACTCCAGCCAGCTGCTGCACAATTATTTCGGCTGCGTGCTGGTGTTCTGGTGCTATTTCGGCCCGGAGGCCAGGCTGCAGATGGCGCCGCGGCGGACATTCAACAGATTGCGGGTGAGTGAGGCGTGAGTGCGTTGACCAACAGGCTGGACCGGGCGGCGGCTCAGACCCGGGTCGCCGGTGCCATGAGCGGATTGCTTCGCCGGCTGCGGCATGCCGGGGGCAATGTCGCGCTTGGCCTGATCGATCAGGCGCTGCTGAGCGGGTCTGCCTTCGTGCTGACGATCGTGCTCGCCAACGTGCTCGACATCAATTCATTCGGCAGGTTCAGCGTCGCCTGGGCATTCTCGATCCTGATCGAGGCGGTGTTTCTGCGCGGCCTGTTCGACGACGGGCTGCCGGCGACCGCGCATCGCATCCCGAAGTCGCTATGGCCGCAGCTGCGGCTCGGCCTCTATCTGTCGTCGCTGCTCGTCTCGGGTGCGCTCGGCCTGCTGCTGGTGGGTGCGGGGCTTGTGATCGCAGCCGTCGGCGGGGACGCCGGCGGGCTCGTGATCGCAACCGGGCTCGCGATCCCGGCGGTTCGGCTGCAGAGCATGTTCCGCCGGATCTGCTATCTCGACGGGCGACTGCCGCGCGCGCTGGCGTCCTCGCTGACCTATTGCGTGGCGCTGGTCGTCTCGGCCGGGCTGATGATCGCGCTCAAGCTCGCCGGCGCCGCCGCGGCGATGGCGTGTATCGCGATCTCGGCCGCGCTCGCCGGCAGCCTGCTGCTGGCCCACACCCGCGAGCTGGCCTGGCCGCAAGCCAGAATCTTCCGCGGCTCGCTGCGGCGGCTGTTTCGGAACGGGCGCTGGTTCGTCGCGACCTCGCTCACCTACTGGATCGGCAGCATCGGGCTGATCCCGGTCTGCGGCTTCCTGATCGGGCTGGACGCGAGCGCGTCGCTGCGAATCCTGCTGTTGGTGTTCGCACCGCTCAGCCAATTTTGCGCGACGATGTTCTCGGTTCGCCTGCCGGAAATCGCGGCCGAACTGCGCGCCGGCCGGCGCAGCGCGGTCGCCGCTGCCGCGCGCGAAAATGCCCTGTTGCTCGGATCGATCGCCGCGGCCTATGGGGCGGCGGTCGTGCTGCTCGGCCAGCGCATTCTGGCGCTTGTCATCCACGGACAGAGCTATGAGATCGGTACCGGCAGCCTCGCCTTGATGGGCGCTGCGATGGCGCTCGACGCGGTGTGGCTCGGCCTCGCTCTGCCGCTGTTTGCGACCGGCAAGCCGCAGCGGTTCATGCTGAGCCGGATTGCCGGCCTCGTCGCGCTGTGCTGCGTCCTGCCGTTCGCAGCCGAGGCCTGGCAGGTGATGGGCGCGGTTGCGGCGATGGTGGCCTCCAGCGCGGCGTCGGTGATCACGGTTGTGCTGACCAATTCGGCGCGGGAGCGGACATGACCGACGACGCGCGCGGCGGCTCGCTCGAAAAGCTGCATATCGGCGCCTTCAATTGCGGCATCGACGGCTGGATCAATACCGACATCACGATGCACCTGTGGATCGCGCGGGTGCCGTTCGCGGCGAAAGCGCTACATCTCGCCGGCATGCTGAGCGATGCCCGCTATGCCGAGCATCGCCAAGGCAAGTTTGCCGGACTGCGCCACATGAACCTGACCAAGCCGCTGCCGTTCGCGGATCGCAGCCTCTCGGCGGTGTTCAGCGCGCACGTCTTCGAGCACCTGTTTCCCGACGAGGTCGAGCGGCTGGCGCGCGAGATCGCGCGGGTGCTGGCGCCTGGCGGGGTATGTCGCATCGTCGTCCCCGACATGGAGCGGATCGTCGCGCTCTACGATCCGGCGGCGCCGCTGGCTTTCCTCAAAGGCGTTTTCGAGATCGATCGCCGCAAGGAGGCCGCCTTCGCGCATCACTGGGGCTTTACCCGCGCCTCGCTCGCCGCGCTATTCCGCAACGCCGGCTGTTCGGAAACCTACACCCGTGCCTATCGCGAGGGGGTCTGTCCCGACATCGACCGGCTCGACAACCGGCCGGACGAGTCGATCTTCTTCGAGGCCATCAAGTGAGCGCGACAGGAAAATCGATGCATCGTAGCGTGAGGGATCGCGCATGCCGTGCTAGACCGGACCGACCGGTAGCAGGAGACTGACCTTGCTGGGTGCGATTCAAGCCCGATTTTCCAATGCAGCGCGCCAGCGGCGCGGCGAATTCCTCGTTCGCACCGTGAACCTGCCGCTTGATGCGAAAATCCTCGATCTTGGCGGCGGCACCGGCCGCCACATTCGCGCGATCCTGCCGCGCCATACCGACATCACGGTCTGCGACATATCTGCCGATGATTTGAAGGCCGCGCGCGAGCGCTTTGGATTCAAGACGGTCCTGCTCCGGGAGACCGAGCGCCTGCCGTTCGACGATCAGGCGTTCGACTTCTGCTTCTGCTCGTCGGTGATCGAACATGTCACCGGGCCGAAGCAGGATGTCGTGACGATCGAGGACGAAGCGGCGTTTCAGAGCATCGCGCGCGCGCATCAGAGCCGTTTTGCGGGCGAGATCTCGCGGGTCGCAAAGTCCTTCTACGTGCAGACGCCGTACCGGTACTTTCCGATCGAAAGCCATACCTGGCTGCCGGGCATCATCGTCTTGCTGCCGAGGCGGCTGCAGATCGCGCTGATCGAGCGATTCAATCGCTTCTGGTTCAAGCGCACCGCGCCCGACTGGCATCTGTTCGACTGGCGCGAGATGACCGAAACGTTTCCGGACGCGAAGATCTATCGCGAACGCTATCTCGGCATGACCAAATCGCTGATGGCGATCAAGGCCTGAGGCAGCTATCCGCCTGCCACGTCAATCGTCGCGCCGGGCCAGGATGTTGATCAGCGTGCCCACTGCGGGCTGGCGATCGAGCGCCGGCGGCAGCGGGGAGCCGGCAAAGCTGCTCCCCAGCATCGTGAGGCCATGTTGCCGAAGCAGACCCTGCATGGCCGCCGGCGAGGTGTCGAATTTGGAGAACGCGAGATAGCGAAACAGCGGCCGCGCCGATACGCGTGAAGAGGCCGCATGCGCGAGCTTGTAGCTCCGGCGCAGCAGCGATCCGCGGTTTGGGATCGAGAGCAGCAACAGCCCGCCGGGCATGAGCACGCGATGCATCTCGGCGAGGCACTGCGCCACGTCGGGAATATATTCCAGCACGCTCGCGCACAGCGCGCCGTCGAAGGATCTATCGGGAAACGGCAGGCTTGCGATGGTCGGAATCTGCTGGAATGTGAGCCGTTCGGCGAGCGTGCCGTCGGCGCCGCGGCCGCGAGCCGCCGCAATCATCTCCGATGAGGCGTCGACGCCGGTGACGTCGCAGCCGCGCCCGGCGAGCAGGCGGGACAGCGTTCCAGTGCCGCAACCGGCGTCGAGCCAGCGCTGCCCATTGAGGTCTGCGTTCCCGAGCAGGCCGAACATCGCGGCCGTCCGCGCCCTGAAGGTGCGGCTCTGATGCAGCGTCTCCCACCCCGACGAAATCTCGTCGTGAAAGCGGATTTCGGGTCGCTCGCGGGTCCGGCCCATGGTGGCCATGATATTCCCTACCAGTGGAAGCCGCTCACTTTGGCGCGCACCTGCTCGGGCAATCCGATCTCCGACAGTTCGAGCACGACCTGGTCGGGACGGGTCGCCGTCAGCGCCGCAACGAAGCGCGGATCCGCCGTCGTCAGCACGATAATGTCGGCCCACTCGATGGTTGCCGTCACGTCGTCGTTCAACAGGCCGACCAGCTCCGGATTGCGCATCAGGAATTCCCGGTTGGCGCCGATCAGTTGCGACAGCTGCACATTGGGGTCGTAGATCCGGATGTCGCGCCGTTCGCCGCGCAGGCTCTTCACCAGCCTCACGAACGGACTGTCTCGGACGTCGTCGGTGCCGGCCTTGAAGCTGATGCCGAGGAACGCGATGCGGCGGCCCTCATGCGACAGGATCCAGTCGGCGCCGCGCGACATGATCATATCATTGCTCGGCAGGATGCTCTCGAGCACCGGCGTCGACAGTCCGCGGCTGTGCGCAAGGTGTTTCAGCGCCTTGACGTCCTTGGGCAGGCAGGAGCCGCCGAACGCAAAGCCTGGCCGCAAATAGGCCGGCGAGATGTTGAGCCTTGTGTCCTGCATGAAGATGTTCATGACGTCGCGCCCGTCGATGCCGAGCGTCTTCGCGATCGTGCCGATCTCGTTGGCAAAGCTGACCTTGAGCGCATGCCAGCTGTTGTCGACATATTTCACCAGTTCCGCGGTCTCGACCGGCGGCGTGATCTTGGCGCCCGGCAGGTCCTTGTAGAGCGCCATGACGCGGTCGGCGGTTTCCTGATTGAAAGCGCCGACCACGGTCTTGGACGGCGCGTTGAAATCCGCAATCGCGCTGCCCTCGCGCAGGAACTCGGGATTGAACGCAAGGTCGAAATCGCGTCCGATCCTGTTGCCGGAGGCTTCCTCGATCAGCGGCCCGACGGTGCCGCGGGTGGTGCCAGGCAGCACGGTGGAGCGGATCGTCACGGTGTGCGGCGCGTTCTTGGCGCGCAGTCCGCGGCCGATCTCGATCGCGACCTGTCGGATCGCGGTCAGGTCGAGGTTGCCGTTGCCGGACGAGGGTGTGCCGACGCAGACCATCGATATGTCGCTGTTGACGATCGCTTCGGTGGCGTCGGTGGTCGCGGTCAGCTGACCGGTTGCCACCGCGCGCGCCACCTTGTCCGAGATGCCCGGCTCGACGACCGGCGACCTGCCTCCGCGGATCAGGTCGACCTTCGCAACGCTCTTGTCGACGCCGATGATCTGGTGGCCGAGCTCGGTGAAGCAGGCGGCGCACACCGTTCCGACATAGCCGAGGCCGAAAATGCTGACGTTCATGCTTCGACCTTCAACAATCTAGGACGTGCGTGTGGCCGCAGCCGCGTCGCGTTTGACGTGAGTGAGGCGGCTGCGCGTTCAAGACGATGCCCGTCCGGAGGCTGCGTTCGCGCTGGAAGGTTGCGAGGTCGGCCGCTCGGCGGGTGCATGCGCGCGCGGTGCGGGGACCTTTCTGGCGAACAACGCCTCATAGGCCGCGAGCAGCTTCGGCTCCTCATGTGTCCACGAGAGCGCGCGCTCGACGCGATTGCGGCCAAACGCCCCCATCGTCTGTCGCAACGACGGATCGTCGATCAACGTGATGATCTTGCTGGCAAAATCCTTTGGATCGTTCTTCGCGGAATAGAGCGAGGCGTCGAGCGCCGAGCGGCGGCCTTCGCGAACGTCGAACTGAACGATCGGCCGTCCGAGCGCCATGTATTCCATGATCTTGTTCATGGTGGAGATGTCGTTCATCGGCGTGACGCGGTCCGGATTGACGCAGACGTCAGCGGTCGAGAGCATCGTGAACAGCGCGTCATCCGCGATGGCGCCGGTGAAGTTCACGTAGTCGGAGAGCTGCATCTCCTCGCAGAGCTTGACCACGGCATTCCACTCTGGCCCGGTGCCAGCGATGTTGAACTGGATGTCGGTGCGGCCGAGATCGTGCACGATGTGGCCGATCGACTGCAGCAGAAGATCGATGCCTTCCGATTGGCCGATCACGCCGACATAGCCGACGCTGTAGCGCCGGCCACGGCGCCAGGCCGGATCGGCCGGCCGCGAGCGCACCCGGTCGAGGTTGGGGCCGGATCGCACCACGAAAACCCGGCTGGCCGGCATACCGCCGCGCGTGATCGCGATCTCGCGATAGGATTCGTTGGTCGCGATCGAGATGCTCGCCGTCTTGAAGGTGAGATATTCGACCAGCCGCAGCAGCTGCCAGAAGAAGTCCCTGCGGCCGAATTTCGCCTCGTAGAGCTCGGGATTGACGTCGTGATGATCGAACACGAAGCGCTTGCCGCCGAGTTTGAACAACAGGCCGATCAGGAAGATCAGGTCGGGCGGATTGCAGCCCTGGATCACGTCGAAGCCGTGCTTCCACGCCACCTTGATCGCGAGCAGCGTTTCCCAGAACAGCGCGACCGGATATTCGATCAGGTAGGCGGCGATCCCGCGCGCTTCCACCGGCATCGGATGGCGATAAATGTGAATGTCCTCGAGGCATTCGTAGGATTCGTTATGACCCCGCCCCTTCGGGCAGATCACAGAAACTTCATAGCCCGCCTTGCGCAGCGACGTTGCTTCGCACCACACCCTGCGATCGAAAGGAACCGGAAGGTTCTCGACGATGAACAGGATCCGCCGCGGTGATGGTTCAGCTCTCGACATCTGAGATGATCTATACCATTGACCTAACAACATCACAATCCGACTAACATCGGCATTAACATGCGCGGCTTCCACTATGCAATCCCGGCACCGATGTGACGGCGACGAGACAGGGACATGGCAGGCAGAGTGAGGGATTGGGGCCAACGGGCATTGATTGCGCTGGTTTTGAGCGCGGTGCTGCCGCTGGCCTACAAATGGCCGCTGCAGTGGAATGGTTCGACGTCAAGCGATGCGCTGAGTGCGAGCCGCGTGAATGCGGTGATCCCGCCGGCGCTGTTCGGCATGACGATCAACGAAATCGGGCAGTCGCAGCCAAAGTCGCAGCCCTGGCCGGAGCTCAAATTCGACGGCGTTCGGCTATGGGGCGCGATCTACTGGGCACAGATCAACCCGGCGCCCGGCATCTACAATTGGGCGCGCTTCGATGCCATCCTGGCGGCGGCCGAGCGAGAACACGTCGAGATCGTTCTCAATCTCGCCTATACGCCGCGCTGGGCCGCGTCGGTGAAGGATGCGCCGCCGGCGTTCACGCCCGGTGCAAGCTCACCGCCGGCCGATCTCGCGTCATGGGACGACTGGGTGCGCGCGGCCGTGGCGCGCGCCGCCGGCCGCATCAAATACTGGGAAATCTGGAACGAGCCCGAGGATCCCAAATATTACTCGGGCGATATCGCGACCATGGTCCAGCTGCAGAAGCGGGCCTACGAGATCATTAAAGCTAGCGATCCCACCTTGACCGTGCTGACACCGCCGTCCAACGGCACGCCGGACGGATATCGCTGGCAACAGGCCTTCATGGCGCAAGGCGGCGGACAATATGCCGATGTGTTCGCCTTTCACGGCTATACGAGCGAACCCGAGGCGGTGATTGGAATCATTGCGCGCTTCAGGAAAATTTTTGCCGCGCACGACCTGTCCGCGAGGCCGATCTGGGACACCGAGGCCGGCTGGTCGTCCTATGAGGACAATCCGGACGGGTGTCTGGCGCGCGCCTACATCCTGAAATGGATCAGCGGCGTCGACCGGTTCTATTGGTACGAGTTTGCCGGAGGCGGCAGCGACTTTGGAAAATTATGGGACCCGGCGCGCGGGCTGCTTCCGAGCGGAATTGCCTACCGCACGATCCAGTCCTGGTTGGTCGGTGCAAGCGTCGTGGCGGCAGGCAGGACGTCGCCGTCGACCTGGCGCGTCGAGCTTCGCATGCCGGATGGCCGCAACGGCTTGATCCTCTGGACCACCAAAGGCCGGTCCGTTTATCGGGTCGACCCGCGCTTCAGCCTTTACCAGGGCCTCGACGGCGGCGAAGGGCCTGTCGCCAACGGCGAGGTCGAGATCTCGCCAAAACCGGTCCTGTTGCTGGAATGATAACAATGTTAAGTCTCCGGCAATGAGACAATTATGACGATGATCCTGGCTTCATTGCGGGCGGCAGGCGCGATACAAGGAGCGCTGTTAACTTGAGGCGATTGACCGACCGTGAAGCAGATCGCGCAGAACTATAAGAGCGGCGAGCTCAAGCTGATCGATGTGCCGGCGCCGCGCTGCCGCCCCGGCGGGGTTTTGGTGCGCACGGCGTTCTCGGCGGTGTCGACCGGCACCGAGATGATGAAGTTCACCGAAGGCCGCCTGTCGCTGCTCGGCAAGGCGCGCGCGCGACCCGACCAGGTGGCCAAGGTGGTGAGCTCGGTCCGTCAGCAGGGGTTGCTTGCGACCTATCAGAAGGTGATGAACCGCCTCGATTCCTACACGCCGCTCGGCTACTCGCTGTCGGGCACCGTCGTGGAAGTGGGCGAGGGCGTCGGCGGCTTCTCGGTCGGACAGCGTGTCTGCTGCGGCGGCAATCAATATGCAACCCACGCCGAATATAATTGGGTGCCGGTGAACCTCTGCGTGCCGCTGCCGGACAGCGCTGCGCTGGACCAGGCCGCATTCACCACGATCGCCTCGATCGCGCTGCAGGCGATGCGCCAGTCGGAGATCCGTTTCGGCGAGACCGCCTGCGTGATCGGCCTTGGCCTGATCGGCCAGATCATGGTGCGGCTGCTGCGCAGCGCCGGTGTCGTGGTCGTCGGGCTCGACAGGCTGGAGGCGCGATGCCGGCAGGCGGAGGCTGCTGGCGCCGCGGTCTGTGCCGTCGCATCGGATGATGCCGCGGCCGAATTCCGCGCCCGGATCGACCAGCTGACCGCAGGCAACGGCGTCGATTGCGTGTTCATCACCGCAGGCAGCGACGATCCCGATCTCGCGTCGCGTTCGGCGGCGCTGCTGCGCGACCGCGGCCGCATTGTCGATATCGGCAAATGCACGCTGAACCTGCCGTGGAGCGAATTCTACGACAAGGAGCTCGACGTGCGCTTCTCGCGCTCCTACGGCCCCGGCCGCTACGATCCGCTCTATGAGGAGGGCGGCATCGACTATCCGATCGGTCATGTGCGCTGGACCGAGAAGCGCAATATGGAGGCGATCGTCGCGCTGCTCGCCGACGGGCGGCTCGATTTTTCCTCGCTGATATCCGAAACGGTGCCGCTGGAGCAGGCGACGTCGGCGTTCGAGCGCATGAGCCGTGGCGAGGTCGGTCTCGGCATGGTGTTCGCCTATCCGGACGCCGCTCCCCGCGCGATGCAGATGACCTATCGTCCGGCGGTTGCCCTGCGCAGCGGCCGGGTGCGGCTCGGCGTCATCGGCGCCGGCAATTATGCCTCCAGCATGCTGTTGCCGCAGCTTGCGAGCAACCAGCGCGTCGATCTCGTCGAGGTCGCCACCAATACCGGCCTGAGCGGCGCCACGGCGGTCCGCAAGTTCGGCTTCGCGCGTGCCTCGACGGATGCGGCCTCGGTGCTCGGCGCCGACGACATCGATGCCGTGCTGATCGCAACGCGCCATGCCTCCCATGCCGACCTCGCGACGCAGGCGCTGCGCGCCGGCAAGGCGGTGTTTGTCGAGAAGCCCTTGGCGATCGATACAAGCTCGCTCGATCGATTGGAGCAGGTGATCCGGGAAACCGGCAACAGCCGGCTGATGGTCGGCTTCAACCGCCGCTTTTCGCCGCTGCTGCAGGGCATGCGCGCGGCGTTCGCGCAGGCAGGACCGCAGACCCTGCAATATCGCGTCATCGCCGGGCCGCTGGAGAAATCGTCCTGGTATCTGCAGGCCGATAGCGAAGGCAGCCGCTTCGTCGGCGAGGGCGGCCATTTCATCGACGTGTTGTGCTGGTGGCTCGGCGCCGAGCCGGTGCGTGTCTCCGCGAGCACGGCGGGCAAGGATGTCGACAATCTCGTCGCCACCTTCGATTTTGCCGACGGTTCGGTCGCGAGTCTCAGCTATCTCACCGGCGGCGATCCGCGGGTGCCGAAGGAAGCGCTCGAGATATCGGCAAGCACGGGTTTTGCCGCCTTCGACAATTTCTCGGGCTTCGAGGTCTGGCACGCCGGACAGCGCACGGCGAAGACGGCGCGGCTCGACAAGGGCCAGCGGCCGATGCTGGATGCCTTCATCGCCGCGGTCGCATCGGGAGCCGCGATGCCGATTGCGCTCGACGGGCTGCTGGCGACCACGCGCGCAACGCTTGCCGTGCAGGAAAGCGCGGCCGCCGGGATGCCGATCGATCTGACGGCCGGCGCGGCAGAACAGGGCGTCGCGCGCGCCTCGACGGCGTGAGATGAATCCGGCCTGGTATCTGCGCAGGCTGCAGCGCATGGAGCCGTCCGAGCTTGCGGGGCGGGTGAACGACCAGGTGCTGCATTTGCTCTGGCGGATCACTCCGCCCGACATCGCACGGCGCGCCAGCGCCAGGCTCGCTGCCGGCCCGCGGCAGCCGCGCCTGAAGCCGCTGCCTTCGCGGGCGAGCGCTCCGCAACAGGCCGCCGAACGGCTGATCCAGAGCGCCGACCGGATTCTCGTAGGGCACTGGCGGATTTTCGCCAGGGACCATGGGGCCCTCGGCGAACGGCCTGACTGGTTCGTCGATATCAGAAGCGGCAAGCGGGCGCCGGCCGGCGTGCACGCATTCGCGGTTCCCTATCGTGACGAAACCGCGGTCGGAAACATCAAATACATCTGGGAGCCGTCGCGTCACCACCATCTCACGGTGCTCGCGGCCGCGTATTACCTGAGCTCCGACGAGCGCTACGCCGTGCGCGCGGCCGAGCATCTGGTGAGCTGGTGGCGCGAAAATCCGTTCCCGCGCGGTCCGCACTGGATCAGCGGCATCGAGCTTGGCGTGCGGCTGATCTCATGGGCCTGGGTGCGTCAGCTGCTGCAGAACTGGCCCGGCGCTGCCGCGCTGTTCGAGGACAACGAACTGTTCCTGACGCAGCTCTATGCGCATCAATACTGGCTGTCGCAGTTCCCAAGCCGTGGCTCCTCGGCCAACAACCACCTCATCGCGGAGGCTGCCGGGCAGTTCGTGGCGGCTTGCGTGTTTCCGTTCTTCCAGGACAGTGCGCGATGGCGCGAGCAATCGGCCGCCACACTGGCGCACGAAGCCGTTGCGCAGACGCTTGCCTGCGGCAGCAACAGCGAGCTCGCGACCGATTATCATGGCTTTGTTCTCGAACTGCTGCTGGCGGCGGCAGTGCAGGGCGAGTCCTCCGGACATCCGCTTGGCGATGCGGTGTGGACCACGATGTGCCGCATGAGCGACGTCATTGCTGCGATGCTGGACGATCGCGGTCATCCGCCGCGGCAGGGCGACGGCGACGACGGCATCGGCCTGCTGCTCGACGATCACGCCGGCAATCGCTGGCTCGGCTTGCTCGCCAGCGGCGCGCGCCTGTTCGGCGCTCTGCCATGGTGGCCCACATCGCCGGAGCCCGATCTGCGTAGCTTTGTGCTCACCGACGGCATCGAGGCCCGTGCGATCGCCGGGCGGCCCAAGCGCCGCCCGCATCTGCTCGAGGGGGCGGGACAGACCTTTCTGATCGATTCCGACCGCGCGGTGTGGTGCCGCTGTGATCATGGCCCGCATGGCTTCGGCCGCATTGCCGCCCACGCCCATGCGGACGCGTTGTCGCTCGAATGCAGGATCGGCGGTGTGGAGATCCTCGCCGACCCCGGCACCTATTGCTACCATGGCGATCCGCGATGGCGGGCCTACTTCCGCTCCACGCTGGCGCACAACACGCTGTGCCTGTTCGCGCGCGACCAGTCAGTGTCGGGCGGGCCGTTTCTCTGGACATGGCATGCGCAGAGCCGGCTTGTCGCCGCCAGCGGTCTGGACGATCGCGATGCGGATGCGAGCTGGGTCGCGGAGCATTCGGGATATCGCGACGAAGCAGGTGTCGTGCATCGCCGCTCGGCGCAATTGCAGCGTCAGGCGGCGCGGCTCGTCGTCACCGATACCGTGCTTGCTGATGAAGCGCTTGCGGTGCCGGCGAGCCTCAGCTGGCATCTCGGTCCCGAGGTCGAATGCAGGCTCGAAGGGCACAGGGCGCAGCTCGCATGGCCCGGCGGGCGCGGCGAGCTCGATCTGCCGGCGGCCCTCAGCTGGGTGCCGTATCGGGGTGACGAGACCATGCCGGCCGGCTGGTATTCGCCGTCCTTCGATCTCAAGGTGCCGGCGACGACCTTGATCGGCTGCGGTACGCTCGCGGGCGGGCAAAACCTGGTGACCGAGCTGCGCTGGTTTTCAGACCCGGCCGGATCATGAAGATCCTGGTCGCTCACAACAGGTATCAGGGACGCGGCGGCGAGGACGTCGTGTTTGAAGCGGAAGTCGACCTGCTGCGCGCCGCAGGACACAGCGTTGAAACGCTCACGGTCAGCAACGCGGCGATCAATTCGCTCCCCGCGCGCATCACGACCACGCTGTCGATCGCCGATAATGCGGAGGGAAAGCGGGTCGTGGCGGAAGCGATCGACCGCTTTCGCCCCGACGTTGTGCACGTCCACAATTTCTTCCCGCTGCTGTCGCCCGCCGTGTTCGATCTCTGCCGGCAAAAGTGCGTGCCCGCGGTGGCGACCCTGCACAATTATCGCAGCATCTGCACCGGCGGCATGCTGCTGCGCGACGGCCGCATCTGCCACAAGTGCCTCGATCGCGGACACCTCTGGGGCGTCGTGCACCGCTGCTACCGCGGATCGCTTCCGGGCTCGATCGCCTCGGCCTACATGATCGCGCAGCACCAGCGCCGCGGCACCTGGACGCGTCCCGGCCTGCGCCTGATCGCGCTGACGCAGTTCGCCAAAACCCTGTTCACGCAGGCCGGCTTCGACGCCGATCGGATCGACGTGAAACCGAATTTCATGGTCGATCCGGGGGCGCCCGATGCAGCCACGCCGCGCAGCGGGCTACTCTATGTTGGACGGCTGAGCCGCGAGAAGGGCGTCGGCGTGCTGCTCGAGGCCGTTGCGGGGACCGGCGTGCCCTTGCGCGTCGTGGGCGAGGGGCCGGAGCGTGCTGCGTTGGAGGCTCGGGCTTCCGATCATGTCACCTTCCTGGGCGGGCTCTCGCGCGATGAGGTGCTGCGGGAAATGGCGAATGCCCGGGCATTGGTGGTGCCGTCGCTATGGTACGAAGGATTTCCGATTGTCGTGGTCGAGGCCTTCGCGTGCGGCACGCCGGTCATCGCCTCCGAGATCGGCGGACTTGCCGAGGTGGTGAGCGCCGGCAAGACCGGCGCGCTGGTGCCGCCGGGCGACGCGGCCACGCTCCGAAATCGGATCAGTGAGGTTCTCGGCGCCGCCGAACTGACCGCCGCATGGGGACGGGCCGCACGAGCCGCCTATCTCGAGCGCTACGCGCCGGACGAGAACCGCCGGCTGCTCGAGGCCATCTACGCGCGGGCCGCCGGGGGATGATCGCCGCAGGTCGGCGCTCTGCCCGCGATCGGGCATCGCCGGTTCCATGCCGGCGTTGCTAACATATTGCGGCAAATCTGGTGTTAATTTGTTACAGCAGGGTGTCTGAGCGGCATCGCGCCAGGTTTTTGATCTTGCGGTCGAACGGCGCTGATTCTGCGGGTGATTCCGTGGATCTCGCTTGATCGAGCCCGCAAACTGCTGCCAAGGGGCGCTATAACACTGGCCGGTGGGACGCCGGCTGCGAAGTTTGACGCTTTTTTGCAAAACGTCTCATGCGATGCAGAAATATTTTTTTCAGATCAGAAAATCGCGTCGAAGCGCTCACGGCATCAGCGAAATTCTGCGCTCCCGCGGTATCCGGGGGCCCCGTGAAACCCCGTATAATCGCTACCCTTTTTTGCGTCGCGGCTAACATTGGCGATGGGCGTGCGCTGAATGTTATGGTGCATTCGAAGTAGTGCTAAGTCCCGCATAAATCTCAGGGAACCAGGTGTTAACAGCGCATTGCTGATTGACACTCCGGCCTAACGGTCTTAACAATGGACTTAACAAGTTCGTAACCTGGGTCCACATTTGAGTTGCGTCGCAACAACCAGTTGTGAATCAACAGCTTATGTGTGGGCGAGCGGCTTGAATCCTCGTATCCCAAGCAGGGGCTACATCGATGGCGACTTACAATCTAGACCAGACGGACCTCAAACACGCGATCAACGGAACGATCGATCACTCGACCCAGCAACAGATTCTTGACTATCTGATCAACGCGGGGATCGGATACACCAGCCCGGATAACGGCGCGACGATTCCGGTGCAGGAAGGGGCTGGGATCACCAACCCGGATCCGAACGCCAATGTTCTGATCGAAACCAACCCGATTAACACCGTTAACACCGACGCCAACCTGAAGGCGATCATCGAGGACACCAACAAGGACGTCACGCTGACGGTGAACGGCAGCACCCCGGTGCTGGTCGCGACCGGCCACGGCAACGATCAGGTGTTCATCAACAATACCGGCGACACGACGGTTCTCACCGGCTCCGGCAACGACACGATCTTCGGCGGTGCCGGTCACGACTCGATCGATGCCGGCTCCGGCAACGACGTGCTGGTCGACAACGTCTCCGGTCACAGCACGCTGGATGGCGGCAAGGGCAACGATCTGCTGTTCGGCTCCGGTGCCGACACCCTGAACGGTGGCTCCGGCAACGACACGCTCTACGGCGGCAGCTCGTCGCAGTTGAGTGGCGGTGACGGCAAGGACGTGCTGGTGTCCGGCAGCACCGCCGGCAATTCCAGCACGCTGGATGGCGGCAAGGGCAACGATGCGCTGTACGGTGGTGCGGGCAACGACAGCCTGGATGGCGGCGCCGGCAACGACTCGCTGTATGGCGGCTCCGGGGTCGACACGCTGCATGGCGGCAACGGCAATGACCTCCTTGTCGGCGGTGCTCAGACTGCTGCTGAGTTCGGCGGCAACGGCAAGGACGTGCTCTACTCGGGCAGCGATGCGTCGCACGCGACCTCGCTCGATGGCGGTGCCGGCAACGACTCGCTCTATGGCGGTGCCGGCAACGACACGCTGCATGGCGGTTCCGGCAACGATACGCTGGTCGCCGGCTCCGGCACGCAGACGCTGATCGGCGGCGACGGCAAGGACTCGTTCGTCGGCTCCGACACCGGTACGGCTTCGATGGTCGGCGGCTCCGGTCAGGACTACTTCTACCTGAACAACGCCACCAGCAGCGACACCATCGATGGCGGTGGCGGCAACAAGGACTCCCTGACCTTCCTGGATCACGCTTCGACCGACGTGAGCAACATCAGCTCTGGATCGAACGGTTCTATGGACATCACCTTCAGCAATGGTCAGGTGACCCAGATCAGCAACATCGAATACCTGATCTTCAACGATGGTAACTCGACCAAGCTGTAAGATCCTAGGTCTGCACTAAGCGAAAGCGCCGCCCCAACCGAGGTTGAGGCGGCGCTTTTCTCTTTGATCGCGGGCATGGCCGTCAGGAATGGGTAATTGAAATTGAACAATCGAATACGCTGCCGTTGATGATCATGACGCACCTGCGATGAGTTCGACGGCTCGCCTCAAGGGGAAGCGCATGCGCGCATCCCGATTGGAACTTTATCGGCCGATTCGCGTCGGATGCATCGAATCAATCACAAGTTCCGCCCGGGGCATTTCCGCCAATGGATGTTATAAGTTAGTTCGTCACATTCGGACCACGTAGCTTTTGTAAAGCCGTGCCGCTCGCTTGACACAACGGAGCTGCGGCCGATGGCTATCTGCGGCCCTGGCACCTTTGTTCAAGACGAACGATCGCTGCAGAACCCAGCCGCTTAACGAACTCGCGGAGCTCTCGAATTGGCCAAGAAAAAAATGCTGAATGCCGGCGCTGGATCGACGGTTACCAAGCGCATCCAGCCGCTCCTGACATCGCATGAATGGGACGAGATTCGATTGGACGTCGACGGCGGCGTGAACCCAGACGTCGTCGGGTCGATTACCGATCTTGCCCGGTTGTTCCCGGCGGCCTCGTTCGACGCGATCTGGTGTTCTCATGTCATGGAGCATCTCTACGCCCATGAGGTTCACCCCACATTCGTCCAGTTCCGCCAAGTCCTCAAGCCGGACGGATTCGCGTTGATCATGTCTCCCGACCTCGAGGCGGTCGCGCAGCACATGTTGACGCGCGGCCTCGGCGCGATCGCTTACGTCTCGCCGGCCGGTCCGATCCGGCCATTGGACATGATCTACGGGCATTCCGGCGCGATCGAACAGGGGCGCTATCACATGGCGCACAAGACCGGCTTTTCGACCGAGCGGATGGGAAACCTGCTGCTCAGCGCCGGCTTTCCGACGGTTTCCGTTCGGAGCGGGAATTTTGAGATCTGTGCATTGGCACTCATGCCGGAGGCCAGGGATGAGCGGATCAGGCCGCAGCTGGAGGCCTGCGGATTCGACTTCCAGGAGACAGTGACCGCCGACTCGTGATTTGTCGATGTTAAACAATGTTATAAGGTTCCCTGGTTAAATCGCGCGAGAACGTGCTCGAAATTGGCTTCGCGGCCTGCCGTGAAACATATCTTTTTCGGGTGACGCGCTGAAAATGCTGCGTTAGCGAACTAACAGTGATACGTTATATCTCGCTGGGACCGGACCTTGCGCAGTCGAAACTTCGAGGCATCCATGACCAAACACCTCTCGCTCGTCGGCGCACCTTCGGTGGAGGCGCTGCCACCTTCGGGCCTCGCTTGTCTCGTCATCGTGGCAAGGCAGCATGGCTTGCATCTGACCCCGTCCCAGCTGATCCACGACAACCTCCTGGGCGATCAGGAAGTCACGCTGGCCGAGCTTTTGAAGTGTGCGAATTCCTCGGGCATGACGGCAAAGGCCGTCACGCTGGACTGGAAGGGTCTGAGCCATCTCAAGAGGGCGCTGCCGGCCATCGTTCGGCTGCGCGACGGCAGCCACATGGTGCTGCTGCGCCTCGAAGGCGACGAGAACAGCTCCCGGGTGGTCCTGCAGGATCCGAACGCGAGCGAGGACGCGCTGCTCGTCATCGATCAGCCGCGCTTTGAGGACATCTGGTCGGGCGACGTCGTCATGGCCAAGCGCGACTATGAGATTTCCGACGAGACGCAGCCATTCAGCTTCGGCTTTGTCACCGCATTGTTGTTCCGCGAACGGCGCATCCTGCGCGACGTCGCGATTGCGGCGCTGATCCTGGGCTTCATGGGCCTGGCACCGATCATGTTCTGGCGGCTGCTCTCGGACAAGGTTATCTTCTACAAGGCCTACAACACGTTCTATGTGCTGTGTACTGCGATGCTCGTGGTCATCGTGTTCGAGGCGGCATTCTCGTTCCTGCGGCAGTATCTGGTTCAGCGTTTGACGGCACGCCTCGACGTCAAACTGTCGACCTACGTGTTCGAGAAGGTGCTCAATCTGCCGATCGACTACTTCGAGCAGAATCCCGTCGGCCTGATTTCCCGGGATATCCGCGAAGTATTTCGAATTCGCGGCTTTCTGACCGGGCAGTTGTTCGGGACCATTCTCGATTCGACGACGCTGTTCTTCTTCCTGCCCGTCATGTTCTTCTTCAGCCCGCTCATGACGCTGATGGTTCTTGCCTTTGCTGCGATGATCGTGACCTGGCTGATCGTGATGCTGCCCGCCTATCGGAAGAAGTCCTCGGCAACCCTGGCGGCCGAAGGGGCACAGGGAGCGTTTCTGATCCAGAGCCTGAACGGCATGCGGACCATCAAATCGCTGGCGCTCGATGCGCGCCAGCGCCACATGTGGGACGTGCTGGTGGCGCGCGTCGCCAAGGCGCGGCTTGCGGAAGGCATGACCGGAACCGCCATCCAGACGCTGGTGAAGCCGTTGGAGCGGCTGGCGGTGAGTGCTCCCTATGCGTTCGGCGTCTACATGGCCGTGTCGAGTGGCGATCCGGTCTATGTTGGCGCGCTGTTTGCCTTTCTGATGCTGTCGCAGCGTGTTGCCGGCCCCCTGATGCAGATGGCCCAGCTCATCAACCAATATGACGAGGCGCGCACCGCGGTCACGATCGTCGGCAGGCTGGTGAATCAGCCGGCCGAGGAGGGACGCTCCGGCCATGGTGTGAGGGTCCCGCTGAAGGGGCTGGTCGAATTCTCCGGCGTCACGTTCAAGTACAAGGGCGCGGTGTCGCCGGCGCTCAACAATATTTCCTTCGAGATTCCGCTCGGTACGACGCTGGGCGTGATGGGCAAGAGCGGCTCGGGCAAGACGACGATCACGCGGCTATTGCAGCGCCTGCACTCCGACTATGGTGGGCTGATCAAGGTCGACGGGATCGATGTCCGCGAATACGACGTCGACCATCTCCGGCGCAACGTCGGCGTCGTGCTGCAGGAGAACTTTCTGTTCAGCGGCACGATCCGCGAGAATATTGCGGCCGCAAAGCCCGATGCGACCTTCGACGACATCGTCAGGGCGGCGCGATTGGCCGGTGCCGAGGAATTCATCGACAAGCTGCCGCGAGGCTACGAGACCTATATCTACGAGGGATCCACGAATCTTTCCGGCGGCCAGCGCCAGCGCCTCGCGATCGCGCGAGCGCTGATCGTCAATCCGCCGATTCTGATCCTGGACGAAGCGACCAGCGCGCTCGATGCGGAGAGCGAGACGATCGTGAACGCGAATATTTCGCGGATTGCCCATGGCCGCACGCTGATCATCATCTCGCACCGTCTGTCGTCGCTGACGAAGGCCGACGCGATCCTCGTCCTCAACCGCGGCGTCGTCGACGATATCGGTCGTCATGAGGAACTTCTTGAACGGAACGACATCTACAGCTCGCTCTGGTACCAGCAGAACACTCACCTTGCACCGGCGGGCCGCAATGAAAAGAATTGCAGGAGTCCGACCCTTGTCTCCTAATCAAGCTTCGCTCGCGACCGTTCGCCAGTTCCAGTCCGAGACCGATGCGATCCGCGAGGCCGCCGAGCCGTTGCTGGCCCGCGCAACGCTGTTCGTCCTGGTGGGGTTCCTCGCCGCCGTCGTGGCGATCATGTGCTTCACGCGCGTCGATCGCGTGATCACGAGCGTGGGCGGCAAGATCGTTCCCGTCGATCAGATCAACGTCCTGCAGGCTTTGGACGCGTCCATCATCAAGACGATCGATGTTCGGGAAGGTCAGCAGGTTGAGACGGGACAATTGCTCGCGACCCTGGACTCGACGTTCACGGCTGCCGATGTCACGCAGTACAAGCTGCAGGTTGCGAGCCTTGAGGCGCAGGTCGCCCGGGACGAGGCCGAATTGTCCGGAAAGCCGTTGTCGTACGGCCAATCCAACGATCCTGATGTCACTAGGTACAACTCCTTGCAAAAGGCGCTCTACGACCAGCGCGTCGCGCAGTACCACGCACAGGTGAACAGCTACGATTCCAAGATCAGCCAAACCGAAGCGACGATCCAGAAGTCGAAGAAGGACGACGAGCGGTACAGTCAGCGTGCCGAGATCGCCGGCAAGATCGAGGACATGCGCTCGACGCTCGCCGAAAGCGGCAGCGGGTCCAAGCTGAACCTGTATCTTTCGCAGGACACGCGCCTGGAGCTGTTGCGTCAGATCGACAACACGCACAACACTTTGCTGGAAGCGCAGCACCAGCTGGATTCCTTGAAGGCGGATCGCAACGCCTTCACCGAGCAGTGGAACGCGCAGCTGAGCCAGGATCTGGTCACGACGCGCAACAACCTTGATACGGCCCGCTCACAGTATGACAAGGCGATCAAGCATCAGGACCTCGTGCGGTGGACGGCTGCCGAGCCATCGGTCGTCTTGACCCTCGCCAAGCTCTCGGTCGGGTCCGTGCTGAAGCCGGGTGATCCCTTCATCACGCTGATGCCGCTCAAGACGCGGCTCGAGGCGGAGATCCAGATCCTGTCGCGCGACGTCGGCTTCGTCCGGCCCAACGACCCCTGCACGATGAAGGTCGATGCGTTCAACGCGGCGGAGCACGGTACGGCCGAAGGCAAGATTCGCTGGATCAGCGAAGGCGCCTTCACGAACGACGATGATGGAAAGCCTGTCGACGCCTTCTATAAGGCGCGGTGTTCGGTCGACCAGACCAACTTCAAGGATGTTCCGAAGACCTTCCGCCTCATCCCCGGCATGACGCTGCAGGGTGATGTCAATGTCGGCACCCGCTCGGTGGCGATGTATCTGCTCGGCGGCATGCTGCGCAGCGCAAAAGAAGCAATGCGCGAGCCATGACGGTATCGACGCGTTCCCTTCTCGACTTGCTGCGCCCCGGCTCGTCCCGTTCAGACTCGAAGCCGTTTGAACGGGGGCTGGAGGCGTACGAGAACCAGCAATATCTCGAGGCGTTGCGGTTTTGGCGGCTCGCCTCGCAAGCCGGCGATCCGGAGGCGGATTACCGGATCGGGTTGCTCTATGCGCGGAACGAGGGCGTTATCGGCAGCCTTCCGGATGCGGTCGCGTGGTACGAACGCGCCGCCCTGAAGGGACATACCGAAGCCCAATTCCAGCTTGGCTTGATCTACTTCAACGGCGTCAACGCCACGGTTGGACCGAACAGGCCAGAGATGTGGCGGCAATCCACTGCGGCGCGTCTGGGCGACAAGGCAGTCAACCTCCACGATCTGGTTTTCCCGAACGGAATCGGCGTGCCCAGGGATATCGACGCCGCGTTCCTCTGGTTATCGGTGGCGGCGGAGGCCGGCAAAGCGGAGGCGCAAGCGATCCTTGGCGATATGTACGCCAACGGGCAAGGCTGCACGAAAGATCACGTTGCCGCCCTGCGCTGGTACGAGGCCGCGGCCGAGCAGAAGGCGGCGGCCGGTGAGTTCGCGCTTGGCGATGTGTATTATCAGGGGCGGGGCGTTCCCGTCGATTTCGCGCAGGCCGCGATCTGGTATCACAAGGCCGCGGAACAGGGACATGTGCGCGCACAGGTTGCGCTCGCTTTCATGTGCCTCAAGGGCACCGGGCTTCCCCAAAATGTCGAGGAAGCCGCGCGACTGTTCCAGAGCGCCGCTGTCCATGACGATACGATCGCGCTCTACAACATTGCACTGCTGCGGTTGAGCGGCAAAGGGGCTGTCAAGGATCTCGACAGGGCCGAGACCGCATTGCGCAAGGCGGCGCGGAAGGACTACCTGCCGGCGATCCAGGCGCTGGCTGAGTTCTATGCGCTCGGAACTGCCGCCGAGCCGGATCTGCGCGAGGCGGCATATTGGTACGAGAAGGCGGCCGAGCGCGGCGATACGCAGGCGCAGTTCCTGACCGGACGCTTCTATGCCACCGGCACCGGCGTTCCGCCCAGCATCCGCCAGGCTGCGAAATGGTTCGAGCGTGCGGCGGAGGGCGGCCATGCCACGGCGGCCCACAACATTGCGGTGTTCTATCTCAATGGCAGGGGCGTGGCGCGCGACGTCGCCACTGCGATCAAGTGGTTCGAGCGCGCGTCCGAGGGAGGCATTAGCGCCGCAGGCGTGCAGCTCGGCCGGCTCTACTCGGCGGGCAACGGCGTGCCGCGCGATCAAGTGCGCGCGGCGGAGTGGCTCAGCAAGGCGGCCGACGGCGGCGATGCCGATGCGAAGACGGCCTATGCGATGTTTCTTATCCAGGATGAACCGTCCGCGGAGCGTCTTGCGCAGGCACGTGCGCTGCTGACCGACGCTGCCGAGGCCGGCCATCCGGCCGCGGCATTTCAGCTGGGCGGGCTTCACATGGGAAGATCCGGCGGCGCCGTCGACCTTCCGGCCGCAGCCCAATGGTTCAAACGTGCGGCGAGCGCCGGCCACGTCGAGGCCCAGCACACATTGGCGCTACTGTATTCCGATCCCAAGAGCGGCCTCAAGGATCCGCAGGCCGCCGCCAGCTGGATCGTCAAGGCCGCGGACGGCGGCAACGCTGCGGCGCAGTTCAAGCTTGCGGTGATGTATTGCACCGGACAAGGCGTCGAGCAGGACCTCGCCAACGGCGTCACGTGGTACGAGGCGGCGGCGCGCCAGGGCCATACGACGGCGCAATACAACCTTGCCGTGATGCTGGGCCGGGGACAGGGCCGCGATGCCGATCCGGCGAAGGCGGCCGAATGGTTCGAGTCCGCTGCGAAGCAGGGCATGATCGAAGCCCAACTCGCAATTGGCGATGCGCTGCGCGCCGGCAACGGCGTCGCACAGGATCGCGATCAGGCGCTGTACTGGTATCGACAAGCGGCGCAGCAGAACAACGAAGGCGCGCGACGTCGTCTGCACGCAATGGGCGAGAGCGTTGGCTGAGATTATTGGAGGCGGCATCGCGTCGCACGCAGGCAACGGCAGAGATGATGGACAGCTTTGTTTTTGAGCGCGAAGGCACGGAAGCGGGCAAGTCCGCGTGACAATCTAGGCAGAACTAACAATGGTTTTCACATCGACGACAGAGAGATTGCGCTAATGTTGCGTTCGCGGAAGAAATGCTCATTGTACCTCTGGTTGTGTGGAGATGATCGATAAGGATCAAGAGGTCACGATCCGGGCATGTCAGGCAGCGTGATCTCGGGATCGAACTTCCGCGCGACCGGGAAAGAGAAACTGGACCCGGCGCTGAGCGTTGGCAGGAGATTGAGTGGCAATGAACAAGATGGTCGAACGGAGCGTCAGGGATACAAAGGATATGTTGCCCGTTGCCAGTCCGGTTCAGCAGGACGACCATCCGCAGAGCCTGTTCCTGGATCCCGACGTAGGCGATCTCCAGTCAGGATCGCGTCTGCGCGGCGCGATACTGGAGTATTCGGGGCGTGGGATTTCGGGTTGGATTGTCGATGCCCAGTCGCCCGCTTCAACCGTTTCGATCGCGCTTTTTGTCGGTTCCCACTGTGTCGAGGAGGGGCGGACGGGCCGATCTATGCCGGCCCGCGTAGGTCCGCGGAGCGTGATCGGACGTCCCGGATTTCGTATCGATCTATCCGCGCCGGGAGTGCGCCGTCGCTTGGCGCGCGCCCTGAGAAACGCGCTTGTGGAGCCTAAGCGTGCGCAGATCTATCTGCGTATCAGCCTGAATGATGGCGAGTACTACGAAATACCCCTGTTCGAGAACTATACGCCAGGCGAATTGATCGTCGCGCTGGGGTTCTCGACCGCGGACTACGACGACCTGTTGTTTCCGAGCAACAACAGGATCGTTGCTGGACTGGCGGACGCGCCTCCCAAGGAGGTGCGCTACATTTGCTTCTACCTCCCGCAATTCCATTCATTTGATGAAAATGACAGGTGGTGGGGGCCAGGGTTTACCGAGTGGACCAACGTCGCGCGCATGCGTGCCCAGTTTCCGGCACACGAGTCCCCATGGTTGCCGGCCGATCTTGGATTCTATGACGTCCGGCTGCCGGAAACGCGTCGTCAGCAGGGCGAGCTTGCGCGCCAGTACGGCATCGATGGATTTTGCTACTACGTCTATTGGTTCCAGGGCCGAAGGTTATTGGAAAAGCCGCTTCAGCTGCTGCTCGAGGACGGCGAGCCGAACCTGCCTTTCTGCATTTGCTGGGCAAACGAGAATTGGTCTCGTCGGTGGGACGGCTCGGACGCTGAGCTTCTGTTGGGACAAAACCACTCCCTGGACGACGATGTCCGCTTTATCGACGACATGGCCGACCTGCTGCTCGATGAGCGCTACATAACTGTCGACGGTCGAAAGGTCATCGTCATCTACAGGCCGTCATTGTTGCCGGACAAGCAGCGCTTGTTCGAGATTTGGCGCGAGCGAGCCAGAGAACTCGGAATCGGCGAGCTTCTCATTTGCAATGCGATGACGTTCGGAGAGTTCGATCCGCGCGACGTCAATTGCGACGCGGCAATCGAGTTTCCTCCGCACACGGTCTCGACAAGGGAGGTGCCGCCGACCGAAGTCGATGCACCGCCGACCTTCGCTGGAAAGGTGTACGACTATGTCGACGCCATGCGATCGTCGATCGGCAAGATCTACGACTTCCCGTTCTTTCCTGCGGTGATGCCGCGTTGGGACAATACGCCTCGCAAGGGGCCGCGCGGTCACGTCTTTACCAGGTCCAGTCCGGAAGCGTTTGAGGTTTGGCTTCGCGATGCAACCCTGCGTGCCAAGGGCAACAGCTTTTCCGAATCATTGGTGTTTATCAATTCCTGGAACGAGTGGGCGGAAGGTGCGCATCTCGAGCCGGATTCGCGCCATGGACGGGCGTTTCTCGAGGTCGTGCGAAGGGTCGCTTCGGCTGAGCCCATTTCGGCCCAGATTCGAAATAGCCCGGATTTGCTGGATTGCCTGAGTAGGCAGGAGCTCGAGTGGGCGGTAAAAGAAGCCTCGACGCATGTCGAAGTGCTCGCAAGCCTGCACCGGTCGGGCCTCACCCATTCGGGGGTGCAGCGCGTAAGAAGCGGCACGCCAGTGGAGGCAGAAGGCGCGTCCGGTAATCCGGCAGGTTCGTTGCTGGTGATCGAGAACATCAATTCTCAAACCGGCGAACGGGTGATTGTCGATCCGCGCTATGAGATATTGGTGCGGGGATGGATTTGCGCGGGCAACGCCTTTGAGGCCAGCCGACAGAGAACGGGATTCCTGGTCCTGTCGGGGCTTACTCCGGATGGCGCAGCAAACGGCGGCTATTGCCTGATCGTAGATTGGCACGAGCGCGTGGACGTGAAGGAGTATATGAAGGCCGAGAGCAAGGACTGCTATTTCGGTTTCCAGCTGTCCTTCTCGATTCGAGATTTGCCGGATGGTGAATATCAACTCGCGGTTCTGGAGGTCGGCGACGGGACTAGTGCACTCGTGCGGTCTCGCCACTCGATCATCGTGAGACGTTGAGGTCGCCACCAATGCTCGCAAGTGTTGTCATCGCGTGCTACAAGCATGAGCAGTATCTTGAGGAATGCCTTGAGACCGTCTATCAACAGACGTTTGCCGACATCGAGCTCGTCATCGTAGACGACAATTCGCCGGACAAGAGTTTTGAAGTCGCGCAGAGGGTCCTCAAGAAGAGGTCGTTCGGAAAGCGCTTTGTTTCCTGCAAGCTGCTCAAGAACCCTCAAAATCTTGGCGCCCACTACACCTGGAACAGGGCATTATCGCTGACGAACGGCGACATGATTTTCCTTTTGAATTCGGACGATGCCTTTTCCAAGGATCGGGTTCGGCTGTTCGCGGATAAGCATGCAAATGATCGGCTGTTCTTCGGCTTCTCGGCGGTTGAGCCAATCGACGAACATGGAAAGTCGATCAGCAACTTCCAGTTTCCAACGCGCCTGCGCTATGCGATCGATCGGGCCCAGATCGCAGGTGCGCCGTTGTCGTGGACATTTCTGGATTCTCAGATCGCGGCATCGACCGGAAACTTTGTCTTCAGCCGTGAACTGCTGCGGCAGGTGGGTTGGCTTGCCGATCTCAAATACTGCCATGACTGGGACTTTGCGTTGCGCGCGGTAACCAAGGTCGAGCCGACCTATCTCGAGACCGACCGCTATCTGTACCGACTTCATTCAACCAACAGTTTCCGAAGTCTGAGCAAGGTGGCAGAGAGCGAGACAAAGGCTTGCATGATGTCGTATTGCCTGAATGCAATCGCGTCACGGCCTCAGAACAAGACCTGCCTCAGTCCGTCGAATTTCGGCGATTCATTCTATGACTTCGTGAAGCTGCACCCGAACTTCAACTATTGGGTGAAGCAGATCTACGCGCCCTATCATGTAGAACACCGGACGGTGGAGTCGAACGATCGGACCCGGCCGGTTCGCTGGCGCTGATCGAGCAATGCAAGGCCAGCCTTGTCCGTTCCGACACAATCGGAACGGGGCCTTGATTGGGATGGAGACCGAGCGATTGCTTCATCGCTTCGTCGGCTGGGAGCCTGGCGTCCGATCGAATTGCGCCGACGAGAGGTCTGGAGCGTGCCGCAGCCGCAGCAGGGTGCTGGAACTCAAAAAGCTGAACGCGCCGGGCGGGAGGCTTGCGGATAACGATGTCAAAAGCATCGTTCTTGTAAGCCCGAACGACTAGCGGACTGCTTCATTCCCGTCGTCCATCGGCGATCTCCGATCGTTCCGGTCCCGTGACGCGGTTTTCGTGCAAATGACGTCGAGCCCCTTGCTCTATTGTATTGATTTTCCTCGAAATAACCTTACAAGAGTTAATTGTGAGCGCCGCGTGTTATAGCCTTATTCTTGTAGGATATGTGCGCTAATAGGGAATTCGTGGTGCGAACCAATGTTAATAGCTTGTTGATCTCGTGGAGCGGCTCAGGTTGGACATGGAAATTCCAGCATTGTCTAGTTTCAGCTCAGGCGTGAATCTCGATACGCTTCCAGCAAGTGAGATCGAGACAAGGCTTAGAGATTTCTTTTCCGGGCGGATCGCAAATCCGAAGCCCGACGAGCTGATCCAATCGGTCAAGCAGTTGGAGCAGCAATTCGGTGATTACAAGGAATTCCAGTTTGCAAAGGCGGCGGCGCTTGTGCAGGCATGCGATTTCGCCGGAGCGCGTGGAATCCTTCTCGACCTCGTCAAGCAGATGCCATCCGACTCGCGGGTGTTGCATCGCCTGGCAATCGCGGCCCTCAATATGGGGTCCGCCCATGAAGCGCAGGATGTCTATCTTGCCGCGCTCATTGCGGCCCCGAAAAGTGAAAATCTGCGGCGAGAGTTTGCCGGCCTCCTGCGCGTGATGGAGGCCAAGAAGCTCTACGCCGGGGTCGATCGGAAGAAGCACGGCTTGGCGGTGGTGTGCGCCATCAAGAACGAAGGCGACGATCTGCTGGAATGGCTACACTTCCACAAACTGGTCGGCGTTGATCACTTCTACCTCTACGACAACGGCAGCACTGATGATACTCGTGCCGTGATCGAGTCCTTCCCGTGGCCGGAAATGATCACCTATCATTTCGTGGAAGGGGAATTCGGCCAGATGCGCGCGTTCTCGCATGCGATCGACAGCTACCGCAATTGTGCCGAATGGTGCGCCTTCATCGATGCCGATGAGTATCTGTTTCCGACGCAGGCCGGCAACATCAAGGACGTCTTGACCGAGCTCGGGCCGGCGCCGGCGGTGGCGGTGCATTGGTTGAACTTCGGGTCGAACGGTCACGACGCGAGGCCGGCCGGTCTGTGCATCGAATCTTTCACGCGTCGTGCTCCGGACGATTTCCCGGATCATTTCATCATGAAGTCAATCGTGCGGCCTGACACCATCGTGTCCTATCTGCATCCCCATCAATCGCTTGTCTTGGGTTGCTACGTTCACGAGGACGGCGCGCCCGTCTTCCCGATCGGCGGGCGCTGCACTGCTCCGAAGCGGAACAAGCTCGTGATCAATCACTACTACACGAAGTCGCGGCAGCAATTGCTGAAGAAGCGTGAGCGGGGCAGGCCGCTCGGCGATGGAGATCCTGAAAAGATCCGCGCAATGGAATTCTTCACGTTGCGCGATCGCAACGATGTCGAAGACGCCACGATCCAGAGGTTTCTTCCGGAGCTGAAGAAACTGGTTCAGGGCTGAATTCAAGGGAACAGCGATGTCCTCGCTGGAGGAGGGCGCGCCAGGCGGCGCGCCCGATCGTGTGCTTGAAGTGATTCTTGATCGCCGCGATCGGCTACTCTGGCCGCAGCGATCGGCTACAGCGGTTCCAGCCGGTATTTCGCAAGCAACTGCTGTGCGGCGACGAGATCAATCTCTGCCGGCCTTTGGAAGATCGACATGTTGTTGGCGCGCGCGATTTCGCGAGCGACCGTCCGCACCGAATGGTAGTGGGGACGATTCTCGAAGTCGTGAATTGCGATGAAGGCTCCCGGTGCGGCGTGAAGCACGCACTGTACGAAGCAAGCCACGCGAAACCGGCCGTCAACGAAATACAGGTCGGCGGTCTTGCTTTCCGGACGCTCCCAGACACGTTCGTGATACTCGGGCCACGAGCGCTCCTTGTCCTTTTCCACGGGATAACCCCACTCGCGCAGCTTGCCGATATCGACGTGCAGCAGCAAAGGCTTGGTGCTCGCGTCGCCCGTGGCGTCGGCAACGTTGGCGAGCCATTCCGCGGAGGAATCGATGGAAATGACCCACTCCTTCTTGGTTTGACAGGCCAGCCAAGTGCTTCCTCCCGAGCCAAATTCCAGATACCGCGTCGAGAGGTCCACGAAACTTTTGAACAGTGTCAGTTCCTGACCGTCCATTGCGATGTTCATGACGGGATTCCGTGGTTTCTCGAGTTGTTGTCTGGCGGGTGGCTGCCAATCCACCGTCGGAAGGCGGTCGCGGCTCGTCAAGCAGCGATGATATCTGGTTGAGTCGTCATCGCGCTTCTCGACGTCCTGTTGGCGGCCATCCACGCCGGTGATTGGAAAGATCGGCGACTACTGGTTCAGGCCGACGCGCTCCACCTTGTAGCCGCCCTCCAGGATGGCGCGCCACCAGGGTTGCTCGTCGACATACCAGCGCACGGTCTTGGCGATGCCGGTCTCGAAATTCTCCTCGGCGCGCCAGCCGAGCTCGGTTTCGAGCTTGGTGGCGTCGATGGCATAGCGGCGGTCGTGGCCGGGCCGGTCGGCGACGAAATTGATCAGCTGGCGGCGCGGGCCTGCCGCGGCCGGCACGACCTCGTCGAGCAGGTCGCAGATGCTCTCGACCACGTGCAGGTTGGTGCGCTCGTTGCGGCCGCCGACATTGTAGGTCTCGCCGACCTCGCCGCGCTCCAGCACCAGCGTCAGCGCCTTGGCGTGATCCTCGACGAACAGCCAGTCGCGGATGTTCTTGCCGTCGCCATAGACCGGCAGTGGCTCGCCGGCGAGCCCCTTGATGATCATGTGCGGGATCAGCTTTTCGGGGAAGTGATAGGGGCCGTAATTGTTGGAGCAGTTGGTCACCAGGGTCGGCAGCTCGTAGGTCTCGCGCCAGGCCCGCACCAGGTGATCGGACGATGCCTTGCTGGCCGAATAGGGCGAGTTCGGCGCATATGCCGTGGTCTCGGTGAACAGCCCTTCGTCGCCGAGCGAACCGAACACCTCGTCGGTCGAGATATGCAGGAAGCGGAACCGGTCGCGCTTCTCGGGCGAGAGCGAACGCCAGTGGCGCAGCGTCTCCTGCAGGATCGTGAAGGTGCCGACGATGTTGGTCTGGATGAATTCGCCGGGGCCGTCGATCGAGCGGTCGACATGGCTTTCCGCGGCAAGGTTCATCACCGCATCGGGCTGATATTTCTCGAACAGCCGGCGCAGGTTCTGCGCCTCGCAGATGCAGGCCTTCTCGAAGGTGTAGTTCAGGCTTTCGGCGGCACGGGGCAGCGAGGCCAGGTTTGCCGCATAGGTCAGCTTGTCGATGTTGACGACGCGGGCGTGGGTGTCGCGCAGCAGGTGGCGGACCACGGCGGAGCCGATGAAGCCGGCGCCGCCGGTGACGAAGATCGTCGATCCCTTAAACCGCATGTTTGAATACCTCCGCCGCGCGCGGCTCGCCGTGGAATGAGCGGTAGACCGACAGCAGGTACTCGCCGTAGCTGCTCTTGGCGGTCTTCTGTGCGACCCTCGCGAACGCCTCGAGCGAGATGTAGCCCTGGCGCAGCGCGATCTCCTCGGGGCAGGCGATGCGCAGGCCCTGGCGCTGCTCCAGGATCTGGACGAAATGGCTGGCCTCGACCAGCGAGGAATGGGTGCCGGTGTCGAGCCAGGCAAAGCCGCGGCCGAGCACCTCGACATAGAGGTCGCCGCGTTCGAGATAGGCCTTGTTGACGTCGGTGATCTCGATCTCGCCGCGCGGGGATGGCCTGATACCGGCCGCTATGTCGACCACATCATTGTCGTAGAAGTAGAGGCCGGTGACCGCGACGTTGGATTTCGGCCGCTTCGGCTTCTCCTCGATCGAGAGCGCCCGGCCGGTGCCGTCCAGCTCGATCACGCCGTACTGTTCAGGCGCGTTCACGACATAGCCGAACACGGTGGCGCCTTTCTTGCGGATCGAGGCGGACGACAGCATGCTCGGCAGGCCGTGGCCATAGAAAATGTTATCCCCTAACACAAGGGCAACGGAGTCATCACCGATGAAGTCGCGTCCGACGATGAAGGCGTCGGCAAGACCCCGCGGGGTCTCCTGCGTGGCATAGGCGAACCGGACACCCATCTCGCTGCCATCGCCAAGCAAGCGCTGGAACAGCGGCTTGTCCTGCGGCGTGGAAATGATCAGGATATCGCGGATTCCGCCCAGCATCAGCGTCGACAGCGGATAGTAGATCATCGGCTTGTCGAACACGGGCAGCAGTTGCTTGGAGACGACTGTCGTCACCGGATAGAGGCGCGAGCCGGTGCCACCGGCAAGGATAATGCCTTTCATGGTCCCTCACAATTTGACTATCAGAACATAACATATAGCGTGCGCTGCACAAGTTTGTTATGAGAAGGAAATTAACATTTCAAGCGCGTCAAACTGGAACAAATGTTAGATGAACGTCATCAAGACCGAGCTTCCTGAAGTCCTGATCGTCGAGCCGAAGCTGTTCGGCGACCAGCGCGGCTTCTTCCTCGAGACCTACCAGTCTCCGCGTTATGTCGAGCACGGCATCACGCGTCCGTTCGTGCAGGACAACATGTCCCGCTCGGCCTATGGCGTGCTACGCGGGCTGCATCTGCAAAACCCGGTCACCCAGGGCAAACTCGTCTCCGTGCTGCGCGGCAAGGTGCTGGACGTTGCCGTCGACGTGCGCGTCGGCAGTCCGAATTTCGGCAAGCATGTCGCGGTCGAATTGAGCGAGGAGAACCGCCGGCAATTATGGGTGCCGCGCGGCTTCGCCCACGGCTTCGTGGTGCTCTCGGAAACCGCCGACTTCTTCTACAAGTGCGACGATTTCTACAGCCCTAAGGACGAGCTCTCGATCCGGTGGAATGATCCCGCGATCGGGATCAAGTGGGGCGTCGACAAGCCACAGCTGTCGGCCAAGGATGCGGACGCGCCGCTCCTTGCCGACGCCAGCAACCTTCCGACCTATGGACAAATCTGATGCGGATCTTGTTGACGGGAACACGCGGCCAGGTTGGCAGTGCGCTCAAGCCTTTGCTGGAGAGCCACGGCACGATCATCGCGCCGCCCACCGCGGAGTTCGATCTGTCGAAGCCGGAGATGCTGACGAGCCAGCTTGAGAGTCTGAAGCCCGATCTCATCATCAATCCGGCGGCCTATACCGCCGTGGATCGCGCCGAGGACGAGCGTGAGCTGGCGTTCCTGGTTAACGCGAAGGGACCTGAAGCGATCGCCAAATGGGCTGCAGCGAACGGCGTGCCGCTGGTGCATTTCTCCACGGACTACGTCTTCAATGGTTCGGGCGACAGGCCGTGGCGCGAGGACAGCCCGACCGAACCGCTGTCGGTCTACGGCGCCAGCAAGCTTGCCGGCGATGTCGCGATCCAGGCGGCGGGCGGGGCGCATCTGATCGCGCGCACCTCATGGGTTTATGCCGCAAAGGGCACGAATTTCCTGCGCACCATTGCGCGGCTCGCCGGTGAGCGTAAGGAGCTGCGGATCGTGGCCGATCAGATCGGTGCGCCGACCACGGCATCAGCGATCGCCGGTGCGGTCGCCGGCATCGTCCTGCCGAACCTCACCACGTTGCACGATCAGCTCGCGCGCCGGGGCGGTGTCGTCAATCTCGTCTGCGCCGGCGAAACCAGCTGGCATGGCTTCGCAACCGCCATTGTCGGCGGGCTGAGGTCCCGCGGGGTCACGCTGGCGGTCGAGAACATCGCTCCGATCGCAGCGGCCGAATTCCCGACCAAGGCGATGCGTCCGGGCAATTCGCGGCTGGATCTGTCGCGGCTGAAGGCGCAGTTCGGCGTGGCGATGCCGACCTGGCAGGAAGCGCTGGCGCGCGAACTGGATGCGTTTGTCCAGCTCGGCGCGCCCGCCCACGCTTAGGGCCGCTTCGGAAGCGGATGCCGGTGCGCGTGAAGAAAACGCGTCAGACAAGAAAAGAGCCTTGGTTCTGATTTGATCAGAACCAAGGCTCCAGGATTGAACGGGCCGGCGGCTATCGTTGCCAGGCGCGAGCGCTCAGCGCGGCCGACCGATGCTGTCGTAGGTGAAGCCGTGCGCGGCCATCTCGTCCGGACGGTAGATGTTGCGCAGGTCGACGACGACCGGATGCTTCATCTCCTGCTTGATGCGCTTGAGATCGAGCGCGCGGAACTGGCGCCACTCGGTCACGATCACCAGCGCATCGGCCTGGCGCGCGCATTCATAGGCATCCTTGCAGTACTCGATCTCAGGCAATTCCTTGCGCGCCTGCTCCATGCCAATGGGATCGTAGGCACGAACCTTGGCGCCGAAGTCGATCAGGCCGTTGATCAGCGGGATCGAGGGCGCCTCGCGCATGTCGTCCGTGTCGGGCTTGAAGGTCAGGCCGAGCACGCCGATGGTCTTGCCGCGCAGCTCGCCGCCGAGCACGTTGGCGACCTTGCGCGCCATCGCGCGCTTGCGGTTGTCGTTCGCGGTCAGCGTGGCCTCGACGATTTTCAGCTGGACGTCGTGGTCGAGCGCGGTCTTGAACAGCGCACGGGTGTCCTTCGGGAAGCAGGAACCGCCATAGCCGGCGCCGGCATGCAGGAACTTGGTTCCAATCCGGTTGTCGAGCCCGATGCCGCGCGCGACCTCCTGCACGTTCGCCCCGACCCTCTCGGAGAGATCGGCGATCTCGTTGATGAAGGTGATCTTGGTGGCAAGGAAGGCATTCGCGGCGTATTTGATCAATTCCGCCGTGCGTCGCGCGGTATAGAGGATCGGCGCCTGGTTCAGATAGAGCGGACGATAGACTTCGCCCATCACCCTCTTGGCCCGGTCGTCCTCGGTGCCGACGACGATGCGGTCGGGATGGCGGAAATCCTGGATTGCGGCGCCTTCGCGGAGGAATTCGGGGTTCGACGCAACGGCGAAATCGGCGTCGGGATTGGTTTCGCGGATCAGGCGTTCAACCTCGTCGCCGGTGCCCACGGGCACGGTCGACTTGGTCACCACCACGGTGAACTTCTTGAGCGCCGCGCCGATCTCCTTGGCAGCAGCATAGACGTAGCTCAGGTCCGCATGGCCGTCGCCGCGCCGCGAGGGCGTTCCGACAGCGATGAACACGGCATCGGCGTCCGCGACGGCGCCCGCGAGCTCCGTCGTGAAGGTCAGCCGTCCAGCCGCGGCGTTGGTGTCGACGAGCTTATCGAGGTCAGTTTCGTAGATCGGGATCTTGCCGCGCTTCAGGGCTTCGATCTTGCCGGCGTCCTTGTCGACGCAAACGACCTGATGGCCGAAATCGGCAAAACACGCTCCGGACACGAGACCTACATATCCCGTTCCAACCATTGCAATCTTCATGAATCCGCTCGTCGATCAGTGTGGAGAGGAGGAGTTAACACTAGCACAATTGGCGCCGACAACGCCAAGTTTTATAACGCATAGTTTGTGTTGGAGGTCGGCGGCTTTTTGTGCAAACGGTGATCGCCCCAGTGCAGCTGAGCGCCCGCTAGTCACCTCGGGCGCACCATGGACACATTCTCAACTTGAAATCGACCGACATTCGAGCTGCCGTTTGAGGGTGGACATGAGCATGAAGACAATTAGCAAGCAGAAGCCCTCAGGAGCTGAATACGCGTCGTTGCAAACGCGGTTCTCCAGATCCGATCACACGACGTTTTCCGGGTTTGTCTATGATCGCGCCGATCTCGGCCGGCGTTACACTGTCGACCTGCTCGTCGACGGCGAGCCATACATGTCATCATTGTGTGACGAGTTCGTAACAGAGCTTGCCGACGCCGGGATCGGCGACGCTCGATTTGGCTTTACGTTCAACGTGCAGGATCAGGTCAGCGCGAACGCCGGGATCATTGAGGCAAGGCTGGCAAATATCGGCAGTCCCGTCGGTGCTCCGATTCGTTGCGATGTCGCTGCGCCGGAAGCGCGGTGGCACCGGATCGGCGATATCGAGTGGGTCGGAGGTCTGCGCTTCGAAGGCTGGCTTGCTCAGGACATCGACGAGGACATCGAAATCCTGATCGCGCAACGCCCGGTGATGACCGTGAAGCCGACCGGGTGGACCAACGTTGCGCGGGGCGGCGAGTTCGGCGTAGGCCGCCGGATCGATTTTCATCTGCCCGAGCATTTTGCGGACGGTCGCATGCGCGGACTATCCGCGCGGACGATTTCGGGACGGAGCCTGATCTCGGAGCCGATTTCCTTCGTCGCTTTCGATCGCGGATTGGAGCAAACGCTCGCGGATCTCGGGCGCTGGGATAGCGAGCGGCTTCGTGGAGAGCTGTTCGACCGAGTGTTGCCGGCCTCGATGCCGTTTCACGCCTATCGCGGCTGGAAAGAGCGCTTCTCGCCGACGACACAATCTGAACAGTCTGATGTTGTATCCGAGGCGGCAGTCGTCCTGATCGGCGATGTCAGGGTGGACGAGAGCATCGAAAGCCTCGAAGCCCAACGGCACTCCGCTTGGTCGGCGGTGTCCCTGCCGGCGCGAGCGTTCAGTCAATTCGATCCGATGGCAGCGCGCGAGTTTGTCGACGGCGATGCCGCTGGCAGTGCGTTCTTTGTGTTTTGTCTGAGCGGAACGATCCTCGCGGAAGACGCCTTGCAGCGCTTCGCCGATCTCTTCGCGTCCGAGCCCGGCTGCGATCTCGTCTATGGCGACGTCGAGGTCGCTGCAGGCGCCGGCGCAGTCTGGCCGCTGGCGTTCTCCGCATTCGATCTCGAGCGCGCGCTCGAGCAGGGCTATGGGGCGTATTGTTTTGCAGTGCGCCGGGAGCGTGCCGTGGAAGCGCTGCGATCGGCGACGTCGCTCTACGACATCTTCCTTTGCTGCGCGGAGCCGGATCGAACCTATCATCTTCCGGGATCGATTGCGGCATTGCCGCGGATTGATGCATCGGCCGCAACCTCCGAACTGGTCGCCGCGAGCAAGGCGTATTTTGCCAGAGCCGGCATCGAGGCCAATGTCGAGCCTCGGAAAGCGGGTCTTCTTCCGGCTGTTCAGGTCAAGCGCGCCGTCGATTGGAGCGAGCGCACCACCATCATCATCCCGACCAGAAATCGCGCCGAGCTGCTCAAGCGATGCATCGAGACGGTCATGCCGGCAGCAAATGAGACGAACGCCCGGATCCTTGTCGTCGACAACAGCTCGACCGAGCCGGAAACGCTGGACTATCTGGACAGCCTGTCGGCGCAGGAAATCGACGTCATCTCGGTCGAGGGGCCCTTCAACTTCGCATTCATCAACAACGCCGCCGTCGCTTGCGTCGACACGGAGAACATCTGCTTTCTCAACAATGACGTCGAGGCGCTCGACGACAGTTGGTTGGCGGAGATGCTGTGGCGGCTCGCGGCTCCCGACGTCGGAGCCGTCGGTGCAAAGCTGCTCTGGCCGAGCAGCGTCGTGCAGCACGGCGGAGTGGTGCTGGGAGCCAATTTCTCGGCCGCGCACGCCTTCAACGACCGGATGGATGGTGATCCCGGCTATGGCGATTTGCTTCAGGTGGCGCACGAATGTTCGGCGGTGACGGGGGCGTGCCTCCTGATGCGCAAGCGCGATTTCGTGGCCGTCGGCGGCATGGACGAGATCCGCTTTCCGATCAGCTTCAACGATATCGATTTGTGCCTGAAGCTGCGCCAGCTCGGAAAGCGGATCGTGTTCACGCCGGACGCGAAACTCGTTCATCTGGAATCGGCAAGCCGCGGTCGCGATTCCGCGCCGGATCGCAGGGCACGCTTCAGGCGCGAGCTGTCGATCCTGCGCGCGAAATGGGGCGAGGTGCTGCTCGACGATCCCTATTACAGCCCACTGCTGGGGCTGGATTCGACGCCGTTCTCCTCGCTTGCATGGCCGCCGCGATCATGGAAGCCGCGTGCCAACCTGCCGCCGGTGTCGACCGCTCCTCCGATCGGGTTGTAGCAGGACGTCATCGACCGCCCAGTCGCGTACGGCAGCAATCGTTGCATCGGCATCAAAGCCTGGCTGCAGCTGCAGGTCCGTGCTTCGGCCACGTCCCGGACGAGTTGGGCTCCATTCCGTCACGGCGATCGGCAGGCCGGTTGCCAGCAGCGCGTCCACCAACGGATGGCCAAACGCCGGTTTGCCGATGTCGAGAACCAATTTCGTGATGCCGTGACCTTCGATGAGCGTGGCGACGTCGTCGACGACAATATCGCCGGTGACGATGACATTGGTGCGCTGCATCAGCTTGAGATCGTCGAGGGTACTTCCCAGCACGATGATCTCGACGTCTTGGTCGGCGTCGGCCAGTTGATCGCTCAACGCTCGTATGAAGCGAAATTCCGCGGCGTTGGCGTGCAGGACCAGCAGGCCGAGACGCGCGGGGCCGCTCGCGGCGGGATACAGCGCCGGCGGCGCGGGCGGGTCGCTCAGCCTCACGGCTTGCAGGCCGAGAACCCCTTCCGAAAAGGCCGCGCCGTGGTCATCGATCGCAGTCACGCGCCGCGCCCCGGCGACCAGGCTTGCCCAGTCCGGATGAACGCCTGATCCAACCGCCGCGCGCGTTGCAAGCGCGGTGTCGGTGATCAGGAGGTCGTAGGCAAAGTGTTGCGTGAGCTGCGCCAGACATGCGCCGGGAATGCGGTTCGGCTCTGCGATCTCGAGCGATCGGATTCCGAGATCGGCGAGAGACTTCAGAAGAGCTTCGCGGCCCTCAGGCGTCGCAACGTCGAGTACGATCGACTGCGGCGCTCCGCCATCCGGATCGAACATCGCAGCCAGCTGGCGTTGTCCCTCGGAGCGGATCTGCACGACCACACCGTGCTGATCCTCTGCCGCCAACTGCCGGCAGCGCCTGATGGCAATTGCGCGGCCGGCGAACGAGCCGCACAGGATGACGGATGGGCCGATGGCGACCTGCTGGTTCGTGAGCAGCTTGAGCTCAAGCGCGGCCCGGCAATCGCGGAGCGGATCGGCAAGCAGGAATGCGGCGCAGTCCGTCGCATAGCGCCGGTAACGGTGTTCGAGAACGCGAAGATTTCGCATCACGAGCGAACGCTTCTCGCCCAGAAACGAGCGCGAACCCTCGTGTCCGACGAAAACCGAAGGAATGCAGACGTTGCGGAAGCCCGCCTCCGCCGCGCGCAGGCAGAAGTCGACGTCTTCGAGATAGCCGCGATAGAAGTCGTCGGAGAGCTCGCGCACGGCGTCGAGGCATTCGCGGGTAATGTAGAGGCAGAACCCGATGCCGTTGGGGATGTCGATGGCAATCCCGGAATTTGCCCCGCCTGCAAGTTCATCCAGCAATTCGATTTCGCCGGCCGCGGGCAGGGGATTTGACCGGTTCGGGACTGGAAAGCTGGTGTATTCGCCGTTGTTCGACAGCGGGGTCGCCGTGCCTACCCGCCGCGTCGCTTGCACGGCGCTGCGCAAGCGTTGCAGCGCGTATTTCGGCACGATCGTGTCCGAGTTCAGCAGCACGACGTCGCCGGCGCCGGTCTCGCCGAGCGCCCGGTTGACCGCGCCGACAAAGCCAAGATTGTGCTCGTTGGTCAGGAGCCTGATGCGGAATTCGGCGGCGAGCTCATTGAGCAGGTGCTTGATGTCGGGCTCGGGCGACGCATCATCCACGACGACGATGGTCGAGCCCGGCGTGCAGGCGAGCGCATTCAACGCGCTGTCGATGCAGGCTCGCGTTGCGGCCAGATCCCGGTATACCGGGATGATGATGGTGAGCGGAGGAGGTTCGCCGTTTCGAAGGCGAGCCGGCCGGCGTGGTGCGGTCCGATGATCCGGAACGCGGTTGGCCGGGAGTTGAACACTTGCGATCACCCGGTCCGCCTGCGTGATCTGCAGGCGCTGCGAGGTCGCGGACGCGGGCCGGATCAGACGGAAGCTCGCAGCCTGTCGCCCGTCACGCGCGAATCTGTGGCGTGGATCGGCGGGAAGCTGGATCGTGCTGGATTGATCCGCCTGCGCCAGCGAAAGGTGCGGGTCGTCCGGCCCGCGCCACGTCACCCATCCCTTCACCTCTTCATCGAGAAAGTCGATGCGGGCGCAGCTGTCCTGGCCGCTCTGTTCGAGCAGAAGGAGGGCGCTCCTGACCGAATCCGGATCGTCATCACGCCGCGTGACGCTTCGCGCCGCCTCGATCTGCTGAAGGTCGTCGCCCCAAGCCATCATTCGCCGGGCAGCGACCAGATCGTCCGGCTCGAGCTCGAGCGCCCTCGCCACGCTGGCGATGGCCGCATCCCTGAGATCGAGATGAAACAGCGCTTCCGCGCGCAGCAGATGGGCGCGAGCGCCCGGATGCGGCAGGATCCGGCAGCGGCGGTCGGCGAGCGCGAACGCCAGGCGGAAATCACGCGCCTCGAGCGCCCCGACAGCGGCCCGCTCGAGATCGACGTGGTGGAGCGTTTTGGACGTAAAGGCGATCCTGCGCGCGTCGGCGGTCAAGTGGCGCCCTTATCTGCCCGCATGGTCAGCCTGCCGTCTTGACGGCGCCCTGCCGGCTCCGGAACACGCGCACCCGTCCCTCGAGGCGGGGTCCGTCCTGGTGCGGCATTGGAGTGGCGGGTTCGACGCGCCGCGGCTGCTGGGGCGCGAGCGGGGCTGCCTGCACCCGGCGCTCCTCGAGGTTGAGCTTGAGGCCCACCAGCGGTTCCCGTCCGGAAGGACCCGACACCACAATCCGGTTCCCGGTGACCCGCAGGGTCGGAGCCCCCAGGAAGATGGTTTCAGCCGCGATGGCGTAGCGATCCGCGCCGGGACCCGAGGCTTCCAGCGAGAACCCCGTGATGGCCAATGCGCGTCCCCGGGTTCCGGCAAAAGTTCCGAGAGGAACGAACTGGTTGTCGCCGCGCTGCGGCCTGGCGAACTTGACGGCATATTGCAGCTGGAGATCCCGCGGCTTGTTGGGCCATTCGAGGGAAATTCCCTCGATCCGGGCCGGAGCGGACGGTCCGGCAATCCAGACATTCGAGCCGACGGTCACGTCGCCCAGGCCCGCGACATGCGCGAGCAGCTTGAGGTCGCTCAACTCGCCGGGGCCGGCCTCCGGCTCGAACATGTCGAATGGCTGGCTGGCCGGCTGCTCAGCCGGCTGTCCCTGGGTCAGCGGCTCGATCTTGATATTGGCGGCGGTCGACCCGCCGACGCGTCCTGCGGTGACCTCGACGATCAGGCGGCTCGGCCGGGCGACCGACACGACCAGCGCGGTCTCGGGCGCGAACAGGGTTCCATTGACCACGTCCGGTCCGGTAATGATATTACAATTGTTAAGGCTGGCGCGATCCGCGTATACGCGCACCACCGGAGGTGACACCTTATCATCTGCGCCATTGTACCGAACCAGGAAGAGACCCCGTGCCAGATCAATGGTTTTCTGCTGAATCTGTTCGTTCATTGTCGCCTGCGAGCCTAACGGAATGATTGATAAGTCTCCCGCAGTGTGCCCCAAAAATCTGTGTGATAGAAGGGGGCTTAATGTTAATCCGGCAAGATAGTTTTACTCGCCAATCGATGACATACCGCCGGTGATGATGCAGACCCTGACCCCAATCGAAGACCGCGCGGCCGGGGGGCGCGCTCGCCCGCCAATGAACGTCCTGTTCGTCCACAATAACTTTCCGGCCCAGTACCGCCACATTGCGCGCGCGCTCGCAGAGCAGCCCGGCAACAGGGTCGTTGCCGTCGGTTCGTCGACCGCCAGCACGACGCCGGATATCCGGCTGCTCAAATATTCGACGACCAAGACGGATTCCGCGGTCGTCCATCCGTTTGCCCGGCGCTTTGATGTCGAATCGCGGCGTGCCGAAGAGGTTCTGTATGCGCTGTCGTCGCTGTCGGGGCAGGGCTTCGTGCCCGACCTGATCTTCGCGCATCCCGGTTGGGGCGAGACGCTGCCGCTGCGCACGATGTTTCCGCGCGCGCGGATCATCCTTTATTGCGAATTCTACTACGGTGCCGAGGGCAGGGACGTCGGCTTCGATCCCGAGTTTCCCATGACGGGCCTTGATGGCAACGTCGCACTCCATCTGAAGAATGCGACCACGCTGCTGGCGCTCACGGAATGCGATACGGGCGTCTCGCCGACGCCCTGGCAGAGGTCGACCTTTCCCGCCGAGTTTCAAAGCAAGATCGAGGTGATCCACGAGGGCGTCGACACCGACGAGGTGAAGCCCAATCCCGTCGCGCGGTTTCAGCTTCCGAACGGCGCGACGCTGTCGGCGGACGACGAAGTGATCACCTACGTCTCGCGCAACCTCGAGCCGGTGCGCGGATTCCATATCTTCATGCGGTCCCTGCCGAGGATCCTCGCCGCGCGGCCGAATGCGCAGGTCGTGATCGTCGGCGGCAGCGGGACATCCTACGGGGCGAATCCACCCAAGGGCTCGAGCTGGAAGTCGATGTTCCTCGACGAAATCAAGTCGGACATCGACCTGCGCCGGGTGCATTTCCTCGGCCGGATTCCTCGGGAACCGTATCTCGAGCTGCTGCAGATTTCCTCGGTGCACGTCTATCTGACCTATCCCTTCGTGCTGTCGTGGTCGCTGCTGGAGGCGATGAGCGCGGGATGTGCGGTGGTGGCATCCGACACCGCCCCGCTTCGGGATATCATCTCGGACGGCAACGGCCTGCTGGTGCCGTTTTTTGATATTGATGCGCTGTCGGATCAGGTACTCTCGGTGCTGTCACGGCCCAAGGCCTTCAAGAAGATGCGGATGAAGGCGCGCAGCTTCGTGCGGGACAATTACGACGCAAGGCGGGTCTGTCTGCCCCGGATGCTGACGCTCGTTGATGAAGGTGTCCTCCCGCGCACGTACGGGGGATAACGCCAGGAGTTTGCGATGCCGCTTGTCATCTCGGTTGCCCAGCGCAAGGGCGGAGTCGGAAAGACGACCCTTGCGGTCTTGCTCGCCGCAGAACTGGATCGGCGCACGGGCGTGGTCGGACTGGTCGACGCCGACTCGCAGGCGTCCGCGTGTCACTGGGCCGAGCCCGGCAATCTGTCGTTCCCCGTCTACCAGCTTGATCCGGAAACCCGGCCGGTCGCCGAATGGGCCAAGCTGATGCGCCAGATTCCGCATCAGATCATCGTGGTGGACTCCGCGCCGAACGATCGGGTGCTGGGCGCGGTGCTCGCGGTCGCCAATATCGTGCTGATGCCGTGCACGCCGTCCGGCCTTGACATCGAGGCCACCGCGCGGACGCTCGACATCGTGCGGGAAGTGCGCGCCACGCGGCGAACCGCGCTCCGTGCCATGATCGTGCCGAATCGCGTCGACCAGCGCACGCTCGAAGGCCAGCAGCTGATCGAGGAGCTTGATACGCTCGACGAGGAGATCGGGCCGATGATCGGCAGCCGCTCGGCCTATGTGCGCGCCGTCGCCTTGGGGCAATCGGTCGCCGATTTCGCCGGCGGGACGCCCGCGGATCTCGAGATCAAGATGCTCGCCGATCTCGTCATGAGCTGGTGCGGGATCGCGCCCAGGCAGCGGGTGGCGATTTAACAGAGCGCGCCGGCGGCTTCACGACAGGCCAACCATGCCGGCATGGGAACGAAAGAGTTCGGGCCGCAACCGGCCCTTCACCTGACGGCGGCGCCCCGCAGGCTTGGTTAACGGATTGCTCGCGCACACCCTCGCATTTGAAACAAATGCCACCGCGCGCTTGAGCCCAAGCTCAAGACATTTCCCGTACATGCTTCCCGTCACTGTGGGGAGTGAAGAATGTACAACGTCAAGAGAGTGATGGCCCTGGTTCTGGCCGTCCTTGCGCTCGGGACAAGCGCACAGAACACCCAGGCTGGAATGGTCGGCTTCCCGCTGCCGCTGCGTGGCGTGATCGAGAAGATCCGCTTCAGCGAGCCGACGCTGGCTCCGATGGCCTACACCATGTTCTGCATGCGCTATGCCGACGAGTGCAAGCCGAAAGCCCGCGCCCGGATGGTGTTCCGCGGCGGCGCCACACGCCTGACCAAGCAACGCATCGCCGACCTGATCGAGGTCAACGCATCGGTCAATCGCAGCATCGTGCCACAGCGCAACGAACGCGGCCTTGCCGGCGAGGAATGGTTGATCAATCCGGCGCGCGGCGATTGCAATGACTACGCGGTCAGCAAGCGCCACGAGCTGCTGGCGCGCGGCTGGCCGATGCGCGACCTTCTGCTGAGCGAGGTTGTGACCTCTTCCGGCGAGCATCATCTCGTGCTGGTGGTCCGCGCCAAGGGTGGAGACATCGTGCTCGACAATCTGAATGCGCAGATCCGCAGCTGGTCGCAGGCGCGTTATCGTTGGGTCAGGATGCAGACCCCGGCGAACCCCGACCACTGGGCTGGCGTCGCGCAGGCCGGCGCCTGAATTCCTGAACGAGCCCCATCGTTCGAAAATGGCGCAGCGAGACATTTAGCCGCGCCATTTTTCGTAGCTGCGACGATCGCCAGCGCGCCGCGGCGACATTGCCGGAACGATTGGAGGCATCGACGGTTGACCCCGGTTCAACCCATCGAGGCATCGACATGAAGCTGGCCGGCCTTGTCACAACAGCGGCGCTGGTCGTCGCCCTAGCCACGCCGGTGCTTGCACAGGGCACCGGGCAGACCACGCAGGGCACAACGCGCTATTCGATCGATGGACCAGGCGGTGGTGTTCCGACATCGCGGCCGCTGGCGACCCAGCCGGTCCCGCCGGCAACACCGGCTTACCCCTATGGCAGAGCGTCGCGGCACGGGCCGCCGGTCGGTCAACGGACCAACGTGCCGCTGGGGTCGCGCTGACCGTCGCTTCGGCTGCAAATCCGTTCAGTCTTAACGCTATTCCCATCGTCATTTTGCCGCCTCGGACGGAATGTCGTACCGATGCGATCACTGCGCCGGTTGAGGCGCGGGATTGGTTCGCGCAGGGCGAAATTTTCAGATGGCGAGCAGGGGTTCAATCCTGATCACGGGTGGCGCGGGATACATCGGATCCCATTGCGCCAAGGCGGTTGCCGAGGCCGGGTTTCTGCCGGCCGTCTACGACAATTTGTCCACCGGTCACCGTGATTTCGTGCGATGGGGGCCGCTCGTGATCGGCGACGTCGCCGACCACGACAAGATCGCCGCTACCATCCGAGAGCACAATGCGCTCGCCGTGATGCATTTCGCCGCGTTCAGTGCGGTCGGCGAGTCCGTGGCGGATCCGCAGAAATACTTCACCAATAACGTTGCCGGCACGCTCGGCCTGCTGCGCGGCATGCGGGAGGCGGGTTGCGACCGCCTGGTGTTCTCCAGCACCGGCGCGGTCTATGGCAACGCCGGCCGCGATCCAATTCCCGAGAGTGCCGCAGGTCCGACCGTCAATCCCTACGGCCGCTCCAAATTCATGATCGAGCAGATCCTGGCCGACTACCGCGCGGCCTATCGGTTCAACTCGGTCTGTCTGCGCTATTTCAATGCCTGCGGCGCCGACGCCTCCGTCACCATCGGCGAACTCCGCGATCCCGAGACGCATCTGATTCCGCGCGCGCTGATGGCGCTGCTGGGGCACGTGCCGGACTTTGCCATCTTCGGCGAAGGCTATGACACGCCTGACGGCACCGCGGTGCGCGACTACATCCATGTCGATGACCTCGCGAGCGCCCATATCGCGGCGCTCGAGCTGCTGCTGAGTGGCGACGCCGGCGGCGTGTTCAATCTCGGCACCGGCACCGGCTATTCGGTGCGCCAGGTGCTCGACGCGATCCGGGCCGAGACCGGTGAAGCGGTGCCGAGCGTGGTGCGCGAGCGCCGGGCCGGCGATCCGCCGATCCTGGTGGCCGATCCCTCCAGGTCGGAGCGCGGCCTCGGCTTCAAGGCCAGCCGGTCCGATCTCGGCTACATCATTCGCTCGGCCTGGGCCTGGCATCAGAAGGCGCATCCGCGCCGGCGGTAGAGCATGATCCGGAAAAGTGCGAAGCGGTTTTCCGACAAGATCATGCTCAAATAACGATCAAGCCGCGAGAGGCTCAGTTCAATGTGATGTAGTGCTGTTCGGCCAGCCGCGAGAGGAACGGCATGTCGACAAGGCTTGCCACCAGGAAGACGGCGACCAGCGCCAGCACGAGCAGCATCAGGCCACGCTCGCCATAGAGCTTCTCGGGTTTCTGCGCCGACGACCCCGGCGACGTCGACATCGAGAAGTAGGTGGTGAACAGCATCACCACCAGCGGCATCGCAAGGACATACTCGATGCGGTACTTCACCAGGAACACCGAGAGGAAGAACACCGAGAACAGCGAATAGCTGAGGCACGAGGCCGTCAGCGACACCTCGGTATAGTGCGCGAAGCTAGCGCGGTAGCGCGCCAGAAGCTCCTTGCCATGGGACGCGGCAATCTCGCGATATTCGGACAGCCGCTTGGCCGCCATCAGGAACGCGCCGCCAAACCAGTAGCACAGGATCACCGAGCCCGGCGGCAGGGAGGTCGGATCGATCATCGCCCAGCCGATCAACAGCCGCAGCGGATTGTTGACGGATTCCGAGATGACGTCGAAATAGGCCTTGTCCTTGCTCCGGAGCGGCGGGACATTGTAGGCGATGCCCTGCACGGCGAAGATGCCGGTTGCGAACAGCATCAGGCGGCTGCTCGCAGATGCGCAGACGAGGCCGAGCGCGACCAGCAGCAGCCACTCGATTCCGATGATCTTGCCGTCCATCGCGCTCTGCACCGCGGAGCGCCGCGATTTGGTCGGGTGATGCCGGTCGAAGTCGCGGTCGAACCATTCATTGATCACATAATTGGCCGACGCGATGCAGATCGCGGCCACGAGGCCGAGGACGATCGCGCTTGCGATATGCTCGCCTCTCGGGCCACGCAACAGCCAGGCGAGGACAATCCCGGGAACGATGAAGATGTGCTTGGTGCTGTGATCGAGCCGCAGGATGGCGAGATACTGCCGGATGCTTGCGGCCGGCGGCTTGCCGGCTTCGACCTTGCTGTCCATCAGCGCCATCGCGCGGTCCTTTTTCTGTCGTCGTTGATCGATCGCCTAGTTGAGGAGGTAGACGTCGAAACTCTCGTCGGTCTTGGCGGGGCCGAAGCGGCGGAGCATCGTGGTCGCTTCGCGGAAATCGCGGATCTGCGCCGCTGAGGCACGGAACGTCCGCCAGTCCTTGCCTTCGTCGTAGTTCCGGTCGGGCGTGATCTCGTCGAGCCGGCAGGCCAGCAGGATGATGACGGGCGCGCGGGTCGTGTCGCGAAGCTCGCGGCCAAGGCGCAGGGTCTCGCCGAGATCGCTGTCCATCTTGCCCTTGCGCGAGAAGATCACGACGCTGCCGAATCTATGGTCGCGCGCGAGATAGATCCGGTTCTTGACGTAGTAGGGCAGCGCCTCGACCAGCCATTCCGGCTCGGCGAGGATCACTGCATCGGTGAGATCAGCGAGCGAGGCGATCAGGCGGCCGAGATCGGCGCTGCGGCTCGCGACCACGCCGGTCACCGCGTTGCGCAAATCGTTGATGCCGGCGGCGGTCTGGATCGCCAGCACCAGCAGCAGCGACCCGCGTCCGATCGCCGGCAAGCGCCGGTCGAGCCATGCCCGAGAGCCGGATGGCGCGGTGACCCGGCTCCAGCCGATCCAGTAAAGCGCGATCAGGAAGCTCAGCCAGACCGCGGCATGTCGGTAGGCACCGTTGGCGGCGACGGCGAAGAACAACGACGTCAGCAACAGGGCGGCGATGGCGGCGAGGAAGGCCGGTCGCCGCGGCAAGAGCCCGAGCGTCGCGCCGAACAGCAGCACCGATCCCGCGATCGAAGGCAGCAGATTGGCAAACAGCGCGCCCAGCGACGTCGCGCCGGGGTTCACGAGGGACAGGATTGCCGCCGCGAGTGGTGACTCGTGCGACCAGTCCCGGGCCGCGGCGTCATTATAGGTCGGCAACATCGTCGCCGCGCAGATCACGACGCCAATCGTCGCGATCGTTGCATTGATCGCGAAATTGGTGAGTTGCGGCGACCAGCGCCAGTCACGGCTCCCTCGGGTCTCGAGCAGGTCGAGCAGCCAGAACAGCAGGAATGCGCCGGCCATGATCGCGCCGACGACGTTGGTGTTGGCGAGCAGGAACAGCAGTGCGCCGAGCAGCAGACCACGGTCGCGGTGGGCCCGATAGCAGGCCGCGATCGCGAACAGGAACAGGGCCGAGATGCCGTAGTTCCTGGCCATCACGACATACTCAAACAACAGCGCATGGCTCGTGATCAGCAGCAGGACCAACAGTCGTGGGAATGGTGACCGGAAGATCAGCAGTGCGACCGTGATGAGCCCGACCACGAAGGCGACGGCGGGCAGCACCTCGACCCGATCGAAGACGGCATGCGCGCCGCGCAGCAGAAGGTACCAGAGGGCGGGGTGGCCCTCGCCATGCAACCCTCTCAGCATGGCGACCGGATCGTCGCCGTTCAGGGCAATGGTGAGTGCCCGGACCTCGTCGCGCCACATCACGTGACGGCCGATCTGGAAGCCGACCAGCGCGACCCATCCCGCGAGGAGCAGGACGTCCGGCGAGGATCGGCGGTCCCGCTTGGGCGCGAACAACCACTGGTCCAGGATGGGCAGAGAACGGGTCAATGAATCCTGCTGCTGCTCGGATCGGGACGGTCAAACCGGGGCGTCATCTGCCGGCCTGGTGGTTTGTGTTAACAGTAAAATCCACATAGAATGTTGTAACATTATGGGCAAACCAGACTAACATTTATGACGCCGACGCCGGCCCAGAGAACGGTCAGGGACATCGGTCCTGCGCACCCCGAGGTGGAGTTCGCGCTGGTGCTGGCACGAACCATCGATTCCGTGAGCACCGACCCGCAGCAGCTGCGCAGCGCGGTCTACGAGTTCGCGCGGCAGAAGCTGCAGCAGCTCGCGCACGAGGATCCGGCGGAAAAGCAGCGTCTGATGCAGGCGCTGGAAGTGGCGATCGAAGGCGTCGAAGCGCACACGAAGAGCAACGTGATCGAGAAATTCGAGGTGCCGCTGGCGCGGGCGCTGGCCGCATTCCTCGAGGCGGCGGGCGCGGCGCGACGGATCGAGGCGCCGCCCCGGATCGATGCCGAGGCGGCCTTTGTCACGACCCTCGACCGCGTCGAGCCTGCCGCGGTGACGCGTGGTCCGCGATGGTCGTCGTCGGCGCCGCTGCGTTACGTTGTCATGCTGGCGTTCTTCGGGCTGATCGCGGCCGTTGTCCTGCTGCAGCAACGCGGCGTGTCATTGGCCGCGGCCCGCGCGATGATTGCCGGCACGCTGGCATCGGCGCCGCCTGAAACCCAAAGGCCGGCCGTGGTCGCGGCCGTCCCGGCGCCGGCCGCTGCGGCCGAGCCGCCGGCGCCAAGACGGCCATTGCCGACCGCCTATGGCGTCTATGCCGAGAGCGACGGCAAGCTCTACGAGTTGCAGCTGATCCAGGGGCGTGCGCCGGATCCGCGGGTGGCGATCTCGGCGGCGATCACCAGGCCGAGCGAGACCACGCTGCCGGACGAACATCTCCGCTTCATTGTGTTCCGGCGCGAGGGTGCCGGCGGCGCCTCCGATCCGATCGATGTACGTCTGATCGCTCATGTGAGCCAGCAGACCACGTTCGACGCGACCGGCAAGCCGGTGGTCTCGCCGGGCGACGACAGCTGGGTGATCCGCAACATCTCGATCCCGTTCCGCGCGGCGCCGCTCAAGGACGATCCGCAGATGTTCGAGATCCTGCCGCGCGACGACGCGCCGCTGCCGCCGGGACGCTTCGCGCTGATCCTGAAGGCGCAGGCCTACGATTTCACGGTCGAGGGCGCGGTCACCGACAAGCGGCATTGCCTGCAGCGGCTGGCGGCCGCAAATGGTGTGTTCTACTCGGACTGCGAGAAACCGTGAGCGGGGTGTCCGTCCGGCTCAGCGTCGTGCTGGCGCTCCTGCTGGCATCGCGTGCCGCCGTCGCCGCACCCGATGCCGAGACCGCAAAGCGCTGCCTGCGCGCGGCCTACATGGTCTACCCCTACAAGCGACCGGGGGCCGTGCCGATGAATGGCGATCGGCTGCATTTCTTTCAGCAATGCATGGCGCAAGACGACACGAAGTCGGCGGAAGCGCCGAAGCGCGATTGAGCGCAATGCGCCGGCCGCTCAGTTCGCGGACTGCTCCACGCCCGACCTCAGCCGGCCGAGCTGGTTACGCAGCACGAGCAGCATGAAGCGACCGACGCCGATGCCGGCGAGACCCCCCGCCACCTTGACGATCGCATCGATCAGGCGGCCGTGACGATCCGGTGTCAGGAATTGCATTGCTTCGAGCGTGAACGCGCTGAAGATGACAAGGAGCACGATCAGCGCGGTGCGCCGCGGGTAGCCCAGCACGAAGGCCAGCGCCATCACGGCGAACGCCGCGAAATGCTCGATCTGCGGATGGAATAGCGAGGGACGGTCCTGGATCGGGGACAGTGTCACGAAGGCGATGAGCGCAAGCGCAAGCCAGCCTGCAATCACGCCGAACCTCCGTATCTTTGAAACAAGCAACGCGTTCTTCCCGGTCCATATGCGCTGGGCGCGCCGCCGTTGAATTAGCGCATCGCCGGTGTCAGCGACATGAAAATGGTCGTCGAAGGTTAACTTGCCGGTCGGCTGCAAATGACCCGACATGTTGTCCGCGCTCCGGTCCGCCGGAAGGTTGCCAGCAACAATTGCTTTCAAGTTTATGGTGTTATAATACCCTAAACTGAAACCCAATCTCACTTCGCGCGCATCTCATGGAGGGAACCAGGGGTGCTTGCGCGGGTTCCCCGGATGGTGCACCTGACGAAAAAATTAGCGGCGCCTTGCGGGTCCATTCATAAGCCGTTCACGGCGGGAAGCCTCATTTGGTGCCGGAATGTCGTAATGCTCACTCTCGGAGGCCAAAGTGCGTCTGCTCGTCGTTGAGGATGATCCGGATCTAAACCGCCAGCTCACCACCGCGCTGACGGACGCCGGCTATGTGGTCGATCGCGCGTTCGACGGCGAGGAGGGGCATTTCCTTGGTGATAGCGAGCCGTACGACGCGGTGGTGCTGGATATCGGCCTGCCGAAAATGGACGGTATCTCGGTGCTCGAGGCCTGGCGGCGGAACAAGCGGGTGATGCCGGTGCTGATCCTCACCGCACGAGATCGCTGGAGCGACAAGGTTCAGGGCTTCGACGCCGGCGCCGACGACTATGTCGCCAAGCCCTTCCACCTCGAGGAGGTGCTGGCGCGGATCCGCGCGCTGCTGCGCCGCGCGACCGGGCATGCCCAGGTCGAACTGAACTGCGGGCCGGTGGCGCTGAACACCCGGACCAAGCGGGTCACCGTCAACGGCAATCCGATCAAGCTGACCTCGCACGAGTACAATCTGCTCGACTATCTGATGCACCACACCGGGCGGGTGGTCTCGCGCACCGAACTGGTCGAGCATCTCTACGACCAGGACTTCGACCGCGACTCCAACACGATCGAGGTGTTCGTCGGGCGCATTCGCAAGAAGCTGGAAGTCGATATCATCCAGACCGTGCGCGGCCTCGGCTACATGCTTTCGCCGCCGACCTAGAGCATGATCCGGAAAAGTGCGCAGCGGTTTTCCCTGCGACAAACGCGAAGCGTTTGCGCGGGGATCATGCTCTTGAAGCATTTTCGAGCGAAGTGGATGCCGGTTCGTTCGCGTGAAGAAAGCGCGGACCAAACAATGGGATAAGAGCATGTCCTATTCAATCGGATCATGCTCTTAAGGTGCTTGATCGCGATGCGGGCATTGGCATGATCCGCGCCAGGAGGACTGGATTCGCCATGTCTGAACTCGCCTTGTCGCGGCCCGCTGACGCGATGTTCGAGCTCGTGCCCTGATGGGCGGCAGCTCGCTCGCGACACGCCTGTTCGTCTCGGCGACCGCCTGGGTGGTGGTGATCCTGGCGATCACGGGCGTCATCCTGTCGTCGGTCTATCGCGACGCGACCGAGCGCGCCTTCGACCGCCGGCTCAATCTCTATCTGCGCACCCTGATCGCCGAGGTGGCGACGCCGGACGAGCCGGCGGACCGCCAGTTCCAGTCGCTGGGCGAGCCGCTGTTCGACCTGCCATTGTCGGGCTGGTACTGGCAGATCACCCGGACCGATACCGAAAAGGGCGAGACCCGCGCCTCGCGCTCGCTGTGGGACAAGAAATTGCCCAAGCTCGAGGAGCACGGCGCCGAGCTGACCGCTGCCGGGGTCCGGCTCGGCTATGTCGACGGGCCCGAAGGCCAGAGCCTGCGCGTGGTGGAGCGGCCGGTCGATCTCGGCGCCGACGGCAAGTTCCTGGTCAGCGTCGCCGGCGATGCTACCGAGATCTTCGATGAGACGCGCAGCTTCGACTATTATCTCGGCGGCACCTTCGCCGCGCTCGGCATCGTGCTGCTGCTGACCACGATCTTCCAGGTGCGCTACGGTCTCGCGCCGCTCAAGCGAATCTCGGATGCGATCGCCGACATCCGCTCCGGCCGCGCCGAGCGGCTGGAAGGCCGGTTTCCGGTCGAGATCGCACCGCTGGCGCGCGAGACCAATGCGCTGATCGATGCCAACCGGGAGATCGTTGAGCGCTCGCGCACCCATGTCGGCAATCTCGCCCATGCGATCAAGACGCCGCTTTCGGTGATCGTGAACGAGGCGGCCGCCCATACCGCCGATCCTTTCGCCAGCAAGGTGCTGGAGCAGGCCGATCTGATGCGGGATCAGGTCGCGCACCATCTGGAGCGCGCGCGGATCGCGGCCCGTGCCACCATCGTCAGCACCATCACCGACGTCGCACCTGTGATCGAGGCGCTGCGCCGGACCATGGAGAAGATCCATCGCGATCGCGACCTTTCGATCGAGGCGAAGGCCGATCCGGCGGCACGGTTTCGCGGCGAGCGGCAGGACCTCGAGGAGATGGTCGGCAATCTCGTCGACAACGCCTGCAAATGGGCGGATTCGCAGGTGTTTGTCGAGGTGACCGTGGTTCCGCCCGAGGCCTCGGGCGCCGGGCCGAGGCTGCGCATTGTGGTCGACGACGACGGGCGCGGCCTGTCGGAAGCCGAGCGTGCCCAGGTGTCGCGGCGCGGCCAGCGGCTCGACGAGTCGAAACCCGGCTCCGGGCTCGGCCTGTCGATCGTGACCGATCTCGCCGGCCTCTATGGCGGCAATCTCACCCTGAACAACGCGCCGATCGGCGGCCTGCGCGCCGAGCTCACGCTGCCGGCGGTGTAGTGCACGATGACTTTACTCTGAATCGAGCGGCAGATTCCGCTTCACCTCGCCCCGCGCGCGGGGAGAGGTCGGAACGCATCGTTAGATGCGTTCCGGGTGAGGGGGAGTCTCCGTAAACGCAGCTATCACCCGATACGCGGAGGCGGCCCCTCACCCCAACCCTCTCCCCGTAAGAACGGGGCGAGGGAGCGCAGCGCCGCCGCGGTCGCCATCCGACCTAAACCCATCTCGCTCTAGTCGGCCTTGGGAGGCTCGGCGCCGCTATTCTTCCTAAACGGCTTCTTAACGCGCCCGCCGCTATCATTGCGGGCGGACGAGCTGCGGCGCTTGCCGGGCACCAAGCTTTCACGACCGGGCATGAGCCAGAAATCGACCGAGCGGCTGAGGGATTATCTCGCGCAGCTTCCGCCGCAATCGCAGGCGCTGCTGATGCGTGAGCTGGAGCGCGCCGTCGAACGCGGCGATGACGTCGCCGTCGCCAATCTGGTCCTCGAGCAGCTGCGCAAGATCGTGCGCGGGGCTGAGGAGGACGAGCAGATCCAGCCGCGCAGCGACGACCCGGCACGGCTCCTGTTCCGGCCGCTCGAGCCGTTCCTCGCCGAGACCAATTTCCCGACGCGAGCGGGCCAGATCCGGCGCGCCTCGCTGCTGCCGATCTGGCAATGGCTGGCCCGCGAGGGCGCGCCCGAAGCGGCTCGCGCGTTCGAGGCGGCGTTGGCCGCGGCCACGGAGAGCGGTCCGATGGAGGCCGCCGCGCGCAAGTTCCAGCTTGCCGCCGCGGACGCCATCCTCAAGATCGCGGCGCCGAGCCAGGACGACCGCCAGCGCGCGCTGTCGCGGGTCGGCCCGCCAAACGTGGTCGAGGACCTGCTGCCGATCGGCCTCGTTCTGCAGGCCCGCGAAGCGCTGGAAACCCTGGGAAGCCGGCTGCCGAGCCAGATCCGGGTATTTGCCGATTCCCAGATCGCCTCCGCGATGGAGGCGCTCAAGCTGCCGTCGTTGCAGACGCCGCAACTGCTGCCGTTTGCGCTGTCATTGATTGCGCAGCGGCTCGCCGCGCCATGGCAGATCATCCGTCTCGCCATCAAGATGGCGGCCTCCGACGACGAACTGCGGGTTGCGGCGACGCCTTACGGCATCGCGGTCACCATCGCGCTGCATGATTTGTCGTTCGTCGCGGCCTGCCTGCGCACCGACATCAGGCGCGGGCATTTCGATTATGTCGGCGAGCAGCTCAAGACCCTGCATGACGGCGTCCGCGGCCTGCGCACCGAGCTCGATCTGCGCAACGATTCCACCTGGGGCCGCCAGCTCACCTCGGTCCGCGCCGATACTTCCAACGCGCTGCAATCGGAGATCGACAGCGTGCCGGGCCGGGTCCGCCGCATCCTGCGCCAGCGCGCCGACAAGGACATTACGGCAGGGGCCAAGATCGATGCGACCGAGGTCGAGGATGCCGCGGCGCTGATCGATTTCGTTGCGGTGTGCCGCACCTATGCCAGCGAGCTCGCCATCAACGAGGTGACGCTGCGGACTTTCTCCGACCTGCAACATTATGTCGAGCAGTCGACCGAAGGGCTGGTGCAGTCGCTGCGCGGCGGCGACGCCCGGGTCCGGGCGTTCCGCCAGCAGCAGGTCAAGGCCGCGATCCGCTTCTGCGAGGTGCTGTTCGGCCACGACTACGCCTCCCTGATGAACCGGGCCGCCGAAAACGCCGTGACCGGCGAGCGCAAGTCGTCGCGCGCGGGGTAGCGAGACCGCGCAATTCGCGAGCATGTTCGACGGTAAGCCGACGAGCCCGCCACGGCGGGATGATAGGCATTTGCGCTATTTCGGAATAATGGAAGTGTGGCACTGAGTTGCCCGACGTGTCAACCGTCAATCGAGCACCGGCGACCGCCTGCTACTTTGCATGGGGTTGTTTTCGATATTTTGGTCGTGCGCGCCTTCGCCCGGAGACGCCGGCGCAATACCGCCGGAACGGCACCGGAAACCGCCTGATTTCGACCTTCCGCCGATCCAGCAATTGTCAATTGCCGGGCTCGCCGCCGGTAGTGTAAAGCGATTCTAAGGCGGCTTGCCGGAAGCCGCCGTTCCATCCGGGAACCGCTTGATGACGCTGTGGTTTGTGTTCGCGCTGATGACGGTCGCGGCGATCTTTGCCGTGCTGTGGCCGCTCAGCCGCCGCGGGCGCGCGGATACCGGCGGCAGCGAGGTCGTGGTCTACCGCGACCAGCTCGCCGAAATCGACCGCGACATGGCCGCCGGCATCATCGGTGCCGCCGAGGCCGATGCCGCACGGGTCGAGATCAGCCGCCGGCTGCTGGCCGCCGCCGATCAGGGCGGACGTGAGACCCCGGTGCAAGGCAACCTCAATCTGCGGCGCACTGCCGCGATCGTCGGCCTGGTCGGATTGCCGGTGATTGCCTCGAGCTTCTATCTCGCGCTCGGCTCGCCGCGGCTTGGCGACTTTCCGCTCGCCGAGCGCGGCCGGGTGGCCGACGCCAACCAGCCGCTCGCCAATCTGGTCGCGCAGGTCGAGGCGCACCTTGAAAAGAACCCGACCGACGGCCGCGGCTGGACGGTGCTGGCGCCGGTGCTGTCGCGCCTCGGCCGCTACGATGACGCCGTCCGCGCCTATCGCAACGCCATCACCTATGCCGGCGACAGCGCCGATCGCCGCGCCGATCTCGGCGAGGCGCTGATGGGGACTGCCGGCGGCGTCGTCACCGCGGACGCCAAGGCGGAATTCGAGCGCGCGGTCGCGCTGAACGGCGACGATGCAAAGGCGAACTATTTCCTCGGTCTCGCCGCCGAGCAGGACGGCCGCAAGGCTGATGCCGCTGCGCTCTGGCAGAAGATGCTGGCGAAGGCGCCGGCGGACGCGCCGTGGCGGCCGCTGGTGCAGGCCGCGCTCGTGCGGGTCGGCGGAAGCGTGCCCGGCGGCGTCAGCGCACCCGGTGGCGTGAGCGCACCGGCGCTGCCGGACAGTGCGGTGGCTGCGGCCAGGGACATGAGCGAGGCCGATCGCGGCACCATGATCAAAGGCATGGTCGATCGGCTGGCGACGCGGCTGAAGACCAATGGCGACGACGTCGAGGGCTGGCTGCGGCTGGTCCGCGCCTATCTCGTGATGGGCGAGCGCGACAAGGCGATGAGCGCGCTCGCGGATGCCCGTCAGGCGGTCGCCAACGATGCGGATCGGTTGCGTCAGCTCAATGAGGGGCTGAAGAATCTCGGGCTGGATGGATAGAGCATGACGCCGAAAAGTGCGCGGCGGTTTTCGGAGGATGTCATGCGCAAGGATGGAACATGACCAGGAAGCAACGGCGTTTGACACTGATCGGCTGCGCGCTCGTCGTGCTCGCGATCGCCGCGGGCCTGGTGCTGAACGCGCTGCGCGATTCCATCGTGTTCTTCTCGACGCCGTCGATGGTCGCCGAAAAGCATCTCGGTCCGGGCAAGCGTTTCCGGCTCGGCGGCCTGGTGGAGCAGGGCTCGCTCAAGCGCGGCGACAATCTCGCCGTGACCTTCACCGTCGGCGACGGCGGCGCGACGCTGCCGGTCGCCTACAAGGGCATCCTGCCGGATCTGTTCCGAGAGGGGCAGGGCGTCGTCGCCGAAGGCGCGCTCGACGCGGGCGGCGTGTTCCGTGCTGACACCGTGCTCGCCAAGCATGACGAGACCTACATGCCGAAGGACGTCGCCGACGCCCTGAAGAAGCAGGGGCACTGGAAGGACGATTACGGTGCCAAATCAGGCAATACGCCGAGCGCCTCCGCGGCGCCGACCCAGGGAGCCGTGCGGTGATTGCCGAAAGTGGACATTACGCCCTGGTGCTCGCGCTCGGGCTGGCGCTGATCCAGTCCATCGTGCCGATCGTCGGCGCGCGCTGGCGCGATGCGGCGCTGATGAACGTCGCGCGTTCGACCGCGCTCGCCCAGTTGCTGTTCGTCGCAGCGTCGTTCGCGGCGCTGGTGACGCTGCACGTCACCTCGGATTTCTCGGTCGCCAATGTCTACGAGAATTCGCATTCGCTGAAGCCGCTGCTCTACAAGATCACCGGCGTGTGGGGAAACCATGAAGGATCGATGCTGCTGTGGGTGTCGATCCTGGCGCTGTTCGGCGGCCTCGTCGCGGCCTTCGGCAACAATCTGCCGCTGTCGCTGCGCGCGCATGTGCTGGCGGTGCAGGCCTGGGTCGCCAGCGCGTTCTATCTGTTCATCCTGATCACCTCGAACCCGTTCCTGCGCATCGCCAATCCGCCGCTGGAGGGACGCGACCTCAATCCGGTGCTGCAGGATATCGGCCTCGCGGTGCATCCGCCGATGCTCTATCTCGGTTATGTCGGCTTCTCGATCTCGTTCTCGTTCGCGGTGGCGGCGCTGCTCGAGGGACGGATCGACGCCGCCTGGGCGCGCTGGGTGCGGCCGTGGACGCTGATGGCTTGGATCTTCCTGACGCTCGGCATCGCGATGGGCTCCTACTGGGCCTATTACGAGCTCGGCTGGGGCGGCTGGTGGTTCTGGGATCCGGTCGAGAACGCATCGCTGATGCCGTGGCTTGCCGGCACCGCGCTGCTGCATTCGGCGCTGGTGATGGAGAAGCGCAACGCGCTGAAGGTCTGGACCGTCCTGCTGTCGATCCTGACTTTCTCGCTGTCGTTGCTCGGCACCTTCCTGGTGCGCTCCGGCGTGCTGACCTCGGTCCACGCGTTCGCCACCGATCCGACACGCGGCGTGTTCATCCTGCTGATCCTGTTCGTCTTCATCGGCGGCAGCCTGTCGCTGTATGCCTGGCGTGCGCCGGCGCTGAAGCAGGGCGGGCTGTTCGCGCCGATCTCGCGCGAAGGCGCGCTGGTGCTCAACAATCTGCTGCTCACCACCGCCTGCGCGACCGTGTTCATCGGCACGCTGTATCCGCTGGCGCTCGAGGTGCTGACCGGCGAGAAGATCTCGGTCGGCGCGCCGTTCTTCAATTTCACCTTCGCGCCGCTGTTCGTGCCGCTGCTGCTCGCGGTGCCGTTCGGGCCGCTGCTGGCCTGGAAGCGCGGCGATCTGCTCGGCGCAGCGCAGCGGCTGATGGTGGCCGGCATCGTCGCGCTGGTTGCGATGGCGCTGGTGCTGGCGTGGACCTATGGCGGCGCGACCTTGGCGCCGCTCGCGATCGGGCTGGCGGTGTTCGTGATCATGGGCGCGCTGTGCGATCTCGCCGAGCGCATCGCGCTGTTCCGGATTCCGCTGTCGCTCTCGTTGCGCCGTGCGCGCGGCTTGCCGCGCGCGACCTGGGGCACCGCCTTCGCGCATGCCGGTCTCGGCGTCGCGCTGATCGGGATCGTCTGCGAGACCACCTGGAACAGCGAATATATCGGCGCGATGAAGCCGGACGACGTCGCTCGCGTCGCGGGCTACCAGTTGCGGCTCGACGGCCTGAACCCGCGGCAGGGTCCGAATTTCCGCGAGATGGTCGCGCAATTCACCGTGACGCGTGACGGCGAGAAGGTCAGCGTGATGACGCCGTCGAAGCGCAACTTCACGACGCGCGGCGCCTCGACGACCGAGGCCGCGCTGATGACGCGCGGCGCCAGCCAGCTCTACATCTCGCTCGGCGATACCTCGGCCGACGGCGCGATCGCGGTGCGCATCTATCACAAGCCGCTGGTGCTGATGATCTGGTGGGGCCCGGTGCTGATGGCGTTCGGTGGTCTGCTGTCGCTGTCCGACCGCCGCTTGCGGGTCGGCGCGCCGAAGCCGGCGAAAGCGGCGCGTGCATTGCAGGCGGCCGAGTGATGCGGTCGCGCGCGCTTGCAGCCGCCGTGCTTGCGACGGCCCTGATGCTCGGCGCGATGCCCGCCCGGGCGGTGCTGCCCGACGAGGTCATGGCGGACCCGGCCAAGGAGGCGAGGGCGCGCGAGCTCTCCAAGGAGCTGCGCTGCATGGTCTGCCAGAACCAGTCGATCGACGATTCGGAGGCGCCGCTGGCGCGCGATCTCCGTCTCTTGGTGCGTGAACGCATCTCGGCCGGCGACAGCGACGCCCAGGTGATCGATTTCCTGGTCGCCCGCTACGGCGAATTCGTGCTGCTGAAGCCGCGCCTCAACGAGCACACGCTGCTGCTGTGGCTGACCCCGCCGCTGGCGCTTCTGCTGGGCGGCTTGGCGCTCTGGCGGCTCGGCCGGCGCAAGGCAAATCCGGCCGCCGGCGGGGGCGATTCCGCCCCTGGACTGACGTCCGACGAGCAGGCGCGGCTGGAACGCCTGCTGGCGGCGGAATCCGCGCCGGACAAGCCGCTTTAGTTCCCTTTTAAGTCCTTTATTTACCTGCGCTATTCTGCCGCAGCGGCGGCCGCCTCGATTACAAAAGTTTAATTCCGCAGCCAGCGCGCCGTAAGGCTGATGACCCCATGTTCAGACCCATCAGGTGCTCGCCCCCGGCACCAATGATTCTGGCCCCTGGAGATTTCAAGACATGACCGACCGTCCCGACCTCTCGACCCTTCCGTCCTACAAGGCGCCGAAGCGCTCGCTGTTCTCTGCCCGCAAACTCGCGCTGATGGCGTCGGTCGTGGCCGGCCTCGGTGCCGCCACCTACGGCTTCAGCCCCTCGCACAACCCCGCCGACCTGTTCACGACGCCCGCGCATGCGCAGGTCAATAACGAGGTCAAGAAGGTTCAGCAGCCGGTCGGATTTGCCGACATCGTCGAGCGCGTGAAACCGTCGGTGATCTCGGTCAAGGTCAACATTCGCGAGAAGGTCGCGAAGGATGACAGCAACAACAATGACGATTCGCCGTTCCAGCCGGGTTCGCCGATGGAGCGCTTCTTCCGCCGCTTCGGCGGTCCGGATGGCTTGCCCCCGGGCCTGCGCGGTGGACCGCGCGGCGGTGGCGTGGTGACGGGCCAGGGTTCCGGCTTCTTCATCTCGGCTGACGGCTTTGCCGTGACCAACAATCACGTCGTCGACGGCGCCGACAAGGTCGAAGTCACCACCGACGACGGCAAGACCTATTCCGCCAAGGTGATCGGCACCGATCCGCGCACCGACCTCGCGCTGATCAAGGTCGAGGGCGGCTCCAACTTCCAGTTTGCCAAGCTTTCCGAAACCAAGCCGCGCATCGGCGACTGGGTGCTGGCGGTCGGCAATCCGTTCGGCCTCGGCGGCACCGTGACCGCGGGCATCGTCTCGGCCTCCGGCCGCGACATCGGCAACGGCCCGTATGACGATTTCATCCAGATCGATGCGCCCGTGAACAAGGGCAATTCGGGTGGCCCGGCGTTCGACGTGTCCGGTGAGGTGATGGGCGTCAACACGGCGATCTACTCGCCGTCCGGCGGCAGCGTCGGCATCGCGTTCTCGATCCCGGCCCAGACCGTCAAGAGCGTCGTCGCCCAGCTGAAGGACAAGGGCGCGGTCAGCCGTGGCTGGATCGGCGTCCAGATCCAGCCGGTGACCTCCGACATCGCCGACAGCCTCGGCATGAAGAAGGCCGAAGGCGCGCTGGTTGCCGAACCGCAGGCCAACGGCCCGGCGGCCAAGGCCGGCATCGAATCCGGTGACGTCATCACCGCCGTCAATGGCGAGCCGGTGAAGGATGCGCGCGAACTCGCCCGCACCATCGGTGGCCTCGCGCCCGGCAACGCCGTGAAGCTGAACGTACTGCACAAGGGTCAGGACAAGACCGTCAACCTCACGCTCGGCCAGCTGCCGAACAACCTGGAAGCCAAGGCGGACACCGACAAGAGCGACAAGGGCAACTCGTCCCGCGGCACCGACGTGCCGAAGCTCGGCCTCACCGTCGCGCCCGCCAACAGCGTGGCCGGCGCCGGCAAGGACGGCGTGGTCGTGACCGAAGTCGATCCCAAGAGTGCTGCCGCTGAGCGGGGCTTCAAGGAAGGCGACGTGATCCTCGAGGTCGCCGGCAAGTCCGTCGGCACCGCCGGTGAAGTGCGGGATGCGATCACCGCGGCGCGCAATGACAGCAAGAACAGCGTTCTCATGCGCGTGAAGAGCGGCGGTTCGTCGCGCTTTGTGGCAGTGCCGCTGGCGAAGGGATAACTATCTATGAGTTGGAAGGCGTCGCCGGCATCAGTCGCCCCCGCCGACGGCGCTTTCCGGGGGGCGGGCCCCTTGCTCGCTCCCTACGTTGCCTTTCGATGGAATATGCCCCCCTCTGTCGGAAGGTCTCAGGGCGGTGAGGTCCCCCAGCTTCACCGCCCACTTTTTTCAAGCAATCGAGAATATGCGCGGTCGTCTTGCATGTGCAGGCCGGCCGCGTCATGCTGACAGAGGGCCAATTCCCGTGACCGCAATCGCTCCGCAAATGCGCATCCTGATCATCGAAGACGACCGTGAGTCAGCCGACTATCTGGTCAAGGCATTCCGCGAAGTCGGCTATATCGCCGATCTCGCCTCCGATGGCGAGGAAGGGCTGTCGATGGCCGAGTCCGGCGACTACGACGTGCTGGTTGTGGATCGCATGCTGCCGAAGCGTGACGGCCTGTCGCTGATCGGCAGCCTGCGCGACAAGGGCAACCGGACGCCGGTCCTGATTCTCTCGGCGCTCGGCCAGGTCGATGACCGCATCAAGGGCCTGCGCGCCGGCGGCGACGACTACCTGCCGAAACCCTATTCCTTCGCCGAGCTGCTCGCGCGCGTCGAGGTGCTGTCGCGGCGCAATGTCGGCCCGGCCGAGGAGACGACCTACCGGGTCGGCGACCTCGAGCTCGATCGGCTTTCCCATCGCGTCGCCCGCGGCAAGGACGAGCTGACCTTGCAGCCGCGCGAGTTCCGCCTGCTCGAATATCTCATGAAGCATGCCGGGCAGGTGGTGACACGCACCATGCTGCTCGAGAATGTCTGGGATTATCATTTCGATCCGCAGACCAACGTCATCGACGTCCACATCTCGCGGCTGCGCTCCAAGATCGATAAGGGTTTTGAACGGCCGCTGCTGCATACCATCCGCGGTGCGGGGTATATGATCCGTGATGGGATCAGATAAGGTATAATAATTGTTGTGCTTTTTCGGGCGTGTTGTTTTTGGATTGCCAACTATTTACCGCTTCTCCCAACCGTTAGTCGGCTCCCAACACCGCCGAAAATTAAAAGCCCCGCCTAAGCGGGGCTTTCTTCAATGGGCTTGCGGACGTCTGGCAGCGTTTTGAGCCATACTCTCAAATCGTCCGGCAGGATGATCGTACGCCTCCCATGCTTCTTGGCCTTGAGATTACCGCTGCTGATAGCCTCGCGAATGGAGGTCAGCCCGATCCCGGTGAGGGCGCTTGCCTCCTCGGATGACACCGAGAGCCGTTCCGAGAGCGATACCTTTCCCTTCTGCCCGAACTCGTTCATGACATAAGCGCCCTTATCGTTTGATCATCCCCCACATGATGCAATTTGCCGTGCCGAAGCAAAATGGTTGCTAAAAATGCGTGGTACAATCGGATACCAAAGCGAATGAAAGGGGTTCCCGCTTCCCAGCTTCTTCGCCCCTACTCAGGGCAGCTGCGACGATTTCTGGAGTCCGGGCGAAGCTCCTCACTACTGTGAAGGGGGCAGCTATTGATGGGGTAAATGGTTCGCCCGGCCTTGAGCCTGCAACCAGACCGTTATGAGCGCCAGGATATCGATCGACTTCGCTGATTTCTCTGCAGTCCTCCAGGGCTGATCTGGGTGGTTCTCGCAGACCCAGCCGGTATCGTCTCGCATAGCGGCAGCTTCCGCAGATACAGCAGATCGAAAGCGACTATACAATCTTTGTGGAGTTGCCGCGCAGCTCGTTCTGCAGCACTGAAAAATCCGTCGTACCATTTGGTGATGGCACGACGATTTCTCCGTCGATGATCGCCGAAGCTGCAGATATGTGCCATGCGTCATTGGCGATTTTCTTGAAGCGCTTGGTCCAATCGTTGCCGCGTCGGGTGTAGATGATTACGGTTTCGTTCGCGAGATGGACTTGGACGCGGTAGCCATCGAATTTTATCTCATGGTGCCAGCGCGTGCCGCTTGGGACGTCGGCGATGCCAGGGCCGGCGCAATGAAGCCGGGAAAAAGCGCCTTCGCCCCGATCGCCTCGGGCTTCCTTCGCTGCAACGCCACAACGCAACAACGCAACTCCGCAACAAACGAATGATTTAAACTCTTAGTCCGGTCGTGTGCCGCTGATGTCCTATCGCCTGCGTTCAGGATGTTTGTCGACGGTCCTCTTCGCTGCGGAAATCGCTTCCAGCCTGCTCTGATACGTCATCGTCCTGACCGTTTGACCGCCCGCGAGAGGCGTGATCTCGACCAGGAAACCACCGCCAGGCTGTTCGATGACCACTAGTCGGTGCGCCGAATATTCGAGCTCGTCTGCCACGTCCGCGGTTCCAACCCTGTTTTCCAGACAAAACAGCTGCAGGGTCCTGACGTTCCAATGGAGCAATGGCGACTTGACCGGTGCTCACCGCTCTACGATCACCGTGAGACGCCCCACAGTAAACTGGAGGCCCGGCAGCGTTGGGGCTACTTAGCCGTCACGCGAGCAGGTCTTTACTCTGCTGAAGCATCCTCACGAATGTCCCGCTCTCGTGGTACTCGAGCCAGCCCTGCTCCTTGGCGTACTCCAAGCCAGCCCAATACTCGGCCGGCGCCGCCTTGTCCTGGTAGAGCATCGGATAGTTGATCTTCTCGATGTAGATCCGGCCGTCCTGGATGGGCTCGAATGCCCGGGCGTGTTCCATGATCCGGCGGGCGGCTTTCTCGGGGTCGGAGTAGGGGCGATCACCCACGTATTTCATTTCTCACCTTGGGTTGCTTGGGCAGCACGTAGGTGATTCTCCATTCGTTATAGTCGTAAATCCCAACCCAATGATGGACAAGCTTTCCGCACTGCCAGCAATTGAAGGTCCCGGAAGCATTGGTATGGGTTGCGCCGCGTTCCTGGCTCGCTGAATAGACGATGCCGCAGCCGATGCAGGTGAAATAAACGGTGACGGGAGGCGCCATAATGCCTCCTAACAGTCGAGGCCAGTCGGCGTTCCTCAGATCGGCCGAACCGCCCCTTACTCGCGTCCTGGGTATGATGCCACTACTCGATGCTCTTCGGGCTCAGGCCGGAATAGAACCACTCCCAGGCTTCCCGGAAGCGAGCTTTGGCGCCCTCCAGATCCGGCGCGCCGCCGGTCGCGTAGGGAGGGACGGGCAGCGGGACCGTAATGCTGTAGGTCCAGAACGGCGGGCTGCGCTCGGTCGCCAGCCTGATGCGGCCGACCCTCCGTCCCAGATGGATCACCACGTAGTCGTCGGGGATCGTCTCGCCGACTATGACGGTGCGGCGGAGAACAATTGCATCAGGACTACGGCCTCCGAAACGGCACCACGTTTCCGTCAGCCGCTCGGATTGCTACCCGGGCCAGCTCAAGCGCATCGAACTTCAGCTTAATAAGCGTATCAGCGACGCCCTGACGGTCTAGCTCGCGGACGATCGCCTCGGTCACCTTCATCAGTCGGGCGGTCTCAGCTTCGGTCATGTACATGCGCGGGGGGTGCCGTGACGGTGGGGCGGAGGAAGAGGTCCATTCAGCCCTTGAATTTTACGTCGGGTAGTTTGTGCTTGCGCTTAATGACCTCCGCAAAGTTACAAAGGAGAGCATATGCCTCGAGCCAAGCTTTCTTTTCTAAGTCGCTCAAATCGGCATAGGGCTCTGTCATTGTGACGTGGAATGGTTGCCAACCATCCGTCCCGAGACGCAAACGAAAATCGACGAGAGTTCTGTGCGGTGTTTCATCGGTGCCTTCAAAACTTCGGTCAAACTCCATTTTGACAAGTTCAACATCGACATCCAAAAGACTGAATTCGACTTCGGCCACGGTAATCTCCTGAAACCATGCTGGGAGCGAGATGGCCGAGCTGGCTCGGCCATATTGTTCGCAATTAACGAGCGGGTCGGCTCTTTCGGTCTGAATCGATTGCGTCCTTGATCGCTGCGGCACTCTTGGAGGTCGCCGCGACGCACTCATCGTTCCCAAGCAAATTGCCTTCTTCGATCCGTTCCGAAGCGAGAGATTCCGCGGCCATCACAAACGACAGTTCACGGATGCTAAGGTTGTCTCTCAGGTTAATCCTAGGTGCCAGCCCGCGAGCCTCCCGGATCTGATACGACTTGCCGCCGAGCAGCTTCAAGTAAACGGCCTCGGTGCAGTCCATGTATCCGCGGCCGGTCACGTAGGCGCTCTTCAAGGTGTCGGTGAAGTCGACGCGCTGGCTGCGAGACATCGCCCGAGCGCCAGCCCATCTGTTCTCTTCTGCCGTAGCGCGCTGAAGGATCTCATCGGCGAGGGTGGCGTCCCCAGCCCGATAGCGAAGCCAGATCTCCCGAACTTCAAGCTCCAGCTTTGGACTCAAATACCCAGCATATGCCGCGGCCAAGATCGGATGAGCGAAAGTGCCGGTGCTTCCGCGGCCTCGCCGTGAGTAAATGCTTGGAACTACTTGCTTATTTTCCTTCAAAGAAGAAATTTGTATCTTTTTCTCCAGCTCTTCGATGAGAGCTTTTGCCATCCGACTAATCCGCCACTTGGCGGGAGTGCGGGAAGCGTTAGCCTTCGCCGCACGCCATAGGTCATCAAGACAGACGTGGCCATAGGCATCCTCATTGATGCGATGGCCGCGCAAAACCAAACTCCGAGACTCGTTCAACGGTAGTTCTCCTGTGCAGTTCAACCACGAACCGCTGGACTTTCCGTCCAGTACCGTTACAACGACTCTTGTTAAGGGGAGCCAATGTCACGGGGCTACGTGGCGCGGGTTTCAATTTTAGAAAGGCGGTCTCCCATTGTCGCGATGGGGCCGCCTTTCGGCTTATGGTGCCTACGACTGACACGAGTCGTAACAAAAGCGTTCTAGTGTCGAATCAGCGTCGGCACGCAGGGTTCATTGGACACTCGACCGACTCTGTTCGGCAATGCACACCGCGTGCAGCCTCTGCCTTATCAACAGGCAGGGAACTTAACGGCTCATCAATATCCCCTTGTTTTTGGCGGTTGTAACCCTTCGCCACATCCGTGGTTTACCGAGGCGGGAAGAGGAGTCCGGCACACTGTTGGCTTAAGCGAGAGCACCAGGCAGCCGAAGCTGGCCCGGTGCGAAGCCTAGGCTAGATGCGTTCCCAAAGTTCTCTGAGACCGTTTCAACGCGCAACATTGAGCCGTCACCGGCGCATCAAGCGATACCGGGGACCGAATGTCACCGAATGCTTTACCGGAGAACTGCCTATAGCTGGCGGTGAGGAAGCGCGGGTAGGCGGCCTTGGCGTCGGCGAGGCTCAATTCGCCCTCCAGCACCGCGATGATCATCTCGCTAACGATGTCTTTGCGCCGGTCGAAGTCGAGCCCACGCGGCACGATCCGGTCGACTGTGGTGAAAATCGGTCGTGCCTCAGTTTGAAATTCCTCGGGAGCGGCCTAGCAGAAATCTGGCGGGCTGCCGCCGATGGGACAAATTGCACTATCCCCCACACGCCCATTGGGAATAGGGTCAAACTCCAACGCTGGAGTTGTGTCATGGGCAGTGACTTACTTTACCGCGTTTGCATCGTTGTATTGGGCATGTGCCCTATCGCCATCGCGGTGATTGCGGTGTTCTTGTAGAAGCCGTTTAGTTGATGACTTCCAAGCGCTTTTTATATGGACCGCGTTTTTTCGGCGCGATCAGGCGTTCTTTACGGTGTCGGCGTGGCGCTTCTCGCCTTTGGGGCCTTTGGGCAGTTGCTAGTCCTTCGTTTTAGGAACGCTCCGTCAAAGAACGGTATCAAGGCGTCTAGAACGTCGTTGTCACTTTCCTTGAGTTCGTTGAGGGCGGCATACACCCTCAATGCCCGCCGCGTAACGTTACTCATCATCCCACCACCCCACGATCCTGCGAGCATAGGCGTCGATGACAAAGGCGACGTAGACGAAGCCGGTCCAGGTTGCGACATAGGTGAAGTCGGAGAGCCAAAGGACGTTCAGCCATGGCGCCTTGAACGTAAGCATCCGGCGTGGGCCACAGGCGGGTTAGTCGTCAGGCAGCAGCGTTGTCAGCTCGCGGATCACGCCGCTTGCGCAGCAATCGCTGATCGCGGCGTCCAATTCCAGGGCAGAAGCTCGTCGAGCCGATAAGCTGGGTGGGCGGCGATGCGGGCAAGGATATTCGTCGGCATCCGCCATGGTGATGGGAACCTTGGGCGCGGGATCGAAGTATCCGTTCACGGCACGGGACGCCAAGGGAGAATTCCTCAATGGCTCCAGCACCTACAAAATGCACCTGCCGCCCAATCCTCCGGCTGCGCTGTTCTGGGCAGTGACCGCCTACAACGTCACGGATGGGACCATGCCGGAAACTTCGCAGCTCCTGCCATCCATCAACGGCTTCAACAAAGTCGCGACCAACAGCGACGGATCGATCGACATCTGGTTCGCGCCCGAAAAGCCGGCCAATGCACCCGAGTCGAACTGGATCCAGACGATTAGCGGACGGGATTTCCTGGCCGCCTTGCGCCTTTACGGGACCGGGGTCGGGTTCTTCGATCAAACCTGGAAGCCGGACGACGTTGTGAAGGTAAATTGAGGAATGCAACGTCGCGACCTCACGCGAGGCTGACGTTATATCCCTAAGCTGATAGCGGGCGTCCACTTCGGCGCATTTACGAACTTAACTAGAAGTTTATCGATTGCTTGGGGCCGTGTCCGCAATGGGTCGGGAGCGCGATTGAGGCGGTGAGGCGGTTGGCCTGCCGTTTCCGCTTTACCTCCGCAAGCTGATAGTTTGGGAGCTGCGCTGGACTTCGCATTTGGGCCAAGGCGACATTCGGTCGCGCATCAGACGAGCTCTACGGCAACTCCTAGAGTTGGAATGGGTGGGCTGTCGAGACACTCTGGCAGCGTGATCAGAATCAAGCGCTGTTCCTCTTTGGGGTGACGTGAGATGTGACCCTTTCCATGCGTATCCTCCACCAACATAGAACCATCGGCCGAAACATGCCGCACCTCTCCATCTGTCTCGAACTTCACGACCCCCGTCGCGCCACACCGTGAGCACCCTTCGCGGTGGAGTGTGCCAACCGATTTCGCCCATGCCGGCCGGAACGTGCGCGAAGTGGATACGTGACGCCGGATAGTGGGACGAAAGCTCGAACGGCGCTTCGTTGGGAAAAGCGGTATGTGGTTTATTGGGATACGGACATCATCCGAAATGAGATTCTCGGTCCGGTGTGGCGCAGATGCGCAGATATCTCATCGCGACCTTCCGAATAACCGAAGTCTCTGAAAGAATCGGCCAAGGTAACGCTTCCTTCCTCCATATCATTTGGGGAGCCCGGCACGCCGCAATCCTTCTTCGTATCGCGAGATGTCTTCGGCACGCCGATAAGGTCCCAGCACGTTTTTGAGGTTGGAAACCCGCAGTGTAGGATTGAGTTTGCGCAGGCGCACGACCGCCTTCTGCGCTTGATCCAACCGTCCCGCCATCGCGTTGCTCGCAGCGCCAATACGAAGTAGAGGTTGAGAGTTTGGATTGTCCTGCAACGCCATTGCCGCCCACGATGCCGCTTCGTCATAGCGACTCAGGAAGAAATGTGCATGCGCAGTCCCAGCTCGCATCGGTGCGACCCACGGATCAAGTGGGCTCAGGCGTATGGCACGCGTGAAGCGCTCGATCGCTAGCTCGTACTCGCCGAGCCAATTCTTTACCCAGCCACCGCAATCCCACGCCTCGGCCACATTGGAATTGAGCGCAAGCGCGCGATCGATTAAAGCGGCGCCCCGATCGAGATCGCGAACAACATATGCCAATGCCCATCCGCTATCAGCGAGCGCGATCGCATCATCCCTACCTAACTCAACCGCTCGCTGAGCGAGCCTCGATACCTCGGCAACCTTTTCCGGTGTGAGTGAAATCCAGCCAAAGGCCTTGGCATTGGCATAGCAAAAGGCGGCACGAGCGTAGGCTGTCGCAAAGTCTGGGTCGAGCTTGATCGCGCTGTTGAATAGGTGCAGTGCCTCGCTGCACGCTTGCTGACTGGCGTCTTGATAAGACTTAGCTAGACCGCGCAAGTAGTGATCATAGGCGTCGAGACGCTCGGTCGGCTTGCATCTGGCGCGCTCGATCTCGGCTTTTTCAACCGCCGGCGCGATCGCTCCGACAATGCTCTCCGTCACCTGGTCCTGCAGATCGAAAATGTCGCCGAGCCCACCATCAAACCGGTTCGCCCAAAGATGCACGCCAGCAGCGGTATCGACAAGCTGACCCGTGATGCGCACCCGGTTTGCGGCCTTGCGAACGCTTCCTTCCAACACATAGCGCACTCCAAGCTCACGCCCGACTAGCTTCACGTCGACGGCGCGCCCCTTGTATGTGAAGCTGGAGTTGCGGGCGATGACAAACAGCGCCTTGAAATGAGATAGCGCTGTGAGGATGTCATCGACCATTCCATCGGCAAAGTAGTCCTGTTCTGGATCCCCGCTCATGTTAGTGAACGGCAATACGGCAATCGACGGTTTGTCCGGTATCGCGAGTGCGGGGTTTGCCGATTGTGTCCGCAGCCCGATGTCCGGTGTTGCAATCCGGAAGACGCGGACCGGGCGGGCGATGTTTTTGAGCTGCCGCTCGCCCAGATCCTCGAAGCCCAGACCCAGCTTGTCGCGCACCTGATCGTGTACGACTCTGCTTACGCAGATCCCATTGGCTTCGGCGAGGCCTTCGAGCCGTGCTGCAACGTTAACGCCATCGCCATAAATATCGTCGCCGTCAATGATGATGTCACCGAGGTTGATGCCGACGCGGAACTCGATGCGATGGTCCGTCGGTACGTCCGAATTACGCTCCTGCATCGCGCGCTGGACCTCGACCGCACATTGGACGGCTTCGATCACGCTCGGGAATTCGATCAGAAGGCCATCGCCAGTTGTCTTGACGATGCGGCCCTGGTGCTCGGCAATGTTCGGGTCGATCAAATCTCGTCGATGCGTCTTGAGCGCCGCCAAGGTCTCTGCCTCGTCGACACCCATCAGCCGGCTATAGCTGACAACGTCGGCGGCGATGATGGCGGCGAGCTTCCGGGCCATGCGCATACCCGTTCCCGTTCGGGGGCTCAGGAAACCAGTCTACCCGAAGAGGTGCCAATGGTCATCCGGTCCGTAGCGCGGTTGCGGCAACGCGTTTGCCGCGCTCTGAAGTTGATGAGTTCATGGCTTGCTACCTTGGGCAAACCGCTTAAGCTGAGTTTCGAAAAATTAATCGGTAAATCACCCTATGTGTGTGAAATCACTCACACCCATAATTTTATTTCAAGATATCGATGAGGCTTCATCGCTATAGAGAGAGAATGTTTGCTTTGGGTCATTCGCGACTGGGTCGAACCAGTTGCAAGTCCCACCAACTCCGCTATGCCGCCGAAAGCAGTAGTAGATTGAGAGCATTAGAGGCACCTCGGAGGGCCAATGCGGCGCTATTGATGCTGCTGACCCTATCCACCGGATAGGGTCAGAGGCGTCATCGCATATTCCGCGCCGGGTCACTCGGTCGCTGACCGGTTTCTTCCATAACAATGGATTGGCGAACACCGAACGCGTGATCGATCGCGAGCGCCGCACGCATGTCTGCTTCGAGCGGCACGATACGGCTTTTCGACCCGCTGGAGACATTTCGGCCCTTGGGTTTGGTGCTATGATTGGGCACCAACGGCAGTGCAGCATTCGGGTACGGGGGTTCCCAATGGCGACTAAAAACGAGTCGGGACTTCAATGCGAGCCTGTCGTCAGCGAGCCGGCTCTGGAACGTGCCGAGCGCTTGGCCAATCTGCTGGCCTCCATAGTTGAGTCTAGCAACGATGCGATCGTTAGCAAGAATCTGGATGGCATTGTTACGAGCTGGAACAAGGCGGCTGAGCACATCTTCGGCTACTCGGCCGCCGAGGCGATCGGCCAGCCGATTACGCTTGTGATTCCGGAGGACCGGCAAAGCGAAGAACGTGAGATTTTAACCCGCCTCCGACGAGGTGAGCGCATCGACCATTTTGAAACTGTTCGGCGACGTAGGGATGGTAGCTTAATCATCGTTTCGCTGACCGTGTCTCCTGTCAAAGATGCCCGTGGCAACGTCGTTGGCGCATCAAAAATTGCTAGAGATATTACCGAGCAGAAGCGAACTCAGGAGCAGATAAGGATTCTGGCTCGCGAGGCGGAGCACCGAAGCAAGAACATCCTCGCGAACGTACAGGCAATCATCAATCTTTCTCAGTCTGATACCTCCGAGAGCCTCAAGGAGGTGATCGGCGGGCGCATCCAAGCGATGGCAAATGTTCACTCGCTGTTTGTTGAAACGCGGTGGATAGGTGCCGAAGTCTCGGCGATCGCCAAGCAGGAGCTCGCCCCTTATCTCGAAGAGGGCCACGACAAGCGGATTAGGATGGAGGGTCCGCAAACCGTGTTAGAACCCACCGCTGCGCAGGCGGTTGCTGTGGCCTTGCATGAATTGGCAACCAATGCTTCCAAGTATGGAGCGCTATCTAACGCGAAAGGCCGGATTGGACTGGCGTGGTCGCAAAGCGAAGATGGACAGCTGATGCTCCGCTGGACCGAATTGGGCGGTCCGAGGGTAAATGCGCCCGAACGCAGGGGCTTTGGTAGTCGCCTCATTGAAGGAACGATCACCCCAATTGGCGGCAAGGTGCTCTTTGACTGGCGCGCGGAAGGGCTTGTTTGCGAAATCGCCGTTCCGACGTGAAATGAACTGCGCTTCGTCTGCTCGCACCGTGGCACCTTCTGCTTCTGGCGCACCGCGACCATTGCATCGCGATTGACCCAAATCGGAGATCACTCCTCAGGCACCCCGCCCAGGCGCATTCCCTCACAGATCCGCGCATGCCCCGCGAGATACGTCGGATTATCGCTTGACGAGTTGAGGCGAAAACGGCGGAGAGTGAAGCCCGGGTTGAGCACAAGTCCCGCTTTTGCAGCGGTTCGGGCCTCTTCTATTGCACCCCGTAACCCCAACGCCGCGGTCAATACAAAATGGCTGTTAGCGAAATTGCGATTTGCCTCGATGCTTCGTCGAAGCCAATCGACGGCTTCGGCATCCGCGCCGCACTGTACCTTGGCCAAGCCCACACAGAACATCCACCAGTAAGTACCGAGATCACGAGGGGAGAGACGGAGCGCTTCAAGCACATGGCCTTCGGTCTCGGCCGCGCGACCCATGCAATACTTGGCGTAACCAATAAGGCCATGCGCATTGGCCGAATTACGATTGATTGCTAGTGCCTGCTCGCATTCAGCAATGCCTTGCGCCGCGCGGTTTCGAAAAATGTAGACCATACCCAGGACCAAATGGGCCCCCGCATGGTCCTGGTTCAATGAAAGCGCCTTGATCGCATTTGTTTCGGCTGTCGCGAGAAGCGCAGCCCGGTCGTCAGTTAGCAGAGCGGCCCCCATGACCAAATCGACGTTGGCGATACCGACCGTCGCCTCGACATTCGCGCGATCGAGCCCCAACGCCCGTTCAAAAAAGCCGCGGGCTCTAGCCATGTGCTCAAGTGTGGGCCCCTTGTTCCATGAAGCCCTACCTTGGAAAACAAGGTCCATCGAGTTGGGATGCGGCGAGTGCTCAGCGCGTCGCGCCTCAGCCTCGGTAAGCTGGGCATTCAGCGCGTTAGCGAGCCGCGACACGATTTCGTCCTGCATATCGAACAGGTCGGCGACCGGCTTGTCGAAGCGCTCGGCCCACAGGTGATTGCCGCTTTCGGCATCGATAAGCTGCACGTTCACCCGAAGCCGATTGCCGTTACGTTGTACCGATCCTTCTAGCACATAGCGGATGTTCAATTCGCGGCCGACCTTCTTGAGGTCGAGCGCCTTACCTTTGTAGGTGAATGCGGTGTGCCTTCCGATCACGAATGAGCCGCTGATGCGCGACAAGTCTGTTGTCAAACTTTCGGTTACGCCATCAACAAAGTAGTCTTGTTCCGAATCGCCGCTTAGGTTGCCGAATGGCAGCACAACGATGGAAAGACGAGGGGGCGAGCCGTCTGATGACGTTACCGCGTCGGACGATTCCTCTCTAGCAATCGCATAGACCCGGACCGGGCGCGCGATGTTCTTGAGAGAGTGCTCGCCCAAGTCAACGAATGCAACGCGGACCTTACCTTGGACTTGATCGTAAACCGAAGACGAGATGAAGATGCCGCCCGGCTCCGCAATGCTCTCTAGCCTTGCCGCAATGTTAACGCCGTCCCCGAAGATGTCGTGGGGCTCGACGATTACATCACCGATATTGATACCCACACGGAAAGCAATACGCCTGTCTTCCATCTCGCTGACCGCAGCTTCCTTGACGCGGGTCTGGAACTGCACAGCGGCTCGAACCGCTCGGACGGCGCTAGGAAATTCCGCCAAAAACCCATCACCGGTATTCTTCACGATACGTCCGCCGTGTTCGGCGATTGCTGGCACAACAGCGTCCGCCAACAGCGCTGTCAATTTGGCGTGCGTAGGCTCTTCGGCATCGTGCATGAGCCGTGAATAGCCAGCCACATCGGCGGCCAATATCGCCGATAACCTGCGCTCGACCCGGACCGGCCGATCCTGCACCATGGCTCTCAACCCAACCGGAGCAGACATTGTACGACGGATCGGGTGACCGGGCTACACCGCTAAACGTCGCCTAATGGCGCCGTAGCCCAGCTTTGCTCAGAAGGCTGCAACGTCCGCTTTCGGAGGGATGGCGACCAAGATCAAGCGGGTCGCCGCGGTCGGCTTTGACCCAAAGGCGACCTTCAGCTGATCGGCCCTCACAGCGCAAAACAATGCTCAACCATGGTGCGAAGCACCAACTGGAATATCCGCACAAGATGCGGTTCATTTTCAAGCGGAAGGAGCGAGGATGATATGAAAAGACAATCGTTGCGTTGTTCGCCGGACTAATCGCGGCTCGTCTCTGTTCCGAGCCCTCGTGCGGCAGGATCAGGCGAGAGTTCCTGAGCCTCTGGCACCATGGGCATCTAGGAACAAGCCGAGCAAACCCGAGTTGGCGGCAATGGATGACAGAGAACTACAAGCACACACTGAACAAGCCCTTGTCGTAGTGACCCTCAGTACGGCAACTTTGATCGCGTCCGTCGTCCTTTTGGTGTCTGCCTTGTAAAGGCCGCCTCAGTTTGGCGGCCTCTTTGTTTTTCGGCAGATAGAAAGCGTGTGGAGACGGGATGTGTGACAAGTGCGCCCAGTTTGACGAGAAGATCGCGCACCTCAAATCACTATCTGTGCGAGTAACTGATCAGCTCACCTTGGAAGGCATCGCCATTCTGATTAAGGAATACGAAGCACAGAGGCGCGAGTTGCACCCACAGCCGGAAGGGTAACGGCCTCTTCCAAAGTTCTCCGGCCGGGAACGGAGTTCCGTGCTGAGACCAGATCAGGTGCCGCGCTCCCGAGTGGAACGAAGGCGACCAACGCCGATCGCACCTCGCGCGTAACCGAAACATTCCGACCTTCGGCGAATTAACGTTTGGAGGCTTCGGGGCTTCGCAAGATGCGAGGCATGTCATGATCCCACTGTCAGCGGGCGACACTTTCCTCATAGTTGCGATTATGAGCGTCACTTTCCTGACCGAGGTCGGCTTCTTCATCTTGATTGGAATGTTCTGAAGGGAGTGCTGCTTTGGACAGCGCAGCCGATACGACGGAGGCTAGGTCTCCGGGAACTTGATGGTTGAGACCGGCCATCTTCCATCATGGCCTTTGATCGAAATCCGAAGCCCGTGCAATTCATCTAGCCAAACGTTTTCAACCGTGCCTGCCTTTCCGTCGGTAAGGACGACGGCTGCCGGTCAATTCGGATTGCGCCTCAGCATACTCACTCAAGATTTTTGACACGCGCCGCTTCACCGATGGCATTGCTCGTCCATGTTCGGCCGAGCCATAGGTGCTGTCCCAAGGCGCCTCACCGGCGAGGCGTGTCCCAACGCTCAGCGGCCGGAATGATTGATGGCGACGGCTCTTCTAATTCGCGGAGCCGGTTGATTTGTGTCCTAAAACTCCCCGGTAGTTCCGGCTCTGGTTTCAGGTACGTGCGCAGTCGCTCCCCGATTTCTCGAACAATTGCTCGGCTGTGTGTGCGGTCTATGTCAATACGATTCGGCATAAACGAAGCCTCGTTCGGATGAAAAGGCGCATCGGAGACCAACGCCTGCCCTCTCGTAGCCCTTGTCGCTTGCGACCCGACTGGCTAGTCCAAATGAAACCGGAGACCGCCGCTTTTGGCTATCTACGCGAGCGCTTGAGAGCAGCGGGTCGTTCGCAGCGACCTTTGGCTATCCCGCGACATGCGCCGGATTGGTACCGGCGAGCGACGGTCTCATGTTGCTTAAAATCCTGGCGGCCGCTTTCGTTCCCTTGACCGATCGTGACGTGATGTTCCATTCGGACGAGGAATTCGGGGTGCGGTCATCGACGCTTAAGCCACGGCCCAATTGACGCACGAACAGCACACGGAACCACTTCCGAGATTGCCGAGTTGGTTCGTGGGGCGTTGAAGAGACGGATCACCGCCATGAGGATCGAAAAGCTCGCTGCAATTGCGATAGCTATTCTTGCCGCCTGTACTGGACTGGTTGTGAACTCTCTCGGCTCGCTGCCTCTCGAAAGGCAGTCCACGCCGGCCGTCACGCAAGTTGCGGATCGATTAGCTGCGTCCGTGGATCCCTTTTTTAAGCGGTCCGGTGGCTAACAGGTTTGGGGCGAGGCAGGTGGGTTCCCAAACACCGTCGATACTGCAGGTCGCGACTGTTCTTCCGTAGCGGTCATGGTCAATGCCCGCGGTATTCGAAGCGTTTGCGGCCTGCGCGCCACGATATTGGGGAACCTTTAGGAACACAATCATCTAACAAAGGCGCCGACCCGTGGTCAGCCAGAGCGCCTGCAGCCCCCTCACAATGAGCGATTGCATCGATCACTTTCAGAAGCCGATGATTTCGCGGGGCACGTACGCCCCCGCCGAAAGCCTCGCGGGAGCGGCACTGTTGCCGTTTCGCATCTCGGAATGGATTGTGCCTTCGGTGATCGTTCGGCTTGTTCTTCTGCTTCTCGTCTGCGGAGTCGACTTCCATCCCATGAGGCGAAGTATCCTATGCGCTTGCGAATGCCGTGCTTTCTGCTGATGCGACAGGGTAGCTGGCTTGTAACTAGCGGCCAAAGGCGCATAGTCAGCGAAAGTTCGAACAGCAACCAACGTTCCTGGCACGGAAAAATCCCGGAAGCGGCTGGGGTGTTGATGTTCTCTGGCCTGATGGCGAAACAGAAGTAATTAAGGGCTTGGTCACCGAGCACGACGCGGCCAAGTGGATTGCTGAGCATTCCGCGGCTTCGCCTAGAAATGATAATGACAGGCCGTCTCAAAGGTAGCTGGCTTGCATTGTTAGTTGACAAGGTTTGAAGCGCTGGAGTTGAGCATTTCAGATCGTACGATTAACTAGCCACGGCGCTACGTGCCGGGAGGCGTGCGATGTTATTGCTGAATAGTCGAGAAAGCCTCGCAACCGCCGCCACGATGGCGATCCAGATTCTCGTCGTGGGAGCGCTTGTCTCTGCGGGTGGTCAATACCTTCAATGGTCGTCGGAGACGAATCTGGCTGAGTTTATAAGCGCACTCCCAGACGAGGGCGTCTCCTTCGCCGCCGAATATGACGTCAATAGGCAAGTGCGTTGTGATCTGAGGCGAAGTTACGACGGTGCCGCGGCATCCGCTGGCGTTCGGAATGGCGCCCGCACGCTTCCCGTCGAGATGAGCCCAGGTTCGTCAACATCATCTGCGAGCATCGTAGAAGACTTCTCGCACTGAGCCGTTTAATCTCGTCTCCGTCCTCTGATATTGCTCTTCGGCCTGGCGCCAGACGCGGACGATCCCCTCTTGCGTGCAACTTCGTCGCTAGCCGCCGACTCGCGCGCCAGCCGCTCCGCCTTCAATCGTTCACGATTCGCATGAAACCATGAAACGCGATTTGAGCGCGTTCATATTCTGACATCGCGGCCTTGGCGTCGGCGTCCCGAAATGCCTTTTGGGCCTCGCGCTGAGCCGCGGTAGGGCGCCTCGTCTCATGGGTGTAAGCCATTTCCCTTCCTCCTTGCCGGCAACTAGCGATCCATCGAGACGTCGCAGTCGCCACCGCGTATCTGGAATCGACTCTCAGTTGACCCTGCAGTTCCTCTCGCGCTGCAGCAAGAGCTTCGCGGGCCCACCTCATGGAGCGGTCTTGGTGGCTCAGAATGAACGATTTGACTGCAGCCGCCTTACTTTGGCGGAGGTGGCTATGAGCTCGCGCAGTGATCGCCAAGCCTTGGAGCGCCAGTTGGAACGAGCCAACCGGCTTGCGTCCGGTATAAGCGACCAAACGACCTATCAGCGGCTCAAGGTATTTGTCGACGAGCTGACCGAGGGCCTGCGACGGCTTATAGCCGCCCGGCGGTCCAAGCAGGAAGTTCGAGCCCGCGCCCACGAACTTTGGGAACAGCACGGCCGGCCCAGTGGCCGTGATCTTGAGTTCTGGCTGCAGGCAGAGCAAGAACTTAGCGAGACTGAAAACGAGTGAGTTGACGGGTGTCGCGTGCGCAAACGCTCGCGGCAAAAGGAGGAGCAGCTACATGTCCGACAGAAGAGAACTGTATCGCAGTCCGAATGGAGATGCATGGTTCCTTGGGCGCGAGCCGACCAACGGGAATGCCTTTATCATCCATCAGCCGAATGCGCCGTCCGGCGGCCGACTTTCGCACGTTGAGTTGGGTGAGTTCTTGCGCAAGGGAATGCAAGGACCTGAGCATCAAGCTCTGCTGCGTTTGATCGGCACGCTGGTCGACGTACCGCCGTATGCCTAGAGGATTAGCTGCATTTGCTCCATGACTTCCAATATGCGAAGGCCGCGCGCGTGATCCATGGGGCAGTGCTACTCGTCGATCGTGGCTGCGATGGTAGCCTCCTGCATGCCGCGCTGCCATTTGGGAGCTCAATCCCATCGTTATCACGATGATTCTCATCGTGATTGACCGATCAGAGCTTAAGTGATGAATCCGAGTAGTTGCGAGGCGCAACTGGTCCGGTGAAGCCACATGCGTGTCGCGCGAGCTCGAATGCAAGACATCGGTCAGATACCTGTGAGTCGATAGTCTGATTGTGGCAGGCTGGATACCTAGTAATCGGTCGAATTAAAGCGCATACTTGCGAAATGAAAAATTATTTCGCTCCACGATGCTGGAGGTGACTCTTACGCCACTGGAGCCCACGCTCTGGAAATGGTTCGTTTCCGAAGCAAACCTTGAAGTTGCGCACGGTTATGCAACCAGTCGGGAAACGGCGCAGATTGACGGTGATAATGCTCTATTCGCTATGCTGTCTGTTACGCCGCTCCGATGATCCCCATTGCCGTTAGTTGGTTCAGTTTGATTGTAAGCAGAGTTGGGTAGCGATTGACCGGACCATGGCACAATGGACTTGATCCCTCGGTTTGAAGCTAAGCTGATGACCAGCGGTCGCTGGTTCGTTTTGGTGATTACCGGACACGGGCCGGATTCTCATGTCGGTGACTTCGCCAACCAGGAAGACGCCAAGAATTGGATCTTGAACAAATCGAAGTATTGGCCCAGCAAACCGGTTGCGCAATAGTGACTGGCCGCGACGAATGGACGGTAGACCTTCGGTGCCCACGCTGTGGAAGGATCGACGTGGCACGACTTTCACAGGCGAACGGCTACGATTTCAAGAGGGGCGATACCGCGACCCGCGCCGATCATGTGCCGAACAGTTTTATCTGCATTGACCCAAAGACTAGCAACTTCCAATGCGCGAAATGTCAGGTGTCAATTCCGTAGGGGAAGTGGCCCGTCATGCCGTAACCTCCTCGGTCCACACCTTGAAGCTGACCAGCGTGTTCGGGCCGAACGTCTGGGTGATCGGGACGTCAGAAGCATCGCGACCCTGCGCAATCAAGATACGGCCGATCCGCGGCACGAAGTTCCTGGGATCGAAAGTGTGCCACCGGCCGCCGAGATAGGCCTCGAACCAACCGGCGAAGTCGCCCGCAGCCCAAGGCTTTGGTGTCCCCATATCGCCAAGATACCCGGTGCAATAACGGGCCGGGATGTTCATGCATCGGCAAAGAGTGATGGCGAGGTGAGCATAGTCGCGGCAGACACCTTGTCCCTCCTTGTAGGCCTCAAACGCGGTCTTTGTGGCTCGGGCGTGCTCATATCCGAACTTGATATGATGATGGACGAACTCGCAGATGGCATGCACCCTCGCCCAGCCAGGCTGCTTGTTCTCGAACAGCCTCCAAGCAATGTCGGACAGTCGATCGGTCTCGCAATACCGACTGCCAAGCAAATAGACCAATGTATCAGCAGGCAGGTCTTCCACTGCGTGTTGCATGGCTGAGGGAAACACGGGATCTGGGAGGCCGCTGTCGCGTACGCGACCGTTGGCTGCGAGGCGCATACGCCCGGCAGGCGCAACGATGCGGCTGCACCAATTGCCGAATAAGTCGCGGTATGGCGTGATCGGCACAGCAGGTTCGGTAGTCAAATAATCAGGAACAATGATGTCGGAAGCGCGAGAGAAGTGAGTACCCAGCACCATGATCATCGGCGTCGGTTGTGGGAAATCGTAAAGCATTTCGAATCCGACGCTAATTTCCATTCGAACTGCTTTCTCTGGAGGAGGCCTCCTAAAGGTGGCTACGAAATCACTCATACAAGCGTTTAGCTTGCTTCATCCGACAGAAGCGATCCCGCGGACTCGGAAAAACAAGCTCACACAGCCCGCGCAAGGCTCGAAAGATCCAGTACTTTTCACTTATGCCACCAGCGATCGCCAGTTCTGATCGTGTCTGTTGATTGCGTGATGGGTAAGATCGACGTCCGACGCTCGCCCGGGTCGAGAAGTACAACTCGGTCGTCTCCTGAGGCTCGACGTTTCGTCCGAACCGCCAAGGAAGCCCCAAGGCTACTCGGAGCGAGTTTTCTACAAATGAAGGCAACGGCTGGGTCATACAGGCTAATGTTCGGTATTGTCTCCAGTTCCTAGGAACGTTCTACGCCGACCGTGGGTTTTTGCTTTTTAGGGAGGCGCAGAATGCCCCGCTTTCACTTCGAGATTGTGGCCAGTTACACGCTCGAAGATCCCTTTGGCATGGAGCTGCGGAGCTGCCGACTAAGCAGCATGCCAAAGGGGTGGCCGAGGAGATCGCAAAACAGATCGCGGCAGATGTCGACGATGGGTCTCTGATGGATGTCGTCGTAAAGACCGACGAAGGCGATGAGATTTTTAAGACGCCGATAAGGGCCGCTCATTTCTGAACGACGCTCTCGTCCAGCTCATAAGGCGGTATCCTTGACGATCGCCAGACAGCGCGTGAACGCTGCGATGATTTCGCAAATGTGGGCGGTGACCGTTCGGCGAGGTCTAGCGGCCCTTTTCCGTTGCGTCTGTCTTCGAATCTTGATCGCAGGCCGAGATCCCGTTGAGGTGAGCCAATCGATGCGAGATTAGCTGAGCGGTTGGCCAGGAAGGACGGTTGACGAAGCCTGCCTATGAGGCGCCTCGAGTGCGCTTTTAAGGTGGTCCTAACTTCTGGGCGACATTTGACCCGCACAATTGGGCTACGCCGAAAGTGCTCATATGAACTGGCTGGTCTACGAGAGCATCGAAAGAACGATAATCCCATCATCGAGCTCCCCTGAGGCGAGCTGAGCTCGCGCCATATGCTCGAATTCTCTTCGATGCTTCTGTAGATAGCTGAAAGCCTGCTGCTGCGTGTGAAACGTCGTTTCTAATCGGCACATTTGTCTACTCGCGCCTAACGCGAGAAAGAAGGTGATTGTCCCGCCGGCGTCCGACTTGGCTCTACGACGAATCGCGCTTTCCGGCATCTGATCGGCCTCTCCGAAATCTCGGCGTTGGCTTTGAGCCCGGCTATCGGGGCGGCTTCTTCGAGCGCTATTTGGGATTGAGCGTTGGCAAAGTTGCTCAAGGCGCTGCGTCAACTGCGTCCTCGGCTCCGGCGTGCCTCTCGAAGCCGCACCATACTCTTGCGAACTTCGATTGATTATCTTTCGATTTCCGCCAGTGCCCGCACTTCCTCTTCAGCGGTTAAGCGGTTTCGATTGGAGCGCGCGCTCAGGTGATGAATCTGCTAGGTTCATGGCGCTCATTCTTCGTCCGTACACGCCACAGATAAACCCGCTCAATCCAAGGATCGAGCGGGCAGATTGGCCATTTCAGTACATCCGTGAAACGGCACTACGATATCACGCCAATGCAAGGTTCTCGGCGCTGACTTTGCCCCGCATCCGGTCGGTCTTGATCTCGAAATTGATCTTTTGGCCCTCTCCGAGGCCCGAAAGACCAGCTCGTTCCACAGCGCTGATGTGGACGAATACGTCGTTGCTGCCGTCATTCGGTTGAATGAATCCGAAGCCCTTTTGGGCATTGAACCACTTAACAGTACCTGTCGTCATTTTCTTCTCCAAAGCGCACAAGCGCATCCCGCGCGACAATCGCGCGATAACCTTCAACTTCGTCGATGTCTTTGGAAAAGGAGCCCGCAGGCGCATTCAACAAGGCACAGCGGCTGATCGAACCTCCTCCGTATACATGAACTTTGCGTTTTTACAAGGAGGAAAACCGTTTGTTACAGCTACGCGACTCTCGTGGCCTCTCGACAGGCTTCGAGAGGTTTATCGACCTGCCGAGCAGAGGTATCGATTGACAGGCCTGCACGACCGTGGTGACGTCGATGCCACCAATTTGCTTAGCTGTAATCAGTAGATCGGCTTGTCCGAAGCTGGCGGCGAACGCCACCGCTCATCATCCTCGAAATCGCAATTGAGCTCCTGCGCAACTGGCTGCCATGCAGGACGCATCGCAGTCAGCAGCCCCATCGAGGAGGATTAGTTGCAGGTTCTTGTCCGGGACAACAATATCGAGCAGGCACTCCGCGTTCTCAAGAAAAAGATGCAACGCGAGGGCGTCTTCCGAGAAATGAAACAGCGGCGTTCCTATGAAAAGCCGTCGGAAAGAAAGACCCGCGAGAAATCTGAAGCTGTTCGGCGGGCCCGCAAGCTCGCTCGGAAGAAAGCGGTCCGAGAAGGATTGCTGCCCGCGCCGCCCAAAAAGAAGCCGTTTGAGCGCAAGCCGCCTTTGCCGGAGATAAAAGCTAGGACGGACTAAAGAGGACGTCGGTCGCAGGAGCATGCTGCATGCCGAGGACCGTTGCGGTTACAGATCATTGCTTCTCCAAATCGCTCGTTTCCTGGATGGAAGTGCAACAATGTTATCCGCTGGTCGCAGACCAGTATTCTCTATGGGCGCGGCCATGCGTCGGAGAGTGCTGTGAGCGGCTGACCAAGTGATGTGAACTCGTTTGCGGCCACACGAGTTTCGGTCGGTCGATCGACAAAAGCGTCTCAATCGATAGGACTGAGAAACCAAACGTATTGATGCGGACGATCGCTTCCAAAGGCCTACGTCCTGAAATCAATGCCTCGTAGCACAATGCCGGGTGGGGTACCTTCGAAATCCGTCGCGCGATATTTGCTTGCCGCGCGCGCTTCGATGCGATCGCGCAGGCGACTGAACTGGGCTTCTCGTTGCCCCGGCTTTGCCTGCGGCCCGGGCTCGAGATAATCCATCGCGGAGGTCGAGATCGCGCAAGGAACCTCCCTCGCCCCATCGTGCATCGAGAATCGAACGATCATTCGGTCGTATTCGTGGCCGATAAAACGGCCGCTAGTCAGGTGTCATCACGTGCTCCTCTGCGCGATCGCGCCCGACCCATCGTTCCCGTCCGGGCGCCTGGTTTCCGTTCGCGTCGATCATGGCGCTTGAAGGGGACACGAGCGGCCGTCGTCGCCTCAGGCTTCCCCGCCGAGCCGAACGAAATCGTCGAACAACGCAGCCACCAACGCGCGGTGGCGCGTGTCCTCGGCGGGCAGGCTGGCGGCATAAAGGTTTAGCAGATGGCGAGCCTTTACCGCGGCCTCCGGCCAGGACGCCGCGGGCACCGTTATCATGCGGTTTTCGAGATCGGCCTGGTGCTCACGCAGCTCCATGACATGAGTCTCGACCTCTGCCAACGCGCGGCGCAGGTCCGTCGCCTTCTGCGCGGTCATGCCGCGATGCTTGTCGAGATCGACCGGGTGGTCAGTCATTGGCGACGCTCGCGTCGACCCGCCGGGCATCCGCTAGGTCGACCGAGCCGATCGACAATAGTTCAGTGGAACTGCGCATGCCCTCTGCCGGCACGGTGATCATCGTCGCGACCCGGCGCCAAGCCGGAAAGGACAATCCGTCAATCATCTCCTCGTCGGTAATGACATCATAGGCGCCGGCGGGCAGAAGGCGCTCGATACCGCGAAGGCGGAACGGATGCCTGAAGGTGACGACTTCTCTCCGCGAGCGGGTGGTCATGCACGCTGCCTTTCGCAAAGCGAAGCCTCAGCCGACAGGCTAGCCTTTACGACGATGCGCCCTCCGCATGGCAATAGCCAGCACAATCGTCACCTCGCCTGTAAGCGACGATGCCGCATAGGGTCGTCACCCCGAAGGCGTTTTACTGCTCGCTATTGGCGCAACGCGAGCGTAGGCTCGTCTGATCACCGCACTTCTCAACGGCACCGACCGGTGACTGAGGGTCCCGTACGCTCCCGCCGAAAGCATCGCAGGAGCGGCAATGTTGTGTTTTCGCATCTCGGAATGGATTGTTCCCCCGGTGATCGTTCCGCTTTTTCTTCTGCTTCTCGTCTGCGGAGTTGCCGTGCTCAACTAAAACGTCACGTCGTGCCGTATCCAGTCAGAGGTGCCAATGAACACGACCGTGGCATCGCTAGGGTCGCGCTTCGCCTCGGGTGCAAGCTACGCGTAAGGCACACGCGCGCGTTTGCATCCACGCGGACCGGCGCTGCGGTCGACGACTCGAAGACCTCAACCACCAAGGAGAATGACATGGCGAAGGGCCAGCAACGTGGAAACCGTGAAACCAAGAAGCCGAAGAAGGAGAAGCCAAAAGTGACGGCCGCGGCGCCGAGCCGCAAGGAGGTGCGGCCAGATTTCGGATTGACGAAGAAGAATTAGCGAGGGCCCGACTCGGCGCTGAAAATGAGAATTCACGGCGCCGTAGACGATGGCTCTCAGATTGCGGCATCTGGCCGCTGTCACTCCTGAGCGGACCGGACGACCGAAGCAGCTGATGTCCGGTCCAAGATCAGTGCGGACGTTGGTGGCGTTTCTCGGCCATGACCCAGCCGCAGCGGCGGGCCGTGGGGACTTTTCGTCCCACTTCCGAAATCCCGCGATCTCCTCGGCGACCTCTGGTTTGATTGCCTTCTTTCCTTTTCACGGGAGCGTAGATTTTCTCGATTGAGGAGCTTTCCGGTTTGGGCACAACTTCTGCTCCGTTCTTAAGGCCCGTCAGAAACGTAGGTTGATGGGACAGGATTCTAACGACGGAGCGCTCTGCCGCAAGGCGCCGGGTATTGATCGGTATCCGGGCCGGGACGAATCTGAGCGACGCGTAGACCGCGCGATCGCCCCGATGTGCGGCCGGAGAGAGGACGTGCCATGCCCTATATTTCCACTGAAGATCGCGGCGCGGTCCATCCCATCACCTACGCAAATGCCCCGTTCGGCACCATAACTGCCACCGGCTCCGCCGAGATGTTTGAGGCAGTCGCGGCTGCAGGAGACGACGCATCGGTGCGGATCATTGTCATCACAGGGGGCATATCCGGCATTTTCAATCGCCATTACGACGTTAGGGAACTTTCCGATGCTGCAAACGCGATTGAGCCCGGAGCACCGCGCCCGCTGTCGCCGCCTGGTCCTCGACCTCCCGGCTTCCACGCGCTTACGGACCTGATCGCAGCCGTCCAGAAGCCAGTCGTCGCTGCGATCAATGGCCTGTGCATGGGTGGAGGCTTCGAGCTATCGCTAGCATGCGACCTGCGCATTGCGGGAAATGCCGTCACGGCAATTGGTCTGCCAGAAACCCGTATTGGCATCTTTCCGGGTGGCGGCGGCACGCAGCGCTTGCCCAGGATTATGGGGAAGGCCAGGGCGCTCGAGATGATCCTGCGCGGGCTAACCGTAACGGGACCCCGTGCCCACGAAATGGGGATTGTGCATGAGGTCGTTGATGACCCGTCGCGCGCGCCATAGAGGTCGGGGCCGAATTATCGAGCCGAGGGGCCGAGGGTCTGTCGTTCGCCAAGCGTCTTACCGGGGCGGCCCTAGACCGCCCTCTGGCCGAAGGCATGGCCGACGAGCGCAAGAGCTTTTCCGCCGTTATGAGGACGGCCTCGGCCCGTGAGGGCTTGCAGACGGGCCGTCCCCCGGTCGAAATCCAGAGGCTTTAGGGGCAGGCAGCTGTCTCAGGCGAGCAGGATTCGGGCCAGTTTGCATGGCCTACGTGATACGGAGAGTCCTGGAGATTCGGGAATTCTCCCTTAGCGAGAAGATCTGAGCTGCAGCAGACGAGCAATTCTTTTTCTAGATTCTCTTCCTCCGCCACTTTGCCCCGAAATTTCGTACCTCGAAACGGAGACGCGGCCACCAACAATCTCGCACTGCCTTCAATTCCTGCCGAGACAATCACGCCAATTCCCCGTCGCCTGGCCATCGCTTCCGCGCTGGCGCGATCGGAGGGGATGTTGAGGCCACTGCTGTACATGGCACCGAGCGCTAACGTCGCGCCGCCGGCGCGGCGCTCGCGCGCGAGCGCGATAGGCGCGCGCGGCTGATATGATTGCCGCACAGCGGCGACCGCGGCATGAAAGCCCCGCCATGATCAAGACCTCGGTCACTCTGATCTGCGCCGTCTGCGGCGGCTAGGGGGCGGCTGTGTCGAGCTCGTCAATCAGTAGCGAGCGAGGAGGCCGAATGCTGTGCTCGTGTAGTGCCTAGAGCATTGATTGTGGTCTGCCGCATCGCTCCAGACGTAGCTTCGCCTCGGCACGCGGGACTGCGACGAGGGGCGCTGGCGTTTTCCGAGGGTGCGTCTTTCTTGGCGTTCATGCGCTGATGTCAGCATGTGCCCGATCGATTTTACTCAAGTTGTTGTGCTGCGCTGGTGTTGGCCGCCATGGTGGTCTCCGTCAGTTCGTTCATGGCGCGTCCAACGCAACCTCGAATGGGCTGATCAGGCCCGAGGGACGGCAAGAGCCTCGATCGCCTTCCCGCAACGGCTGCGCCTGCTTTTTTCCCCTGCCGCGAAGTGGCGGCATTCCTCGCGGTACAAAAAAGCAGGCTATCGCCGTCCTCCGCTGGCGCTGCGGGCCTGAAGGCTGCGGGCCGATCGCTCCCCGGGCCAGGGATCGCCATCGAGGCTGCGATGGGCGCGGCCCGAGCAACAAACGGAGACCACCATGGCTACCATCGGCACCTTCACCGCTTCGGACAACGGCTACGTCGGCGCGATCAAGACCCTGACGCTGAACATCAAGGCACGGTTCGCCGCGTCCGAAAAGGACAACGACAAGGCGCCCGACTACCGCATCTTCGCCGGTGTGACTGAGTTCGGCGCCGCCTGGAAGAAGACCGCCCGCGACAGCGATCGCGAATACCTCTCGGTCAAGCTCGACGATCCGAGCTTCCCGGCCCCGATCTACGCCTCGCTGGTGAAG